>VERF01000085.1 GCA_018882895.1 Candidatus Kapaibacterium sp.
GCCCTGGGATATGAAGGGTGCGGCAATCCAATGTATGCCTCTTTGTTATGGGGCCTTTCCCTCTCATCCCATGGCTAAAGCCATGGGCAATTATGCGAAGAGCCGTCCCGCCGCGCAGCGGCTTCCCGCCGCAAGGCTTCCCGCGAAGCGTCCCGCCGCGCAGCGGCTTCCCGCGCAAGCGTCCCGCCGCGCAGCGGCTTCCCGCGCAGCGTCCCGCCGCAAGGCTTCCCGCCGCAAGGCTTCCCGCCGCAAGGCTTCCCGCCGCAAGGCTTCCCGCCGCAAGGCGTCCCTCACGCCAAAGGCGTCCCCGTCCTACTGGCGGCGTGCAGGACGCTGAGGTTGGCTTGGACCTTTGCGTACACGCTGTCGGGTGGGAAGGAGCCATCGCGACGTCGTTTGCCGGCTGGCATTTGCATGAGGATCTCGATGGCTTCTTCGAGGCGCTCGATGGAGTAGATGAAGAACGTGCCTTTCGTGACGGCCTCGATGATCTCTTCGGGAAGCATGAGGTCGCGCACGTTCTGACGTGGCAGGATCACGCCTTGGGTGCCGGTAAGCCCCTTGTCACGACATACCTCAAAAAAGCCGGTGATCTTTTCGTTGATGCCGCCCACGGGTTGGATGTCGCCCTTCTGATTGATCGAGCCGGTGATGGCCACGTCCTGTCGGATCGGGATGTTGGCGATGGAGCTCAAGAGGGCGATCATCTCAGCGGCCGAGGCACTGTCGCCATCAACGCCGCCATAGGATTGTTCGAAGGCGACGCTTGCGGTGAAGGAGATTGGCTGTGAGCGAGAGAAGAGCGAGCGAAGAAGGCCCGACAGAATGTAGACGCCCTTGGAGTGGATCGAGCCGCTCATCTGCACCTCGCGCTCGATGTTGATGATGCCGGCATTGCCGGCGCTGACGGTTGAGGTGATGCGTGATGGTTTACCAAAGGACACGATGCCGGTGCTGTACACCGTAAGGCCATTGATCTGGCCAACGCGCGAGCCTTTGACGTCAATCAGCAGGCGCCCCCTGACAATGTCCTCGCGGATCATCTCGTCGGCCCGCGCGCTGCGCTTGTGTCGCATGTCCAATGCATGGCGCACGTGTTCGGAACGGACAACCGACGACTTGGCGGCGCGGGCAAAGTGCGAGGCCTCGCGCAAAAGATCAGCCACATAGCTGAACTGCAGTGAGATCTTCTCTTGCGAGTCCGTAAAGGCCACGGCCCATTCGATGATTGCGGCCGCACCGCCGCGATCGCAGTGCAGCAGATGCTCTTCCACAGCAAGATGTGCCAGGAATGCACAGTAGTTGCGGATCATTTCGGCCGATCGCGTTGAGTCGGCCTCGAACTCCGCATGCACCTTGAACATCTTGTGAAAGTCCTCGTCAGCCGCCCACAGCGCGAGGTAAACGGAAGGGTCGCCCAGCAGGATCACCTTTACGTCCACGTTGATATGATCCGGCTTGATGGTGGTGAGCATCATCTGCGAATCGGAGCTCTGGATCTCGAGCCTGCCGTAGAGCATCATCCGCTTGAGCGACGTCCAGATGGCCATGTCACTCAAGGCATCGATGGCGTTCATGACAATGAAGCCGCCATCGGCGCGCAAGAGCGTACCGGCACGGATCTGCGTGAAGTCACTCTGGATGAAGCCCCTTGTATCCATCCGCTTTTCGATGGTGCCGAAGAGCGACGCGTAGGTGGGCGCCGTCTCAACGATCACCGGAGCTGTGATGGTCTCGTAATTGTCGATGATCAGGTTGACAGTTGTGAGGCGTTCGAGGTGACGTGCACTTTCTTCGATGGACTCTTCGGTGACTCCCGTTGCTTTGGCCCTGTAGACACGCACGTACTCATCGACGTTTTCGAGGATGTGCGCCGTGACGCCTTCGATGAACTGACGCACGCGGTCACGCGGAAAGCTCTGCAGTATCTCATCGAACACCGATCGAAGAAGCACGCCAACGGCAGCCTGATCGAACTGTCCGATCTCGCGCCGGAAATCCGTCAGTACGCGCATCGACCGACGTCCGATCTCGGCCAGCTCTTCCTGGTGCGCCGTGTAAGCATGGGCGATCTCCTCGGCTTTCTTCTCGGTGAGCTTACCGCCGGCCACCAGCTCATCCACTTCGTCGATCGTCACTGCCTTACCGTCGACCAACGGGAAGATCTCAGGGCGCGTGCCCGTCTCGTCCTGCAGCTGTCCAAGGACAAACCCTGACGGACGGATCTTCTGATCGAACTCCGCCAGTACGTGCTTCTCCTTCGTCTGAAAGTCCTGAATGATCTTCTTGCGTGACTCTTGAAACTGCTCCTCTTCAAACAGCTGAGGGATCCGTCGGCGGATCACCATCAGACACTCATCCATCATGCGAGCAAAGATCCGCCCCTCGCCGGCCGGGAATCGAAGCAGCACAGGCTGATCCGGATTCTTGAAGTTGTGTACGTAGGCAAAGTCCGACAGCGTCGGACGCTCGGCCTTCACCTCGTCAAGAATTCGTCGCACAGTGGTCATGCGACCCGTGCCCACAACGCCCGAGGCCCAGATGTTGTAGCCCTGACTTCGGATGCGCGCACCCATTTGCAGCGCCTCAATTGCACGGTCCTGCCCGACGATCTTCTGAAGGGGGCGAACCTCCTTGGTGGTGCGCTTGAACGGGAGCATATCCTGCGAACACTGCCAGCGAAGCTTCGCTGCGGGCAGGGGCTTGACGGTGTGGTTTTTCATAGGTGGTGACCTTGATGTTCGGCGGTGGCCTCTCCCCACTGCCGAATGCGACAGAATTCCGACATTCTACATCCGTTGCATGCCTCCTTCGTAGGTCGCACAGGGAACCGTCCGGATGTGATCTGCTCTCGTAGAGGAAGCAGCTGCGGCAGAATACGATCGACCTGAGAGCGCAGTGTCTGATCCTGCAGTTCGGCGATCATTTTAGAAACTTGAGCAAACTTTAGCGCCGGCGACTTGGCCGACGTTTTGAAGTCGGGATCGAACAGCACGACCTTGTTCTGCGGCTCCTCGGTCTCGTGGATCGATGCCCCAAATGACCGGTAGATGGCGGCAAGGGGCTTGCACGGCACACCATGACGCGTCAGCCAGGTGGAAAAGGCCTTGATATAAAGGGGCATCTGCGAGAGGCGCGCATCCACAACGGAGTTCATCGAGAAGTCCTTTGCACGCGGCTTGTAGTCGTTGACGATAAAATCGATGCCGTCGTCCGTGCCCCGCACATCGATACGGTCGATCCGCGCCGTCACGGGCAGGGATGCCTCAGCCCCCTGATCATCAATGATCAGATCTTCTTCGAGCTCCAATTCAAAAAGCGCCGGCGCAAAGCCCGTCGCCGCCTGATACTCGATCTCAAGCTCCAACCACCGCCGAAGAAGTCCGGCCCTGCCCGGTGAGCCGACCAGTGCCTGGCGCTCAGCCACGGCGTAGGTGTGTTCCCAGGCATGTCGTTGGGCATACTCGTCTACCAGCCCGCAGAGAACCGACCAGTAGGTTTCGACCATACTGCGGTGGAGTTCAACGCGCCGCGACAGAATCTCCTGCCGCGTCACGAACGTCAACGGCTCCGATGGCTGCACGCGACGGAAGAACTCGGCAATGAGCTCGTGCATCACGTTGCCTCGCTCCAGAGGCGTAAGCCGCGCATCGTCGAGACTCGTCACATCAAGTCGCAGCACCTTTGTTGCCAGATAGGCAAACGGGCACTTCGTCATCACGTCAAGTCTCGATGCACTCATGCGTCGGGTGCGCTCGATCTCGAATTCGTGTTCGCCCCCTTCCGAGGAGCCGATGACCACATCCTGTGGTGGACGATATGGCGTGGCATCGGCCGTGTCCGAGTGGCCGACGAAGATGACAGGGGGCTTCGGATGATCCGCATGCCGAGCCGTTGGCACAAGTGTGGCAAAGGTCGACGGGATGGTGAGCGTGTCGTCGATCATGCGCGGACGCAGCAAGCAAAGCACGCCACCGTTGGCGGCAGACATACAATCGGCCATCGCCTCGACGTCGAGCCGGCGCGCAACCTGCGGCAGCAGCTCCTCGTCGAAGAAGCTCCCCGATGAGCGGGGGAACTCCCCGTCGATGAAGCCAAGTACGATGAGGCGACGGAAGGTGCGTCCGCGCAGTTCGGCCGGACCCGCCACAGTGACGCCGGCGCGATTGTTGCCAACGTCGATGTTGATCTGTTCGACCATACCCCACCAGGCATTGACGTGTTCGGTGAACGTCAGCGCTGCCAGCTCATGATCCTGCGACAAGCTTGCATAGAGCGTCAGACTCTGGCGGATCTTCTCAAAGGCAACAACCTCCACGTCCACCACCGGTGCACCGGCGTGCTCTGAACCGGCCTCGACGGCCTTCTCCAGCGCCACGTCGAGTCGTAACTGTCCGATGACCGAGTCGGCAACGAAGGCGGCAAAGTCTGCACCCGACATCCCCGTTGTTGATTCGATACTGAGACTGCTTTGGAGACGTGCGATCAGAAGGCGTGCCCGCTCGTAGGATCGCACAGTGCGATCGCGTGACCAGACATCGGGAACGGTTCCATCGTCCTGCTGACCATCCCGCGCCATCAGGGACTGAAGGCCCCATTCGAGACGTTCAAGCCACTGGTCTGCACCATCGCCTCCGCGGATGCGATCACGACGGGCAATGTCCATAAGATCGGTAGCGCCCATCGACCGCAGTGACTCGGCAAGGGGCTCGGCAAGGAGCCGCTGAAGATCGATGCGTTGCCAGCCCCCTGTCACCACCTGGCATGCCGCCGAGATGGCCGCTCCGATGCGCGTGGTAGCAGCTCGGCGCTGCAACGTCATCTGCAACGGAACACCGTAGAGCGGCGCTTGATGATCGAGAAGACGTCGGTACGAGGTAGAGCCCGGCAAGCAGATGCACAGGTCCGCCATGGAATGTCCGGCCATGATGTCATCCCGGAGCATCGTCAGTGCCATGCGGACCTCGTCGGTGCGAGAATCACACGTCACCAGTTCGATATCCTCCGGCACGGGGCCGCCGTTGTCACCGCCATGATGCCAGCCGGCGCTTACCAGCACTTGCACGTCTGACTCGGTCGTGCTCTGCGGCAGGTCGGATTCGCCACGGTCGGGCTCATCGCAGAATCGCACGCCAATGTCCCAGCCCGTCTCGGCCAGTCGCATCAACAGGCGCCTGTCCACCGGCGTCAGACCGTGCGTTTCAACCACCAGCAGACGATGAATGTACCGTCCATCCGAATGCGGGAATCCGGTCTCGGTGCGTTGACTCAGCGCCTCGACAAGCAGCCGGGCATAGCTGCCGCGGTCGCATCCGCGCCATCCATAGGTCTGCTCAAGCGCGCGCCACACGAGGGCCGCCTCGTGACGTATGCGTTGCATGCGGGTGACGTCTGAAGACGCGTCAGTGGACTGATCAAGATCCCCCGGCGAGAGGTCATGCTGCGTCCACCGAACCAGCGTCTCGGCCGACAAGCCAAGCGACAGAACAGAAGGTTGGGAGGCAGCGGCGTGACGCAGAAGAACGGTGACGGCCGACTCATGAAGGATCCGCGGACCGGCCTCGATGTGCTCGCCACCGAGGCGCCGGATCAGCTGCGCCATCGTCATCACCAGCGGCGCCGGGCGCTGCGGATGATGCAGGAGCCACTGCCGCAGCAAATGCGGACGCTGAGCCGAGGTGGGCACGACGATGATGCTCGGCCCATCGGGAAGCGACAGTATCGCCTCACCGGTCGTGGCGGCCGTGAGCGCCGCACTCAGCGTCGAATCATGTCGTGATGCTACCCAACGTGCCATAGGATGAACTGAGAACAATGCCGATGCAGTGTGCGGTTTGCGCAGTTGCGCATCCGCCAAGTGGATGCGATGTTACGAAATCTCCCTCCGCCCGAGGCCGCGGCCTTATCGGCGCGCCAGTGGTGTTGGATGCTGACCGTATCTTCGCGCATGAAATTCACGTCACATCGAGCCCCATTGCTCATCTGCATCGTTGTGCCTGCCTTGCTGGCAGCCCTCTCGGGGTGCTCCATGGTGCAACCGGTGCGGGTGCTTCAGAAGGGGGCCAGTGCCATCACGACATCGATCGGAGGCGCCCTCGTGCCGGAGTCATCTCCAACAGGCGTCGTGCCCTATGCAACGGCGGGCTATGCCTACGGAGTCAGTGAGGACGTGACCCTGCATGGCAGCGCACATCTGCTGTTGGCGGCCTTCGGTGTCGCCGGGGTCGACCTCGGCGCTCGCATGCGCCTCATGCCCGAGAGCGGTGCGATTCCGGAGTTGACGTTTGGTGCCCAGATCATCGGCTTTGGTGGCATTGCCCGTTCGGCCCCGGTGCGCCTGTACCCAAACCTCACGCTGAATGCTTCATGGTCGGTTGGAGAGTCCTCGCTCATCTACGCCGGCTCGCACGCAACGCTGCAGCTTAGCCCATCAACCGTTATGGCAAGCCCCTTTGCCGGATATCAGTTCCCCGTTTCCGATGCCGTGCGCCTGCAGGTGGAGGCCATCTGGCAGGCAGCCAACGTCGACACTCGCAAGGGCGTCTTTGAGGGTCAATCATCGATCGCCGGCACGGGTTCGTTCGGGATCTTTATCGGAGGCATGATCGCGCTATGATCAGACGCATTGTCACGATCGCGCTCTTTGGCGCTCTGCTCGGCGGGTGCTCAATGGACAGCTTCCTGTTCAACACTCTGCCGCTTGAATCCTACGAACTCTCCAGCGCCGTCATTCCGGAAGCGCATCGCCAGGAGGTCACGCTGCGCTCGGGTCAGGAGACGCTCTACGGCTTCTTTGTTCGACAGCCCGATTCTCTGCGTATCGAGCCGCATCCGACGGTGTTGTATCACCACGGCAACAAGCACCACTTGCAGCATTACTGGGACAGGGTGGAACTGCTTTACCGTGCGGGCTTTGATGTGTTCATCTACGACTATCGCGGGTTTGGCAAGAGCAGCGGCAGCAGCTCCGAAGATGGCTTGCGCGCCGATGCCGCAGCGGCATTGAACTACCTGCGCACGCGGGCCGACGTGGACACCACGCAGATCGTCGACTACGGGTATTCGCTCGGCGGCTTCCCATGCCTCTACACCGCCACAACGTTGCACCGTCCGAAGGCTGTCATTACAGAGTCGATCTTCGCCTCGGCGGAAGACCTCATCCAGAGCGGCACTCTTTTAGACATTCCGGGTGGCTACCTCATGGAGGGGGCGTACGACAACGCCGCGCAGATCGGCAACGTGAAGGCACCGCTGCTGATGCTGCATGGCACGGCCGACACGTTCATCGGCATTGAACGTCACGGTGAGCCCCTTTTCGCGCTCGCCCCAACGCCGAAGATCTTCCGTCGCATCGAAGGGGCCGGGCATGACAATATTCCGGCCACCATGGGCAATGACTTTTACATCGAGCTCATCAACACATTTGTCAGGGGGCGCTAAAGAATGTTCACCGGCCTCGTCGAAGAAACCGGGCGCATCGTTGCGTCAACCCCCACGCCGGGCGGCCGCAGACTTATCGTGTCGGCACAGCTCGTGCTGGAGGACGCCGCGGTCGACCACAGCATTGCCGTCAACGGCGTATGCCTGACGGTTGTTGCTCTTGACGCGTCGACGTTCAGTGCCGACGTGATCCCCGAGACCCTTTCGAAGACAACCATCGGCGAACTCGCCGAAGGTTCGATCGTCAACCTCGAACGTGCTCTGCGTCTCGGAGACCGTCTCGGCGGTCACCTCGTGCAGGGTCACGTCGACACCACCGGCACCATCGACTCCATCATCGACGACGGCAATGTCTGGGAGATGTGGGTTGCCTTTGCCCCCGAATACCGACGTCTGCTCATCCCCATGGGCTCGATAACCATCGACGGCATCTCCCTTACGGTTGCCGACCTCGAAGCCGACCGCCTGAAGGTCGCCATCATCCCACACACTCTCGCAGTCACCAACCTGCGCCATGCCCAGCCCGGCCGCCACGTCAACCTCGAGTTCGACATGATGGCAAAGTATGCCGTGCGGGACGCCTTCGGCGTGTGAGACGGCTGCGCCGTGGGGGACGCCTTCGGCGTGGGGGACGGCTTCGCCGTGGGGGACGCCTTCGGCGTGGGAGACCTTCGGTGCGAGACGGCTGCGCCGTGCGAGACGCCTTCGGCGTGGGGGACGCCTTCGGCGTGGGGGACGCCTTCGGCGTGGGAG
>VERF01000125.1 GCA_018882895.1 Candidatus Kapaibacterium sp.
CACCTTTCGGCAGCGCACACCGAACATCGATCATGTTCCGGTAAGGGGCTTTGTACCCACCGATATGAATCTCAAACACGCGCTTGGTCTGCGTTGCGCTCTCGACAGTACCCTCGAGCTTGAAGAAGACGTATCCTGTAGACCAGGTCCAGTACATGCCGTTGCGCGGGTCGAGAACACCTTCCTGTGGACCTTGCTCGTTGAGGATACTGTCGACGCCGATGGTGAAATCGACGGAACTGCTTGGCGTGCTCGGCATCTTGACCGAAATGCTCGACGTTTCATCGTCTGAAAGATCAAGCAGATGATGTCCGCCAACTTGCATGCTTCCGCCATCGGTGGTGCGAAGTCGCATGTTGCTGACGTAGAACTTCAGCATGCTGACGTTGATCCGCGCGCCATTCGCCCCCTGATAGACCTTGTCATCAAGCGAAAGGGGCTCACCATGATACGTTGGCCGAAACGTTATCAACGTTAGCGACTGTCCAAACGCAGAAGCGCCTGACATCGCCGCGAGCACTATGCTCAGGAAGATGGCAGGCGCAAACAGTCGTGTGCTCATGAAGGTCGGCGGTTACTCGCTGATCATGACGGGCAGGTTTACACTGGCTCCGCCACGGGTGATGCGCGCAACATACGCACCGGCGTAGAGAGACTGCACGTCGAGGAAGCACATCGTGCTACCCTGGTTGATCACCGCGCGACGAACAATGCGGCCGTTGAGGTCAATAAGATCAACAGAGGCGGACTCGGTCATGGGCGTGGTCACTTGAACGATTACGACATCGTTGGCAGGATTCGGGAACACCGTCACCGTTGAAAGTGCTGATTCCTCATCAACCGACGACGTTGTGTCCGGATTGATCACGAGTGTGAACGACTGCTGTGCCGTAGCCGTATCGCCCTGCACAAGAGCTGTGATCGTGAGCGGATACGTGCCCTTTACCGGGCTCGGCCATGAGAGGGTTCCCATGGCAAGCGTCATTCCGGAGGGGGCTGTGCCCAATCGATATGTAACACGCAGTGTGGTATCAGAAGCGCGAGCACGCACGCGATACGAATACGCCTTGCCCTCTGTGCCCGTTAGCACGGGTGTGGATGTGAAGGCCACGGTGATCGGTGCATTACCCTGGATGACCAGAGAGTAGGACTGCTTTGCGATATATGCCTTGCCACCCGAGACGATCGAAGCCTGCACCGTGACGACGTGCGTGCCTTGCATAGGAGCAGCCCACGCGATGACGCCCGTTGTTGAGTCGATCGTCATGTCCTTTGGACCGGCAAGCAATGAATACGTGATCGTTGCCTTGACGTTGTTCTCTGCTTTGACGCTGTAGGAGTAGGGCGTGCCGACCTTGCCTGTGAGCACAGCCGTTGACGTGATGACAACATTAGGGTTCGTTGTTGCTGGCAAATACGTCTGCACCGCTTCGCGAATCACAACATTGGTGGAACCGGCACCTGGCCCGCGGACGGCAAAGTTGTCAGTAACAACCACGCCGTAATAGGTTGGACCGATCACATACGGATACACAGAGTTTCCGTCAGCATCGATCGTCGCAAAGTACGCGTAGGTTCCTTCGGGGTACTCAGGCGTCTTGCAGAATCTACCATTGTGCACGTCGAGATCTCCGGACCCTTCCACGAACTCGTAATCTTCAGAGTATGAGCCAAGCGCCTGCTGGGCAAGTGTCGGGCCGACGGATGTTCCCGTGAGCTTTGTTCCATCGGCAAGCGTTGTGCGGTCGGTGATTGCGCGCAGACGATAGCTTGGGGTGATGCGTTTGACGACCTGCTTGCCCCCTTCATCCACCCATCCGTAGGCACCGTAGATCGGATATCCGTCAAAGGAGTAGCCGATGAGCGGACCGTGCTTTGATGCATCGGGAA
>VERF01000086.1 GCA_018882895.1 Candidatus Kapaibacterium sp.
GCAAAGTAGAGCGTACGTCCGTCGGGCGCGATGACCGGCGACATTTCGCCGGACGGTGAGTTAACACCGGCAACCGGAATGGCGATGCTCCACTCGCTGCCATCCCACGTGCTGGTATAGATGTCCGAAGCCCCCTGTCCACCTGGTCTGTCGGAGACAAAGTAGAGTGTCCGGCCGTCACTTGAGAGCGACGGTTGTGCATCGTATGATGCTGAATTGACGGAAGATCCGAGCGATGTAACATCGCGCCATGAGCCGTTGCGTTTGCGAGCCATGTATAGATCCGTTCGCCCACTGCCTTGCACATCGTGATTGGTTGACGAAAAGATCATTGACTGTCCATCAGGAGTGAGGGCACCTACGCCGCTATGTTCAGAGTCGTTGACGTCTCCGCTCAGGGGTCGAGAAGCAGACCATGCGCCGTTGGTCTGTTCCATCGACATCAGACGTTGCCCCTTGCCAGAGCGATCAGTAGAATAGATGATCACCTTGCCATGGTTGGTGATCGACGGTGCAAAATCGTCGAACTCTGTGTTGTTCGGCATCGGCTCGATCGTAACGGTTTGAGCACAGATCGAGCCGCCGGCCACTATTGAGATGACAGCGAGCCGGATGATGAGATTTACTGTGTTGTTCATGGTTGACCTCACAAACGAAACCAGAGTGCAATGGTAGCCTGAAGGCTGTGAAGCGACGCAGCATTCGCCACGAAGTCGCGGGCCGGCGGATCGGTTGACGCGCGCGTTCCATCGGTTCCAGTGCTCTCGTTATCAAAGGGAGTGAACATTAGCTGATAACCGATACGTGGCACCAGTTCGAGCCCTTCGCCAATGGGGAGTCGATATCCCACAGCTGCATCAAGGCCGAAACGCACGGACGGGTAGATTGTCTCCTCGGTACGAACAGTGTTGACCTTGGATTGATTTGGCAGTCCGAGGTTGAAGAAGCACTCGTCGGACGGATCGATGGTTTGAGTCGACGTAATCTGCTGATTCTCTGTCGGCAGGTGAATTGGTAGCCCTACCTGAGCGAAGAAATTGTCGGCAAGGTCAAACCGCAGAACAGGTGTAAAGGCGAAGAATGTCTGGACGTTCGTGAATTCACCACGAAAACTGGCTACGGTCACTCGGACCGGAACACCGTATTCATCGTTTACGATGCAATCCTGCAGAAGTCCGTCTTTAGATCCAGTGACTGATTTCTGATCGACCATCATCCGCAGTCCAACCGACATCGTTGGTGTGATTCCGATTTCGGCGTACACCCCGTATGTGGGAGAAACTCCGGTCCCGGAGGAAAATACACTCAGTGGCGAGGTTGAAATGATTCCACTGATGGTCTTGGAATACATATTCAGACCCAGTCCACCCTCGATACCACCACGAACGACGAGTTCGGCGCTGGCGCTTCGACGTTCGCGAGCAGACGATGACTCCTCTGCAGTGGGTGTGATGTTAACACGTCCATTGGGACGCAGCACATCTTCCTGCGCTGTCACATGGCAAGTAGTGAATATTATCAGCGCCCATGCGGCGGTAACTCTTCGCATAGAACCCCTCCGAATTGATACTGTGTTTGCTCTCGGCGCGGCTAGTCCTAACCAGTAAGGACAAGCCGACCCCATAGCGCCCAAGCGCACTGCAAAAATGCACTTTGTTGCCACGTAGCATCGAATAAAATGCTAAAAACAAGCGGGGTCAAGGTCATGTAAACGAAAAAGGCCCGACGGAGTCGGGCCTTACAGGGTAAAGGTTGCGGGTGACTGGTTACAGGCGATGGGCGCTGTAACCAGTCACCCGCAACCTGCAAACTGGACGAGACGTAGTCTCGGCCTTACTTCTTGCCCTTCTTCGTTGGAGCTGCTGTTTCTTCTACGGCAACAACCTTAGGGGCGTGGCACGCAGCAACCAGTGTAGTTGGACGCTCAAGGAATTCGACACCCGGGATGTTGAGGTCCGAGATGTGGATGTTTTGACCCTTGCCAAGACCGGACACATCTACATCGATATGCGTTGGGATGTTTGCCGGATCGACCTTGATCGAAGTCTTGTGAAGAGCATGCTCAAGAGTGCCCCCTTCGCGAACTCCGATCGCAAGGCCGGAAACGTGAACCGGCACTTTGACGACAATTGGTTCGCCTTCGCGGACGCCGAGCAGGTCGAAGTGCAGGACCTTATCCGAGATCGGATCAAACGTCACTTCCTTAAGTACGCTCAAGCGCTCCTGACCGTTGATGGTCAGACGCACGGCCTGGGCCTTGGCGGTGTACACTACCGGACGCAGTGCCAGACGAGAAACGGAGAAGTGCACCGCTTCCTGTCCCTGGGTGTAAAACACGCCCGGCACGCGATCGTTTGCACGAAGCTGCTTGGCAATTGCCGCACCAGGTGTGCGTGGTTCTGCAACAAGTGTGATCTGGCTCATGGTCTGTCCTCGATGATGTCGTTCTGTAACGTCTGTGTGGAAAGGGGCCGATCAGCCCTGACTCTTATCGAAGAGTGAACTGATCGACTGATTATCGTGTGTCCGGTTGATCGCCTCGGCGAACAGACCGGCTACGCTCATGACCTCGATTTTGTGGTTGTGCTCACGCAATGGAATGGTATCCGTCACGTAAAGCTTCGTCAACGCTTCACTTGCACCGATCTTCTGAACCGCCGAACCCGAAAACACCGGATGTGTGATCACACCGATGATATGATTCGCCCCCTGCTTCTTGAGCGCCTCAGCACACTGAACAAAGGTGCTTCCGGTGTCGATGAGATCATCGACGATCACCACGTTCTTTGCGTCAACATCGCCGATGATGTTCATCACTTCGGCAACATTGTGCTTTGGGCGACGTTTGTCGACAACAACCAGGTCGGCATCACCAAGCATCTTGGCGTAGGCCCGAGCCTGCTTGACGCCACCAACATCGGGAGCGGCAACCGCAACATTCGTCAAACCAAGTGCCTGCAATGTCCGCACCGTCACAGACGAGGCATACAGGTGGTCGAGCGGAATGTCGAAAAAGCCCTGAAGCTGAGGCGTGTGCAGGTCCATGGTGATCACCCGGTTTGCTCCTGCTTCTACAAGCAGGTTCGCAACGAGCTTAGCGGTGATCGCAACTCGTGGCTGATCCTTTCGGTCCTGACGCGCATATCCAAAGTACGGGATCACTGCCGTGATGCGCCGGGCCGACGCACGTTTGGCCGCATCGATCAACATCAGCAGTTCCATCAAGTTGTCCGAGGGGGCAAACGTTGACTGGACGATGTAGAGGTCGACTCCGCGGACGTTTTCTTCGTATTTGACCCAGATTTCTCCGTCACTGAAGTTGCGGATAGCAACCTGTGACAATTCCCGATTCATCGCCCGAGCGATCTTTAGTGCAAAGTCCGGATTGGACCTCCCGGCGACGATCTTGACGTCAGAGTTCACGCGAAGAAATTCCGTCTAGTGATCGTGAGCTGGGGCGGCAGGATTCGAACCTACGCATGGCGGGACCAAAACCCGCTGCCTTACCGCTTGGCGACGCCCCAGTGTTGCGGCCACGTCACACGTTCGTGGAACGTGCTCGTAGCCACATCAAAAAGTGCTTAACGCGTATCCTGAGCCACGAACGGCAGAAGTGCCAGATGCCGCGCATACTTGATGGCGCGTGCAAGACGACGCTGCTGAAGTGCGGTCACTCCCGTGATGCGACGTGGAAGGATCTTGCCCTGATCGTTTGTGAAACGACCCAGGAACTTCGGATCCAAGTAGTCGATCATCCGTGACTTCTTGAGCGGATTAGTACGCTTCTTCGGCTGATTCCGCTTTTGGCGGAATGGCGAATTGATCGTATTCGGATTTGGTGATGATGGCATTGCCACGTTGTTGTCTCCTTGTTACTTGCTCTGACCCTTGGCGTCCCGTACGGCCTTGGTCTTCTCCATTCGCTTCTTGAAGCGGTCGACTCGGCCTGCCGTGTCAACCAGCATCTGACGGCCCGTATAGAACGGGTGCGACTTGGAATCAATTTCCAGAACCATGCGATCACCCCTGAAGCAAGAACGCGTCTTAAACGTCGAGCCGTCGGTCATCACAATGTCAATGGTCTTGTATGCGGGGTGTATTCCCTTTTTCATCGGTTACCTCGAGAAATCCATCTTGTCAATCTGACCAATGTCGTCAACCTTGACGAACCGCTCCATGTACTTCACAGTACCCTTGTCGGACCGGAAAGCTTTGATGATCTTGACGCTGATCTTGGTGTCCGTGGCCTTTTTCTTGCCCTTATCACCGAATGTTTGCTGTTTTGCCATGACGTTCTTCTCCGCCGTGCGGAATGAATGTTCTGGTGAAAAATGAACGGCAAAGCTACGGAGGATGCAGATTCTGTGCAAGTGGCATGTGCTCATTGACCTACAGCTTCTCGCCGAATGCTATCTTCGCGCCCATGACGGTGGAAAAGTTCGGTGGGGCGGTGCTCAAATCGCTCGAAGGATTCAACGCAATGGCCTCGATCATTCGCAGCCGTGTGTCGGAGCCATGCCTGGTCGTTGTCAGCGCCGTCGGCAGCACGACTCGAGATCTTGCGACCGCTGCCAACCGGTCGGTTCTTGGCGCAGGGGGCGAAGCATCCTCCATTCTCGACGCCGTTGAATCTCATCATCTCGAGCTGGCACGTGCCATCGCACCCGACTCGGTTCACGGTCGAGAACTGGTGCACTCAATCACGGAGGTAGTAAGCTCGGTCCGGCGTCTCTGCAGAAGCGTCGAGGTCACCCGTCAGTGCTCTGCCCGCACACTTGACAGGATCATCGCCGCAGGAGAGGACCTGTCCCGACAGCTCGCCGTGGCAACACTGCGAACCGCCGGGATGGTTGCACACGACGTTGACGCTCGTTCTCTTATCGCTACGGATGATGAATTCGGGAAGGCTCGGCCAAACACCCTGCAAACGAGGCAACGCGTCAAGATGGCGCTTGGCAGTCGTGACGCGGTCACGGTGACGCAGGGTTTTGTCGCATCAACCATGACCGGTGAGACCACAACGATGGGCCGCGAATCATCAAATCTCTCGGCTTCCCTCCTAGCCGCCTGCGTCGAGGCCACGAGTGTGACGATCTGGACCGATGTGCCGGGCGTACAAACGGCCGACCCGTCGATCTGCCATTCAGCACGCGGCATAGAGCATCTGAGTTATGAGCAAGCCCGCATTGCGGCCAACTATGGTCTGAAGCTTCTGTATCCAACAATGATTGAGCCGGCTCAGCACGACGGAATTCCCGTGCGGATCGCATCTGCTGCTGATCCGTCTCAACGCGGCACTCTGATCGATGCTCGCCCAGGCAATGCACCGGTCATGATCGTTTCGTCAGAGACTGGTTCGACCACCTCGGTGACGATGCTGTTCGTGACGTTACCATTGGCGCTGAAGGCGATAGCCAACGCAGTAGACAGACTTGGCTCGACATTGCCGTCGGGCACGATCGATATCGTGACGCATATGCACGACCAAGCTGCCTCTATCGTCGTGCCTTCCCTACACGCCCCAGAGATCACAAAGATCCTTCACGCAGAACTATGCGAAACACAGCTATGAAGATCCAGCACGACAAAGTGCCAGTCGAAGAGTTCACCCCTGGCAGCCACTACAAAGTGTCAATGCAGGGTCGCCCCCTTTACACGGCTGAGGTAATAAAGTTCCACGGCGGCTGCTGGGCAACCGTCAAAATCGAAACAGCGCTTGATGCTGAAATGGCGAAGCACTATGTGCCTGGTACAACCTTCGATATCAAGGTGGCGCAGTATGAGATCGACCCCGTAGGTGGGCCTCAGCCGGACTAATTTCCGGCCGTTGCGTGCTTGAGCAGCCGAGCCATCATCTCACGCTCTAGCGTGCCGTTTGATGGCCAGAAGTGGGTCGTCTGCGTGATGAACTCTTCGTAGCCGGACATCTGCGCGCGCAGGATGATCTTGACCTTACCGTCCTCAACTTCCTTGATGTTGAACGTGTACTGCACGCGGCACGTGGCCCAAATGCCACCACGAATGCGCGGGATCTCGGAATACTTCTTGATGTAGGCCTTCACCGAGTCCGTTCCCTCTTGAAGCATGCAGTACTCGGACACCCACTTGCCTTTCATTGGTCCGTCGTCATCGGTTGATCCCGGCTCGGTGAATGCTTGAGCTCGTGCGCATCCGACCTCATCCATTGACTTCTTGATCGCATTCCAAACTCTTCCGATTGAGGCAGATGTCAACTCCGTGAGAATGATCTGTTCAGGCTCGGCTTCCTGTGCCGCAAGTGGCATGGATACGGCCAACATTGTTGTGATCAGTATGGCTAGTGCGGCGCGCATGGATGGATTCCTCAATACGGTGAACTGGTGGAGTGACGTACCGGCTGCAAAAATCGGTTATGCGGCCGTCTTTCCCGAAAGCTGAACGGATACGACCTTGGAAACGGCCGGTTCTTCCATCGTCACGCCATAGAGCGTGTCGGCCGCTTCCATCGTCTTCTTGTTGTGCGTGATCATCATGAACTGCGTGTTCTCGGCGAACTTCCTGATGATCTTCAGATACCTGTCGATATTGGCATCATCAAGAGGTGCATCCACTTCGTCGAGAATACAGAAGGGGCTTGGCTTGACGAGGTAGATCCCGAACAGCAGGGCGATGGCTGTGAGTGTCTTCTCGCCCCCTGAGAGCATCTCAATGCTATGTGGACGCTTGCCACGGGGCTTGGCGGTGATGTCAATGGTGCATTCGAGAGGGTCTCCATCTTCGGACTCGATCATTTGCAGATCTGCCTCGTCGTCTTCGCTGAAGAGCATCTTGAAAAGCGTAGTAAAGTTCGAACGGATCTGCTCAAAGGTCGACGTGAACTTTTCGCGTGCCGTCTGATTGATCTCAGCAATGGTCTCGTTAAGCGTTCGCTCACTATCGGTCAGATCGGCAAGTTGCTGGATCAGGAACTGAAGTCGTTCATTCTCGCGATCGTGTTCTTCCAGTGCCAGGAAGTTGACGTTCCCCATTGTCGTGAGGCGCCGCCGAAGCTCCTGAACATCGGCGCGAATCTCTTCAATGGACTGCTCGATCTCCGGAGGCTTAGGGTCTTCCGGAACGGTCATTTCGAGCTCATCAGTAGCGCGACGAACGAGTGATTCCATGCGCACAGTCACCTCGTTGTGACGCACGTCGGCCTCGTATTGCTCAGTGATGATCGACTCCAGCATTTTACGATGCCTACGCAGTTCCTCTGCCAGGGTTGCCACGGCCGAAGCACACTCACGCACCTTCAGGTCGAGACCCTCGCGAGCCGACTTCGCCTCGGTCAGCAATGCAGACGCGGCAACACCGGCCCCTTCGCGCTCCTGACGGTCCTGCTGAAGCTTCTGGCGTTGTTCCTGGAGATCACCGCGCTCCTTGTCACGCTGCTCCCTGCGCTGCTCTATCGTCATGCTCTGATTGGTCAGCCTTCCCTCATCGGAGCTCAGCGTCTGGAGCTCTCCCTGAAGTCGAACAAGCTGCAATTCAAGACTTCGCTGCGTGCTCACGTGATCGGCATGTTCTCGCTCTCTGTCGGTCATTGCGCCACTTGCGGCATCGAGCTGGAGCTGGATCGCCGAAGCATGCGACTGCGCCTGCGTGATACCAACTTCGGCTTCGGTGAGTTCCGTTGACAATCCATCCAGTTCGGACTGCATCGTAGAGAGTTCTTGATGCAAAGTCCCCTGTTGGGCGTGGACGTCTTCGATTCGTGATCGCATCGAGTCGATTCTTTGCTGACGGTCGTTGCGCATCAGAGCGACCTTTCGAACCTCGTCACCCAGACGTCGCAGATCGATCGTGGCAAGTTCGTCCTTCACCTCGCGAAGCTGCATGTCGGTGGTATCGACCTCACGCTCGAGGCCTTCAATGGAGGCACGCAACTGATCGATACGTTCGCGCCGTCCAACGCGCACACCTTCAGTGCGGGATGCCGAACCGCCTCGCACGGCGCCACTGGCATGCACGATCTCACCGGCAAGTGTCACGGCGGCCTGCACGCCGGGTCGCACCACGGCACTCCATGCCGCTTCGATGGTCGACACCACAAGTGTGCCCCCAAGGACACCGCGCAGAGCACTTCGAAGCTGATCATCGGCCTTCACGATCTCAGAGGCCCATCCGATGGCAC
>VERF01000087.1 GCA_018882895.1 Candidatus Kapaibacterium sp.
CGCTGACGACGTAGCGGCCCACGGGCAGGCGCTGCACGCGAAAGCGTCCACGTGTGTCCGAGTATGCTCCGCGCACCGCCGAATCGGGTCCGACCATTCTAATTGTGATACCCGGCAAGGGGGCTGATGTAACAGCATCGACGATGGTGCCCCGCACGGTCTGCGTGAGCGTGTCGCTCGACGTCTGTGCCGGCATGGCCGCTGTGATGCTGAAGAAGAATAGCGCGACGGCTATCAGCTTAGCTGAGGTGGTCTCAAGTGTACTGTTCATGTCGTAGGGTGCCAATTGTCGTGAAACGTGATGTTCATTACGAACGCAACTTCCGACACCTAACAGCTGGATTTCATTGACCTATGGTAAGGCACCCTACTTCTTACCATAGATCAATCACGCTCACCCCTTGCAATCTTTGCACGGATGCGCGAGAGCGACTCGGGCGTAACGCCGAGGTAGGAAGCTATCATGTACTGAGGTACTCTTTGCAGAAGGTTCGGAGATCTTGCCAATAGATTTTCATATCTGATTGTAGCAGACTCGAATCGAAAGGACTCGACATTGCCGACGACATTTCCGAAGAGGGCCTCTGCGATGAGTCTTCCGAGACGCTCGCCTGTCTTCGAGCTAGCGTACATGTCCTGCAAGGAATCATACGACCACGTGTATATCCTGCAGTCTTCGAGTGCAGAGATACTGTGTCGCGATGGGGTTCGTCGCAGAAATCCGACGTACTCGGTTGCAAAGTCAGGAGCATCGAAAAAGTACACCGTATGCTCCTCACCGTCGACAACCTGCTCCGCGCGCATCATACCGGCAACCACTAGTCCGATGAAGTCGTTCGGGCCGTCTTGGGCCAGCCATGTCTGCCCCTTAGGAATCTCGACATACTGCATATTCTCGTATATCAATTCCATCGTCTCTTCATCGAGTGGTAGGAACCGCTCATAAACCGCACGAATGATCGCGCGATCCTGCTGGATCTGTTCTTCGGAGTGCATCTGCAAAAATACCCCTGCTATATGGATCCCCGCTTTCGCGGGGATGACGGGCCACGCTGGGATGACGGGCCACGCTGGGATGACGGGTCTGCACGTATCTTCGTCGCATGGAACTCTACTATGTTACGAACCGACGTCACGAGGGTGGCGATCGGTGGAAGCCGACGGGCTACGGGAAGGATCCCAGTGGCGATGGATTTCACAATCTTCGCTACGGATGCGTGACGTTTGATGAGACGTCGGTGCGGGCTGAGATCGACACAGCATTGTCTGCTGCTGCCGATGGTGGATATGGCGACGGCGGCAAGGTCGCAAAGCTCGTGCGCCCCCTCGTGAAGCAGCATGCATCCATTGAAGCATTCGAGGAGAGTCCCGATGGGACTGTACGCGGATCGACCACGGCGTATGACCGCCTGCGAGCTCGGATGCAGTCGGGAGTTGACGTGGTGATCTATGTTCACGGCTTCAACGTCGATTGGCATGATGCCGTCGCCTCGGCCTCGGCCCTGCAGATCATGCTCAATGCGAAGGGCGAGAAAGAAGTCGCCGTCGTGTTGTTCTCCTGGCCATCAGATGGACAGGCTCTGCTCTACATCCCCTACTTTTCCGACCGTGATGACGCCTCGCACAGCCGGCTTGCCCTGTGTCGCGCGCTTCTGACGTTGCAGGATAGACTACACTCGATGCGTAAGGAGACCATCAGCGGCACGTTCACAACTCGCCGAGACTATCTCAAGGCTGTCGAAGCCGGCAAGATCGACGTCAAGCACGTACTCTGCCGCAGCGGACTTCATCTGTTGTGCCACAGCATGGGGAACTACGTCCTTGAATGCGCCCTCGAGGCATCTCGTTTCAACCCGGAGTATGCGCTGGTTGATCGGATGTTCGAACATGTCTTCCTCTGTGCACCAGATGTTACCACCGATGCCTTGGAACCCGGAAAGCCCCTTGCCAAGCTTGCCGATCTGAGCGAACTGATCACGGTGTATTACAATAAGCAAGATGCGCCACTGATTGCTTCCGTGACTACCAAGCATGCCCGCGAACGCCTCGGTCGCACCGGTGCATCGCGTCCATCTTCGATCGACCGTTCATTCATGCAGGTCGACTGCACCCCGGTCGTCACCAATGGCGTTGTCGAGCACAGCTACTACCTCAACGGCGCTGCGCTTCACGACATCTGTCAAAGCATCAACGGTACACGCCAAAGCACCCGCGCGTGGCGCTCCGGAGACCCTGTCTTTCCGAATGCATGGATCATGAAAGAAGTGACGAGTGACGAGTGACGAGTGACGAGTGACAAGTGACAAGTGACAAGTGACGAGTGACGAGGGACGACGATTTGCACACTTACCGTTAAAGCGTTAATTTGTTTCTATGATCGTTAGCTTTGGATCAAAAGCCACGGAGGATATCTATGATGGTTTTTCGACCAAGCAGGCCCGAACGATCCCGGAGTCTGTGTGGGCGGTTTTACACAGAAAGCTTGATATGCTCAATGCGGCCCATGCTCTGACTGACCTGCGCATTCCTCCGGGTAATCGGCTCGAAAAGCTCGTCGGCAACTATGAAGGATATCACTCCATTCGGATAAATGACCAGTATCGACTCGTTTTCCGATGGGTCGAAGGCCATGCGTACGACGTTACGGTCACAGACTACCACTGATGTAACTGCTTGGAGGACAGAACAATGACGCCAAAGAACAGACGACCCGTGCACCCCGGCGAGATACTCCTCACCGAGATCCTCGAGCCGATGAACATGACGCAGGTTGAACTTGCGGAGCGTCTCTCGATCCCAATTCAGCGGATCAACACCATCATTCGGGGCAAGCGCGGCATCAGCGCAGAGACGGCACTCCTTTTGTCACGGGAACTTGGCACCACGCCAGAGTTCTGGATGAATCTCCAAGTTGCCTGGGACCTTTACGAGGCGCGTCAGCGGATGCAAAACGCGGCGTGAGCATTGATGTGCGAGGTTCTCATCCGCGCAATCGCGTTGATCCATGCGAGTGCAGTTGGATTCCCGCTTTCGCGGGAATGACTGTCTATTCCTGAGATAAGTTGACGATGAACCGGCATCCTGTAACCGGCAACCTGCAACCTGCAACCTGTAACCTGTCATGCTCCGCTCTCTCTACGTCGACCTCAACTCCTACTTCGCTTCGGTGGAGCAGCAGGAAGATGCGTCACTCAGGGGGCGTCCGGTGATGGTTGTGCCGGTGATGGCCGATACAACGAGCGCAATTGCGGCATCATACGAAGCAAAGGCACTGGGTATCAAGACAGGCACTATGGTGGCCGACGCCAAGAAGATCTGTCCGGAGATCGTCCTCGTGCAAGCACGGCACACGCTATACGTGGATTATCACCACCGTGTGATCGACGCTGTCGAGCAGGCCATCCACGTCAAGCACGTGAACTCGATCGACGAGATGGTGTGCGACCTGACAGGCTCCGACCGCCGAACTGAGCGCGCCGTCGCCATTGCCGAACGCGTCAAGGAATCCATACGTACGCACGTTGGCGATTACATGCGATGCAGCATCGGCATCGCCCCCAACGAGTACCTTGCCAAGACAGCATCGGACATGCAGAAACCCGATGGCCTTGTGGTGATCCAGCAGGAGGAGCTGCCGGATGTGCTATATCGGTTGGAGCTGCGCGACCTCTGTGGCATCGGACGTAACATGCATACGCGCCTGCGCACGCATGGGATCTTCAGTGTAGAAATGCTGTGCTCGGCATCTCGCCAAGATCTGCGCCGCGTCTGGGGCGGCATCGAGGGTGAGCGAATGTATGCACGCCTGCGAGGTGAGGACGTACCGCACGTACAGACCCACAAATCCACGGTCGGCCATTCCCACGTCCTCGAACCGTCACTGCGCTCTGTGCAGGGGGCGTGCGGAGTCATCCACCGATTGCTTCAAAAGGCTGCCATGCGACTTCGTCAATACGAACTCCATGCTGCCGAGATCACCGTGGCGGTGCGCAATGTTGATGGCACAAAGTGGAAGAGTGCGCGTGACATCACCCCAACGCAAGACGTGGTGCAGATGACCATGGTGATGAGCGCCATGCTCGAAGAGCTCCCCACATCAGGCGTACCCTTCAAGGTCACCATCGCCTTGAATAATCTCACCCCCAGCGATGCCACTCCCGTGCCGATGTTCGAAAACGTTGGTCCGGCCCGAACAGCTCTCAACGCTTCGATCGATGCGATAAACAAGAAGTACGGCAAGAACACGCTCTACATGGGTCCGGCCTGGAACGCCCTCAACAGCGCACCCATGCGCATTGCCTTCAACCACATCCCCGATGCGGACGTCGACGATGATTAGACGCTTCGCGTGAGGGACGCCTTCGGCGTGGGGGACGGCTGCGCCGTGCGAGACGCCTTCGGCGTGGGGGACGGCTGCGCCGTGCGGGACCTGCGGTGGGGGACGCCTTCGGCGTGGGGGACGGCTGCGCCGTGATGGACCTGCGGTGCGAGACGCCTTCGGCGTGCGAGACGGCTGCGCCGTGATGGACCTGCGGTGAGGGACGGCTGCGCCGTGCGGGACCTGCGGTGCGAGACGCCTTCGGCGTGCGAGATGGCTGCGCCGTGCGGGACCTGCGGTGCGAGACGCCTTCGGCGTGCGAGACGGCTGCGCCGTGCGGGACCTGCGGTGAGGGACGGCGCTTTATGCAACTCGTAACTCGTAACTCGTAACTCGTAACTTGTCACTTGTCACTCGTCACTCGTCACTTGTCACTTGTCACTTGTCACTCGTCACTTGTCACTCGTCACTCGTCACTTGTCACTCGTCACTTGTCACTCCTCACTCGTAACTCGTAACTCGTAACTCGTAACTCGTCACTTGTCACTCGTCACTTGTCACTCGTCACTCGTCACTCGTCACTAAATATCTCATCGTGCGTCCTTCATCGACCCAGAAGTACATGCCCGGGGCAAGTTGATCAGTGGAGTTGACACGAACAGTGCGACCGAGGACATCTGTCGGATAGATTCCCCGAATAATCAGATCGCGGGCTGACTCTGCATTGATGTGTAACAGCATTGTATCGTTGTGGCGCGGCGTTGAGTCATCCCGGGCACTCGTTGTGATGGGGTTCCATGAGAACACGCCGGTGGTCGCTGAGATCATGATCCTATCGCCACGGCTAAAGAGACTATTGGGCTCGATTGAAAACGGAAGATCCGGGGCGTCCTGCCAGGTGCTACCATCGGCGCTCCCAACAAGAACGCCTCGGAACCATGGAACATAGAGCTGTCCACCGTTACCGAAGGTGATGAAACGGCCGGATAACAATCGATACGGCCCTTGGTAAGGTATTTCAAACGCTACCGACCAGCTAAGCCCCTGGTTGGTCGAGCGCACAATAGCGCCACCGCTGACGCGATAGGTTGATTGTTCAAATGGGGCGACATTTGATGAGTCCTCAATGACGCGATAGGCAACAGCAAGCAGGACTCCATCAGGCGTTCGGTGCATGGACATTACATACGGATTGTACGGCAGTGGAAGCTGCACGGGGCTGAATGTGGCTCCATTATCTGTTGATCGCAGAATCCCTCCCCGCCGATGGGGCTGCGCGTCTTGGATGGACGTCGATGTGGTGTCCGTGCCAAGCATAGAGACAAGGATCGATCCGTCATCGGCTACAACAACATCCGAAGGGAACACCTCCGGATCGGTTTGCGCACCGAGTGGCAGAGGCATGGTATCAACGGCTTCTCCGCGGTGACGACGCACAACACCACTCCAGCCGCTGTAGATGGCCGAGTCCTCGAGCTGCCGAACAAAGCATGACGGTTGTTTCGAAAGAGTATCCAAAAAGTCGCCGTCATGAGAAAATCGCCGGATGAAGGGCCCCGGAAGCAATACATCTTTACCTCGAACCACCGGCTGCGGAAAACCGCGCACACGCCAGCGTTGAAAGAGGCGATCGTTAACGGTGGTAAAGTTTGGCCGCGACTCATCACCGGAAACACAGGACTGTGCATGCGCTATGAATCCGAAGCCCGACGAATCGACCCGAAGGATGGTAGCCAGATCATTCAGAACGACATCTCGGCTACCGTCAGCTGAACGCCATGAGGCCAGCATGGACTGATACGGAAAGATGTCGACGTCACGCATGAATGATCCAACGCTGTAGATGACCGGCTTCCCTCCAGTTAGGTCAACAATGCCACTCTTGGAAGGGTCCTCAGCGGCGATGACAAAGCCTCGCCTGCCAATACTGTGCTCTACTGTGTACGATAGATTCCAATACGTGCCTCGCGCTGGGCCGGCAATATCTATGTGAAACGCAAATCGACGAATGACCGGAGGATCACTGCACTCGACCTGATGCACGACCATT
This sequence comes from Candidatus Kapaibacterium sp., assembly GCA_018882895.1. GTDB lineage: Bacteria > Bacteroidota > Ignavibacteria > Kapaibacteriales > Kapaibacteriaceae > UBA10438. The sequence goes on from VERF01000087.1 coordinate 6,369, forward strand.
GAGTCGTTGATCTGACCGCACCAGTATGAAAATCCTCGGACAGGAAATCCGTATCCCATCGGACTGCCAACATTCGCTCGTTGGATCTCAGAACCACGTCCCTTGCTCCATCGGTAAAGTGCTCCTGATGAGTCTGCAATGAGCAGTGCCCCGGAGCTTAATCGCTCAATGAATCTCGGAACCACTGCTCGGCGTTGCCCGTTGTCGAGCGTAATCGTATCGATCATTGTGGATGTCGAGTCATCGAAGGGAACTATCACCAATCTCGAAGCCCTGTTTCTCTGAACAATACAGGCGAGTGCTTCGGACTCACCAAACACACGTGTGCTGACCGGATCGAGGGATTCAAGTCCGATCCGACGAAGCGTTTGAACGTCACGCTGTTCGATGATATGCGGCTTGCCTGTCCCCGCTCCGACATTCACCACCATCGTCCCGGGAGGCGACTTCTGAACCGACGCTTGTGCACGAGGGATCATACTCCACGTGCGTCCGGCATCTCCAGAGACCAACGAAGAAGTGCTGGTCCTGAAGATCACCGGTCCATTCTCCTTGAGGCCAATAGAAGTACTGCTCTGCGGAGGAATCCTCTCTTCAACTTCTCCGGTTGGGCCTATGAAGGCCAGAGTGCTGATATTTTCCCGCAACACAATCAACACTCCATCGCCCATAGTACAGGAACCATCCATGTACTGATAAGCACTTAGCTGCGGGGGTTGCTTCATGATGGTACCAGTTCTCTTCAGAAGCGAGATTGCCATGAGGCCACGCCCCTTCACCAACTGCACGAGCTCGTCATCACCCACTGATGGCGATAAACCCTCTACCGTAAAACCTAGGCTCGAACCGGAGTTAGAACTCAACACACGCTGCTGAAACGCAGTGTCAATCTGGGCAAGACACCGTGGATGCTGGACAACAAAAGAGAACATTCCTATAACAGCAATAAGAGCAAGTCGATGAATCATGGGCAGCATAGAACCTCACTTGGACAAGTGCTGGAGTTACAGCCGGTTGAGCATGTGTCGTTGTCATGGCATTCCCAGAGCTGATCGAATGAACAGACGCCCTGTGTGTTGGCCCAACGCATTTCATAACGGCATAGGCGGCAGTTACCGCAGGGGACGATGCAACCGTTTGCATCACGCTCCGTGCATCTTGGAATACTGATTGTCCAGCAATACAAACCATTCATGGGAACGGTGGCGTGTTGTTATTGATCTCGCAAAAATCCACGGCAGCGGCGTACGTGTTACCAGCGACACAGAACGTCACAATGCGCTGCACATTCGCGGTACACGAGCAATCACTCTGCTGAGCGGTCACTCTTTGAGTCACAGACAGTGTGACTAACGCAATCACAGAAAAGATGTGGTTCCTATATGAGCCAATCTGCATAGTGAACTCCAAATCGTAAACGTTGGCGATAACGTTGGCGAGAAAGAGCGACCAAGCTAAGTGAGGTGCCACGCCAAATCAATACCCCATCTAGGGTATTTTTCACGCATATTCGGCTGATACCACGAAAGAGGTCATTAACATAGGGGCGAGACGCAGTCTCGCCCGGTCATACCCACCCCACCCTACCTCTCCTCGGCGATCAACCGTCCCACGCGGACGATGATGCTGCGAGGAGTGAAGCGCACGAGAAAGGTCATGAGCTGGTTCAATGCTCCATGCACGGCAACGGCCTTACCTCGCATCAT
>VERF01000126.1 GCA_018882895.1 Candidatus Kapaibacterium sp.
AGGCCACGCGTCCAGACTCATCAAGCGTCACCCCCGGCTCGTCGAGAACCAGCAGCGGTGGCCGCAGCGATATCGCCAAAGCGATACAGACGCGCTGGCGCATGCCACTGGAGAAACTGCGGATGATTCGGTTTTTAGCCGATTCGAGACCGACCATTTGCAGGACTTCATCAATGCGATCTTCTTCGATTGCCGTGCCGTGGAGTTGGGCATGAAGTCTAAGGTGCTCGGCCGGGTCGAACTCATCGTAGATCTGCAGGTAGGGGGCGACCATTCCGCAGAGGCGCGGCAGATCTGATTGGTGTACGCGCTGGCCATCAAGCGCAAGACTCACCGAGCCGTCGGTAGGACGAAGCAGCGCGGTGATCATCTTTACGAGCGTGGATTTGCCCGACCCGTTACTGCCGATGATTCCAATGACTTTCCCCGAACCAGCGCTGAAGGTCACGTCACTCACAACCAAGCGGCCACCATAGCGCTTGGAAAGCCCCCTGACCTCGAGCAAAGCGTTCATCGGATGAAGATCTTCCACATCATCGGTGGCGCGCTGCGGCCGTCGTCGGCAAACAGGATGTAAGTTCCGGGTGCAAGATTTCTATCGACACTTAGATTGGCTACAACTCTGCGATCGGTAATCTCAATGGGAAGTTTCTTGGGCTCCTGCACCGGGTGCATGGAGAGGTCCAGTAGCGACAACGTAGCGAAATCGCCAAGGAAGCCTCCAGGTATGGGTACTGAAAGAACGTTGTGCTGCCGAAGTTCCAGAGGCTGTGGGAAGGGGGCTTCCACATCTAGGAGCGAAGCTCCGTCGACTACAAGACACAGATCGCTACGATCGAATGAAACCCCCCATCCAGTCGAGGCAATCGAAACATCACCGACGGATGGTTGCGACGTCAGGGTCATAGCAAAGCCGATGGCACGCTCACGTAGGCTGTCTGCGGCCAACTGAGCATCATCTCCGAGAGCAATGACCGCATCAGCGTTGGATCGCTTTCCAGATGCCGTTGAAAGGTCAAATCGATATGCACGCACACAAAATGGCAAGATGGTACCCGAGAACGTTGCGCCGGGCCCTGAGACGTCAAGCGTCGAAGCGATCGCAACCTCTGGAAGTTCGGAGGCCAATGGAATGATCGGGTTAGACATGCCCCTGCTACCGGTTCGATACATCGACTCGACCGCCGAACAGAAGAGATCAGAAAATGAGGCACCTCGCTCGGTACAGGATTCTACCAGCGCCGGAAACGGCTGCACGCCGAGGCCAATTCGTTCCCACATCGTACGCATGATCTGTCCGGGATGCTGTGCAAGTACATTTCCGAACCACGCCCAGACGTATCCGGTCTGCCCGCTTGAGCGGGCAAACGGCCACCGTTCCGGCCGCAGCAACAGGTCCTTGGCATAGTAGGACCAGTCACGCACCTCTGGCCAGCAGCGCATTTCCATCCACGTCGAGGTAAGCTCATAGAGCATTCGATGCTGCGGCACTAACGCGTAGCAGCCATTTTGCACTGCATGATGAAACTCGTGGGCACACGTGATTCGCAGTCCATCGATTCCCGTAGTGGAAAATGTGGGACGTCCACGCGCCGAATCGGTCGGATTGTAATTGTTGTCGATTTCTAAAAAGGACGTCCAGATCTCCGTCGGCACCTGCCTGAGCAGCCGATCAGGTGTTGCCACGCCGTAATATCCTGATGGTCCGAGATCGCGCACATAGACATCCAGTGCCGCCGAGCCACCGTCGGTTCCATCGGCAGGGGGCGGCAGGTATCCGAGCGTGTCAATTTCCACGAGCCAGGCATGCTCCAGAGCCGCATGACACTCGT
>VERF01000026.1 GCA_018882895.1 Candidatus Kapaibacterium sp.
AGACGACGTCATCGTCATTTGACTACATCTTTGTCGTTGTTCTTGTCGACGCAGTCACCGGTCGTAAGGTCCGCGAGATCGAGTTCCCACAAGCCGTCATTCCACGGGGCTTTCGTAATGGACAGTTTATCTGCGCAGCCTACTACGGATCATCAATCAAGGTGAAGTGGTATGATATGCCTGCTGAGTAGATCGTCATCCCCGCGAAAGCGTCGTCATCCCCGCGAAAGCGGGGATCCATGCGACCCTGCTTTTGCACAACGCCCAACAAGGCGGAATGGACATGTCGTGACCGAACCGTGACCTTTTGTGACAAGACCGTGACCTTTTATAACAAAACCGTGACAAGGCATTTCGTAAGATGCAGGTACCGAAAATGATTCATAGTTGACGTCAAACAGACGTCATGTTTCACATACTTTTCTAGGGTGTTGACAGAAAAAGAATCCATTTCCTCTTGTCGCTCGCAGCGTGGGCGACACTCAGCGCGTGCCTTGCGCCGCAAGTTGTGGCACAGAATCAGGTGTCAGCATCCCCGCCGGCTGCGAGTGGCATCGATTGCAAGTCGGAAGCTGCTCCACAAATCATATCGTGCTGGGTTCAAAAGGGCGGTCCTAACCCGCCACCATACACCTACAATATGTGGTGGATCGGTGCGGACAGCAAGGATCCTTCTAAGGCAACTTGCCTCGCTCCCGGACAAGACTGCGCAAAGATCTGTGAGATTCGAAACCAAGGCACGATCGAACCAACCGGATACGGGTACATTCTCACGGTAACTCTCGATGCTACTGAGTACACTCGGAACGATGGAGCCAAGAGTACAGGTGGAGTTTTGGCACCTGGTACGTTCCTTGGACCGAATGAATGTGTTGTGCGCATTGATCAATGTCCGGAGCTTCCCGAGTTGGAGTCGTTGCAATTAGACTTCAAAGGTGTTGCGGTGAGCGAGACAGGAACCGTATCTATGATTATCTCAATTACTCGATAGGCTCAATGAGATATGTTCTGAAACTGACAACCATTCTCTGGCTCTGTGCTGCGTATGCGGCGCAGGGCCAGGGTGATGTTAAGACCGGCGATGCCGTGGCGATCAAGACCACTGACCGATTGAAGGGAGTGGTGCTGTGCTTTGCCCCATCGCAACTGTGCGGTGGATGCTCGCAGGATCTTGACGCCATTGCTTACGAGTGCCAGCAGCGTGGGGTCCCTCTGCGCGTGTATCTTCAAGACCCGGGATTTGGCAATGGGATGTACAGTCTGGCCGAAGACCGGCCGATGGTAACGATCCATGATGACGAGCTGCGCGTGTATGCGGGACTCTATCGCGTTGCGAGATCTCCGTTTGCTATGGTCGTTTCATCGAATGGGGTCGTTCAGAGCACCGGCATTCCGGGTGCAAAGGGATTTGACGTTGATCCGTTTCTCGAAGCCATTCGCAGCACGGCAACGGCAGGTAGCGGTGACGTCTTCTTCGGTCCCCGAGAAAATCGTGTGCGGTATGCTCGTACACTCTGTCCGATAGACGGCGACACCCTTGTTGAGAGGGCACTGACACGAGCGAGCATTGCATATTTCCCAGAGCGGAACAACACTCTCATAATAACGCGTGATGAGTCGAAACGATTACTAGTGGTCGATAGCAATGGCAAAGGGATCTCCGAAAACCCGGCAATGCCATCAAACCTGCGTTACAGTTCGTCATATCCTGAGTGCTTCGCTCAGAGTGTTTCGGGCGACTCGGTTCTTACAACTGACTGGGCACATTTCGAACATCGCAAGTATATATTTTGGCGCAGTCTTCGTGATGGGAAGGCAGACACCATTCACGTCCCCGAAATACTAAATCAGCTTAATAGCAGAGAAAATCTGTTCCATCACTCGAGTAACACCATCTTCCACGACTTGCGATTTGACGACCCGTCGACTGCTCGGAAACGTGAAGAACGATCGCTGATCATCGGACATGGAACGAGTGGAATCCGTCTGTTTGGACTCCGACCTCAGATCTATGACACCGACAGCATTCTACCGATTGAATCAGGAACGAATTTTGCGCTGCATGGTGATCATCTATGGGTGATCTCTCGATTCCGCGATTCACTCACACGCTACGACTTGCGCACGTGGGATTCCGTTACGGTACCGATTGGCTTGTCTTCCACGTACTACGTCGATCCGCGACCTGTGCTGACGGGGCATTTTCGTGACCCCATGTCGCGGCGCAACATGCAAACCAAAATGTCGTATTCCAGTGGTGTTCTATCAGACCCGAATGGGCAGCACATCGCAGTGATGTATGTGGTACCAATATCGAAGCTGACAGGTAAGGAGACGACGTCATCGTCATTTGACTACATCTTTGTCGTTGTTCTTGTCGACGCAGTCACCGGTCGTAAGGTCCGCGAGATCGAGTTCCCACAAGCCGTCATTCCACGGGGCTTTCGTAATGGACAGTTCCTTTGCGCAGCCTACTACGGATCATCAATCAAGGTGAAGTGGTATGATATGCCTGCTGAGTAGATCGTCATCCCCGCGAAAGCGTCGTCATCCCCGCGAAAGCGGGGATCATCCATGCGACCCTGCTTTCGCACAACGCCTAACACGCCGTGCTGCAGCTCAGCCCAGGGCTTCAGCCGTGGGACGCCGTGTGAGACGCTTCGCGTGCGAGACGCTTCGCGTGTGAGACGCTTCGCGTGCGAGACGCTTCGCGTGTGAGACGCTTCGCGTGCGAGACGCTTCGCGTGCGAGACGCTTCGCGTGCGAGACGCTTCGCGTGTGAGACGCTTCGCGTGTGAGACGCTTCGCGTGTGAGACGCCTTCGGCGTGCGAGACCTTCGGTGCGAGACGCCTTCGGCGTGCGAGACCTTCGGTGCGAGACGCCTTCGGCGTGCGAGACGCCTTCGGCGTGTGAGACCTTCGGTGCGGGACGCCTTCGCCGTGCGCGTCATCCCCGCGAAAGCGGGGATCCATGCGGTCACGGTTTCGCACAACGCCTAACACGCTGTGCGGTATTGACATGTCGTGACAGAAATGTGACCATTTGTGACAAGGCCGTGACCTTTTATGACAAAACCGTGACAAGGCTTTTTGTAAGATGCCTGAATCGAAGTATCCAGGAATACCTCCAGCAATACTTTGCAATTCGATGATTCTAGATGCACGGATAGGCAATGTAGTCTACGACTGCGAAAACGTCTGTGCCGGAACCAGTCGCTGAGAGAAGACGCGGAGTATCTTGGCATCGCTCGAATGATGTCACTTGTTGCTTTCCAAACATGATTAAGGGATAGGATCACATGAACAAGCACACATGCAACTCTATTGCACTAGTGACAAGCCTGATGACTCTACTACTTTTGGGAGCGGTAGATGCCGTTGGGCAGGACACGTGGAAGCTCCTTAATAGGCTTTCATATCATCAGGCCATGTTTACGACTGCGACATCGAGAGATGGTCTCCACGCCATGGCAGCAGGACGATATGGGAGACTCTACGTCACCTCCGACAGTGGTGATACGTGGTCGGAACGGAGCATCGAGGCATACGAAACCATCATGAGTGCTGCATACTTCTCCGACAGCGGCGTTGTCGCTGTCGGAGAAAGCGGCGGCGTGTACCGAACAGATAACCATTTTCGTGACTGGCAGCATGTGATGGTGAATACCGCCGATACGCTTACCTGTGTGAGGGCGATATCCGAACGAGCGGTCATCGTCACCGGAATCACTGGAGCAATATATCGAAGCACCGATGCGGGCCGTCAATGGTCGCGGGTGCATGCCGCAGATGCACCCCTGCGTGCGGTGGCAAATTCAAGGGATGGCCGATTTGTTGCGGTTGGCGATCGCGGCACGGTACTGGTCAGCAGGGATTCAGGAGTTACGTGGGAGCGTTCCTCTGAATTGCCCCCTGACACAGTCAGGCTGCAGCGTGTATCTCATGTTGTTGATTCCACGTGGATGATAGCGGGCGCACCGTCGTACCTGGCACAGTCGTTGAACGGAGGCCAAAGCTGGATTCGACGCATCCCGAAGGTGGGTGCTCCCAATCGCTATTTCGAAGCTCGGGCAATGTCATTCTCTGATAACGGCGTGGGTATGCTCATCGACAATGACTGGTATACTCCAGCTGCAAAAACCCTGTTTACTTGGGATTCCGGAAGAACCTGGCATGAGGGACAATGCGCAACGGAGACGCTCAGTATGACGGAGAAGCTGTCGATGAAGGATGTCGCATTCTTCCCAAACAGTTCTCGAGGTGTTCTCGCCGGAACGAATAATCGTGTCTCGGTGATTCAATTGTATCCCAGCGAGTTATACCTACCACATGTCTATAACCGATCAATCAAGGTGTCCGACTTCTTTGATGATCTATCTGCTGATCGGCAGCCGGTGTTTTCCGTACGTGGAGATTCTAACACCTACCTGTGGTGCCTCCGTAACGGCAAAGTGAACAGCGTCATCGAGTACAGTGGTTTGGACGATGTTGCCCTGAAAACGTGGATTCAGTCCGATAGCACTGGGTGGAGAACCGCCGATGGCTATCATCAATGGGTGTATCATTCCGCATGCAAGCCACGGAGTAACGTGATGCACATTCTGGCAGACAGTATCATCAGTCGCGATGGATCTAATCGAGAAGTCAGAGGTCATGTGATCTCTACCCAGGATGGCGGGCAGACATGGCAGCACACGGAAGTTCCCGGAGCGTCCGTCATGCATAAGTTCCTTTGGAAGTCGCCGATGCAGGGTTTAATCGAGATGCGTTACGACCGGCGGCTAGTGCTGACCGAGGATGGAGGCAAGTCATGGAATTTTGCTGACATTCCCGAAGCCTACTATGGGCTGTCTCTGGAAACGATCAGTCATGATGGTAGCTCATTCATCGCCGTGGGAATTCGCAATGACGAAACAGGGCGTGACCTTCTTAGCTCTACTTCAGGCCGCGACTGGAAGGTGATTGCTTCCAATCTTCCTAACGGCAATTATGTGTTTCGAGACGGACGGTTACTAGTGATCATGGATTCGCTTGCAACATATCACGTTGCAGTTCCAAACGATGCATCAAGCGCTGCGGTGGGAGATGGCGTTGAACCCTCTGGTGCCGCTAGTTCTGATGTAGGTTTTCACTGTTACGCCGGCGGAGTCCTTGTTTCTGTTCGTGACAATGGCCGCGTATTCACTTCCAGCAATGATGGAGTGGCATTCGAAGGACCGATACGATCAGCCTGTCTAGACTATATGGATCGTGTAGACAGGTCTCTCGTTACGTCACTCTTTAGCCTTGGCCAAAAGGTATACTTCGGAAAAAGGTCGGACCACTTCATCTGCGGTACGATTCGGCCAACAACTTCTTCGGTCGACGATGCCCTGGACATTTATACCAATCCGCCCTATCCCAACCCATTCCACACCGAGACAAAGATCCGAATCAGCTGGTATCTCAACGTTTCCCCACAGTCACTGTCGCTAAGGATCTACGATCAGTATGGAGCAGAGGTGTCAGATCTCACTACGCAACTTCGCGCTAAGGCAGAGAACCATGCATCAGTCATCAGCTGGAACGCCGACGGCCTGCCTAACGGTGTGTACTTTGTCGTCTGCCGAAGTGGACGCGAGGTATCTAGTCAAAAGGTCGTGCTTTCAAGATGACGTATCTGGTTATCCCCGCTTTCGCGGGGATGACGGCATGGGCCCCGGCCTGCGCCGGGGCGACGATGGGCCCCGGCCTGCGCCGGGGTGACGATGGGCCCCGCTTTCGCGGGGATGACAATGCCTGTCATCAGTAATCCGTAATCAGTAATCCGTAATCAGTAATCCGTAATCCGTAATCAGGCATCATCCCTCCTCCCAAACACCCGATAGCGATTTCGCGATACCCATTGGTAGAGGGAGCGGCGCAGGGGAGGGGGAACGAGCCGGATGATCAGTGAGAACAGGTTGTGGATGCCGCCGAGGCGCGAAAAGAGGTAGATGATGGCGTGGTCCTCGATGAGAAGCTCGCCACGGTGGGTGATCACATAGACCGTGTCGGGTGGGCCGATGATGCCATGGCGCGCAAGCATTGCGGCGCCTTCGTCAGACTGAAATGAGAGGTAGTTGAACTGCCCTTTGGCGTCGAAGCGATGCAGGTATCGCACGACAACATCGCAGAGGTTGCAGACGCCGTCGAAGATGACTGTTATCGGGGCGCTGTGCATTGGACTACGCCTGGCGTGTCAGGTGGGCCACATAGAAGCCGTCACCGCCATCGTCGCCGGGCAGAGTCTGCCACTGTCGGTCGATTCGGTAGGGGGCTCCCTGGTCACTCGAGAGGAATGTGGCAACCTGGTCAGCCCCTTCCTCGGGAAGGATGCTGCAGGCGGCGTACACGACGCGTCCGCCGGGCTTGGCCGCGGCAGCGCTGCGACGCAGGATGGCCTGCTGAGTGGCGAGGAGCTCGGCAAACCCCTCTTGCGTGCGGTGATAGAGGATGTCGGGATTGCGGCGCAGCACGCCCGTTCCGGTGCACGGTACATCTACAAAGACCGCATCGGCCGATTCGGCAAGGCGCTTGATGGTCTTGGTGGTGACAATATGACGTGTTTCGATGATGTCCACCCCGGCCCGCGTAGCGCGCGTGCGCAGAGCATCGAGCTTGGCTTCTACCACGTCAAGGGCAATGATGCGTCCGCGGTTCAGCATCGAACAGGCAAAGAGCAAAGACTTGCCTCCGGCGCCGGCGCAAGCGTCGATGATGCGCTCGGACGGGCGGGCCGCCAGCTCGTATCCGGCGCGCACCGATGTTATGTCCTGCTGCTCAAACCAGCCGGCCGCAAAAGCCTCCGTGGTGAAGAGTCCGAATGGACGATCGATGCGCAGGACCGCGTCGGCAACGGCGTGCGGTGCATGCTGCATCAAAGCCACCATGCAGGCGTCTCGCGTGGTACGCAGCGTGTTGATGCGCACGAACACGGGAGCGTCCGATAGCATACGGGCGATCACGTCGGTGAACGTTTCCGGATAGGCCTTGGCGATAAGCGAGCCGAGCCACTCGGGTATCGCGGCACGAGAAGGGTCAACCACACCGTCGAGCTCGCCGGCAAGGGCGGCCTCTACGTTGTCGTAGCGGACAGCTTGGAATACCACGCGGCGCAGTTCGGCGGCCAGATCTTCCGTGGGCGAAACATCACGGAAGAGCCGTTCGATCGACGAGGTCAGGTGTCGGCCCTGGGCTAGTGTGTCATACACACAGTCACGCACGGCCCCATGCAGAGAGGCAGGTATCGGCACGTTGATCAGGTCCTGACCGTCAGAATGCCCGTCTGATCGTCGAACGTGGCCGAAAAACGCTTCAGGTTGGTTGCCGAGCCGACCAGTGGCTGACGCAGCACCGAACCGTCGGTGCGCGAGAACTCGGCCTTATGGCATGGGCAAATGCAGTTGGCTGCGGTGCTCGACGGAAGGTCCACAGGACACCCGTCGTGCGTGCATACGGAACTGAAGACGGCAAACGTCGACGCGCCGATTCGCGAAATGAAGACCGGCTCGCCGCCATTGAGGTCGGTAACGGCCTGCAGCGAGATGCTGCCGATTGCGGACAACTCGGAAATCTTCGTGATGTCGATCGGGAATGTCTGACCCGTTGGAGAGGTCGGATCCGATTCGTCCTTCTCACAGCCGCTAACGATCCCGGCGATCACCGGAGCCGAGAGCACGAGGCCTACCGAAGCGGTGGCCTGACGAAGGAAGTTGCGTCGGGATTGTGTTGACATGGCAGGGGGCTCCTTAGGAATGAGATGACGTCTTTCGCTGACGAACCACTCCAAGGCCAATCAAGGTTCCGCACACACCAAGAACGAATGCGTAGCAGCGTGGGAAATCGGCGACAGTTGCATTCAATGGCAGAAGCCCAAACTTGAAGGCCGGAACGTATTCCGTTGTGCGCGTAACGGTTCCGAACAGCTCGTCCTTGACCTCTTTGACAACTTCCTCGCGGTCCTTGGAAAAGATCTGCCGGCCGTCACTGTTCCACACATAGCCCCCTGCAAGAATGCCGAGAATGCCGATGATGATGAGCAGACGGTTGATCATGGAATGCCTCACGAGAAATTGTCAATAGTAGATGTGCAGTTGCAGGTTCCAGCGTGATGCATATCCTTCTCGAAACGTGTCGAGAATGCGATACTCGGGCCGAAGCTCCACGTAGGGGGCCACAAAGATCTGTGCTCCAAGTACTGCTGCATCAGTTAACACTGTACCCTGTGCCTGCGATTGATCGGTCCAGTAGCGCTCGAGTCGCACAAAAGGGAAAGCCCATGTCGAGGCCTGATAGAGAAGCTCTGCCGTTGTCTGCTTCGTCGAAATCACATCGGTGAGTTGCATCGCGGTGTGATCGACCATCAACGAGAGGTGGTCACTTAGCCCGATCCCTACGAATGCACTTGAAAGCGTAAACACGTTATTGCGCAGGACCGATGCACCGAACCACATGTTGAGCATATCGTCGAAGGCGCGCGGCCAAACAACGGCCCTCGCCGTCACGGTTGGCTGGTTGCCTGCAATGGCTGATACATTCTGCGAGCCCCCGTCGCTGATGCGCACCTGGGAGAGCCCCTCAGAGCCGAACACGCCCGACTGAAGCGTCAGCCAGCGAAGTCCTTCATAGGTGATCTCGGCGCCGTACTCCGACCAATCAGGGGCAAGCAGTGTTTGGCGTCGGGCCGACGTTGCATAGCCGAACGCACCCATCGTGTGGTCATCATACCTCATGCCGATCGACGGACGGAACAAACCAATCCGCAGTTGAGGCAAGCTCAGGGAGGGGGCTATAATGGCCGAGAGCGAGCCCATGCGCTGACCCGGGTATACGATGCGCTGATCACTGTTGGGTCCGGTGCGCAGTGCCGCAAGATTGAACGTCCCCTCGATCGTAACGGCCTTGATCGGCGTGATCGCGGCATACAGTGATGCCTGCATCGGAAACGTAGAACGCTTTGCATCCGCACTGGAGAACGATCGTGTGCTCTGAATGCGGGCATCCATGCCCAGCGTGAGCAACCCATCGAAGAACGTGTTCTCCTTGTCGAGCTCATACATCCACGACAGAAAGGACGAGTCGCGCGGGATCATGCCGACGTCGTACCAGCTGTACCAGCCAAGGTCGTTTCGGATGCCTCCACCCGAGGGGGCAATGTGGCAATTCGTGCAGCGGTTGCCCGAGAGCGCAGAGAATTGAGGAATGGCCGTCGTCACTGTCGTGACAACGGCCATTGCAAGAATCGAAGTGATCAGTAACTGCATGCTTCGAAAAACCTTACTTCAGCTTAAAGGTTGCAAGGCTCTTCTCGAAGATCGGCAAGTAGACGGCTTGCTCCGGCTTGAACCAGTTCATCGTTACGCGAACCATCCTGTCGCCCTTGACCATGAAGTATGCGCGCGACTGGATGTTGGCAGCCGGGTTGTAGGTGAAGTAATAGGCCTTCACACCTGAGAGTGATGTGGCTGTGGCACTGCCGCCACCATAGCGGCTCTTGTTCTGCTCGATGATCTTATCAAGGTTCTTCTGATCCTTCGCATCGAACACGTCAACCTGGATCGTACAGTCCAGACGTGAGCCGGCAAAGCTCATCGACGAAAGGCCCGAGGCCTGACCCTTTGTGCCTTGGAAGTTCTGCGGGATCTGGATCGTGAAGTCCGGCGCATTGTAAGCACGCAGAGTGTCGGAAGGGGGCTCCGGAGCTGTCGGACCCTGCGGCGTTGTTGGAGCCACAACCGGGCGTTGGGCGAGCTTTACCGAGGAGAGGATCTCGGCAAAGTCCTTCTCATAGTCAGAGAAGGTGTTGCCGAAGGCGGCAAAAGTAAGGATCGTTACGACCGAGTCGTTCTCGGCAAAGTAGGCCTCGGAACGGAACTCGCCATCTTCCTGATCGAATTTCACAGAGAGCTTTTGAGCCGGCTTGCCCCCTAACGTGGCCGTAGTGCGCTCATAGCGGTCGAGGTTGTCTTCAAACTCAAGCTTTGAGCGCTTCACGAGCGAGTCGATCGTCGTAGCCGAATCCAGGGGGAAGGCACGGAGCTCAACCTTCGCGCCACCAGTACCCTTGCCAAAGGAAAGGAAGCGGGCACTGTGCGACTTCAGCGATACGGCAAGAATGAGATCGCCGCGGCGCTGTTGGATGAACCAGTTTTTCGGAACCTTCAATTCAAACTTGCGGACCTCATCCGTGCGCAGTTCGAAGCCCTCAACGGGCACGGGAGTGGCTTTGCGTGAGCAGCTTGCGAGCGTCAGCACGAGGACTGCAGCAAGTGCGACGGAGCGAAGAGTGAACATGATACGTGTCTCCATGATTAAGAATCTTTGTGCTGGATCCCCGCTTTCGCGAGGATGACGTTGATCAGTTGCGAGGATGAGATTGATCAGTTGCGAGGATGAGATTGATCAGTTATTGAGAGCCCCTTCGCGGACCCATTGGATCATGCCGAGCCGATGATTGGTCGTCACACGCTCCTGCAGAAATCCCCACGGGTGAGAGAATGTTCCGTTGAGAACCTGGATCACCAGACTCTCATCGGGCTTACCGGGCACGATAAGATTGCCACGGTCAAACATGAGCGTAGAGTACGACGTCAGCCGAATCCCGGCGGCCGGGTTAACGTCGGCATGGCAGCCGCCGATGCCGCACGAGAGAGCAATGAACGGCAAGACGTGCGCCCGAAAGCTAACGTTGGTGTCCGGAAAGATGATGTCGTTCGGATTGGTTACGATGTTGTCTCCGCATGCCGAAAGGGCGATGCATGACAATCCGAAGACGAAGCTGACAACGACCGACGACAGGGGGCTCATCAGTAGCTCTCCTCGTCGGTTGGGAACGTATGCCCCTTGACGTCGGACACGTACGACCGAACGGCCCGCGTCATGACGTCGTGGATCTCGGCGTAGCGTCGCACAAAGCGTGGACGAAACTCCGTCGACATACCCATCATATCGGTCCACACCAAAATCTGCCCATCGCAATTTGGTCCGGCCCCGATCCCGATCGTCGGCACTCTCACAAGTGCCGTCACTTCGGCGGCCAGTGAGGCGGGAATCTTCTCGAGAACGATGGCGAACGCTCCGGCCTTCTCCAGCGCGATTGCATCGCGCTTTATATCGTCGGCCTCCTGCTGCGATACGCCCCGTTCCTTATACGAGCCGAACTGGTGGATGCTCTGTGGCGTCAGACCAAGGTGCGCCATAACGGGGATGCCGCTATCGGTCATCATGTGCACGGCTTCCAGCACTCGCTGGCCCCCTTCAAGCTTTACGGCGCCGCTTCCGGCTTCTTTCATCAGCCGACCGGCGTTTCGGAAGGCCTCCTGCGGCGTGACCTGATACGTCATGAACGGCATGTCGGTAACCACGAGCGCATGTTCGACGGCACGCACCACGGCCTGCGTGTGGTAGATCATGTGCTCAAGGGTAACAGGGATGGTGGTGTCGTGACCCTGCACAACGTTACCTACCGAGTCGCCCACGAGAAGCACGTCAACCCCCGCGCCATCGAGGATGCCGGCCGTGATCGCATCATACGCCGTCAGGCATGCGATGGGCGTGCCTGAGGCCTTCATGTCGATGAGGCGCCGAGTGGTTACGCGTTTGCGGGTGGTTGGTGTTACGGACATGTGAACAGGGGAATTTGACTCGCAAAGATAGCCGTCTTGCCCCCACATGGCGTTATCTTATCGTCATGCTTTCGCCCGTGGTATCGGTAACGGACATCGTTCTTGATGTACATCAAGGAAAGAGTGTCGCGTTCCTGTCGGACGTGCACCTTGGTTATGGGGCTCGCCAGGACGATCGACAGCGGGAAGATCGGCTTTTGTCGGTTCTGCGGAACGTCTCGCAGATGTCATCCCACATCGTGATCGTTGGCGACCTCTTTGATTACTGGTTCGACTACGGCACGGTGGTGCCGTCTCGCTTTGTGCGCACGCTCTCCATGCTGCACGACCTTGCCGATGCTGGGATTGAGCTCATTTACCTCATGGGCAATCACGATTTCGGCCACTACCGATACTTCGAGGAGGAACTCAAGATCCCGGTGATCCTCGGTGATGTGTCGGCAACCATAGGTTCAAAGCGATTCTACATTGCCCACGGCGATGGGAAGGCACACAATGACGCCGGATACCTTGTGCTGCGCGCTGTTCTGCGAAACCGCTTTGCTCAATGGATGTATCGAAAGCTCCACCCCGACCTTGGCATTGCACTCGCATCGCGTACGTCGCACGGAAGCAGAGACCTGACCGGCGCACGTGATTACGGTCAACGCGACGGTCTGCGCGACTTTGCCGAAGCCCGCCTTGCCGAGGGATATGACGTCGTGGTGATGGGCCACCGTCACGTTGCCGAAGTCACACCGATCGGCTCCGGCCTATACGTTAACCTTGGACACTGGCTGGGCCATCAGCCCACGTATGCAACGTATGATATCGAAAAGGGGCTTGTTTTACGCACCGTGACGGAGTGAGTGCACCAGTTCGTTTATCTCTTCCTGGAGCGTAACAAGACGTTTAGTAATCGACTCAAACGTTGGCGGGGTGAGCGTGAACATTCCCGCGTTGACCATGGCATTATAGTCTCGCGATAGTGCCTCAAGTGTTATACCGTCGGGTATGAGCTTAAAGCTACCATTGAGGCATGTTGTATATGAAAACCCCCGCTCGAGATAAAAGGCATCTTTGTGTCGAACGACTTCCTGCAGCAACCCAATGTCATGCGGCGTAATGTTTCCGTACTTGGAGTCGGCCAGAAGGGAGAGATCGTACCAGTGTCTCGATAGGCGGTCACTTCGCAACAGCTCGGGTTTCTTAATGCAGACGGCATGTATGAGTGTTGCCTTTTCCCAAAAGGTGCGCTTCGGAGACAGGACTTGCACATCTGCAGAGGGCAGGATGAGGTCGCTCAAAAGATGTGCTATATCAGACGTAACATGATGAGTCTCAACAGGCTCGGCCGGATTCCGCGAACCAAGTTCCAAGAGGACCTGATCGGGTATGTACGAACCTTCAGACCGAATGACGCTTTGGTAGCGAAGGAATATTCGATCGGGGTCTGCCCATGTTATTCCAGCAGTTTCAGGTGGCAGCTCGTCCACAATGTGTCGCCGAAGTGCAGGTAGCACATGCTCTGTGACGAAATCGCGCAAATGGTCACGCAGCTGCTTGTTCCGTTTGTCGACTTGGCTTCGCGAAGGAAGTCGGTGTTCATCTGCGCTCATCACACCGAAGTCTCGATGGTCTACCGTGATGTCGATATCCTCAGAGAATCGGTGTATCAGACCGTACACCTTTGAGAGCGACGTCCCTCCCTTGAATGCGAGGCGATGAGATAAGGGAAGAGAAAAGAGCTTGCTCAATATCCAGCATACCCACACATCCTTCTCAAGCACTGTGGCAGATCGACCGAGTTCGAGAGCTAGTGTCTGAAGAATGTCGGCGCGCTCCTCAGGATCGAGCCAGAGGAAGTTAGCCTCAGGTTCCATACTCACGCTCATGCTCAACGAGGATGGTGCTCATCCATGCAGGTAAGTGATGTGCTACTCCTCGTAGGGCAGAAAGCTCTGCTTTACCGATCTGCATTCGAAGATGCTCGATGGTTAACGTCGAGACCTCGCTTCGTCCAAGGTACCACATGGCCGTAAGAGCTAGGCCCGCGGGCCTGTCCGCTAGTAAGAGTCTGCGTGGACTGACATTACGCAGAAGCACTACGGTGTTCCCCATGCGAATCTTACGAGCTGTACCTGTGGTGTAGTAGATGTGCTGTGTGGGAACCTGCGTTGTTAGTCCTAAGCGACGAGCGGCCTCAGCCCCGCATACTTGAAATGTTATACCAGAGTCGGCAAGGATACTTCGAAGAACATCTACTGGACTGGCAGCAATTGTGCCGACAAAACGATTGGGCTTCGGCCTCATGTACACTCCTCGAGAGACCCGCACGAGCAGTCCATCTTCGACCAGCCGACAGAGCACCTTGTCAACGGAAGCACGAGTCCCACAATCAAAAAATCGAGAGCAATGAACAGGTTGACCCAGGTCGAGCTGGCCAATGCGTTGGCGAATGGCCAATGCAGTATTACTTCGCGTCGTTGACATGTCAGAAATATAGCTTGTATTTCTGACACTTTCGATACACGAAACTGATTCAACAGCAACAATCAGCGTATTTTTGCCGGGCATCCCCAGCCCCCTACCTAGGAAACGCATATGAACAAGATCGGACTCCTCTTCGGCATGGAACAGTCGTTTCCGCCGGCACTTGTACAGGAGATCAACGCACGTCACGCCGGAGTATCGGCCGAATTCGTCAAGATCGGGGCGGTGACGTTGGAGTCGCTCTTCGAGTACGACGTGATCCTTGACCGCATTTCGCAGGACGTGCCGTACTACCGCGCGATGCTCAAGCAGGCGGCCCTGAACGGAGTGCGCGTGGTGAACAATCCGTTCTGGTGGTCGGCCGACGATAAGTACTTCAACTATGCGCTGGCCGATAAGGTTGGCATTCCGGTGCCGCGCACGGCCCTGCTGCCAAGCAAGAATCACCCGCCGGATACTACCGCCGAGTCTTTTCGCAATCTGGTCTATCCTCTGAACTGGCAGGAGATCTTCGATCATGTGGGCTTTCCGTCCTACCTGAAGCCATTCGATGGAGGGGGCTGGAAGCACGTGTATAAGGTCAACTCGATCGACGAGTTCTTTGCAGCCTATTCCGAAACGCAGGACATCGTGATGACCCTCCAGGAGGGTATTGAGTTTACCGAATACTACCGCTGCTACTGCATCGGCAAGAAGCACGTACGCATCATGCCGTACGAGCCCCGTAACCCGCATCACCTGCGCTATCAGGCAGGCTTTGCGCCATCACCGGAGATGCTTGCCCGACTTGAAGAGTACTGCATCAAGATCTGCACGATGCTGGGCTACGAATTCAACACCGTCGAGTTCGCCGTCCGCGATGGCATCCCGTATGCAATTGACTACATGAATCCTGCCCCCGACGCCGAACGCACATCGGTTCAGGAAGACAACTTCCAATGGGTGCTCAAGACCACGGCCGATTATCTCATCGAACTTGCCCAGCAAGGACGCCGTGTTCCAACGGAGTATAGTTGGAGCACGATGATTTCGAGTGACAAGTGACGAGAGACGAGTTACTAGGTACTAGTTACTAGGTACTAGTTACTAGGTACTAGTTACTAGTTACTAGGTACTAGTTACTAGGTACTAGTTACTAGTTACTAGTTACTAGGTACGGGGTACGAGAGACGGATCGTCATCCCGGCGGAGGCCGGGATCCATGTGTTGCCCATACAATGACGTATGGGCCCCGGCCTGCGCCGGGGCGACGTCAATCTCGTGGATTCCCGCTTTCGCGGGAATGACGAGTGATTCCGTCATTCCGTCCTTGTGTAATTCCGTAATTCCGTCCTTGGGTAATTCCGTCATTCCGTCCTTGGGTAATTCCGTAATTCCGTAATTCTGCACCATGCATCTCTACCTTACTGGCTCCTCTCTGACCATCGACGACATTGAGCGTGTGGCGCATGATGTATCTGTGCGCATCGACATAGCTGAGCATGCACGTGAGCGTGTGCGTGCATCGCGGGCGGCGGTGGATCGATGGATTGATGAAGGACGGGTCATCTACGGGATGACGACGGGATTTGGGGAGTTTGCCAACGTGGCTATTTCGCGCGACGATGTTGAGCGGCTACAGGAGAACCTCATCATCTCGCATTCGGCAGGGACTGGGGAGCCCCTTCCCAAAGAGGTTGTTCGTGCCATGATGGTCCTGCGCATCAATGCGCTGGCCAAGGGATACTCGGGCATTCGTGAGACAACGCTTGATGCGTTGGTCGGCATGGTCAACGCAGGCATCGTGCCGTACATCCCGAGTCAGGGATCGGTGGGTTCCAGTGGTGACCTTGCGCCCCTTTCTCATCTTGCCCTGTGCCTTATCGGAAGGGGCGAGTGCCTCGTTGATGGCGTACGCACGCCGAGCGCGGGAGTCCTTCGTGCTCATGGCATCGAACCGGTACGACTTGCCGCAAAGGAAGGGTTGGCGCTCATCAACGGAACGCAAATGATGTGTGCGTTCGGGGCGCTTACGGTTGCGCGCGCTCGGCGTCTGGCGCGCACGGCCGATCTTGCCGGGGCGCTCTCGCTTGACGCGTTGCAGGGAACAGATTCGGCGTTTGACGATAGGCTTCATGCCGTCCGACCCCACCCGGGTCAGCGCCAGGTGGCCGCAAACCTCCGCACGCTCCTTCACGGAAGTCAGATCCGCGAGTCGCATCGCACGGGTGACGGTAAGGTGCAGGATGCATATAGTCTGCGATGCATGCCGCAAGTACATGGAGCCTCGCGCGACGCGATAGAGTACGCCGCATCGGTGATCGAGCGTGAGATGAACAGTGCCACGGATAACCCACTGATCTTTGCCGATGATGATGCGCATATCCAGGGTGGAAACTTCCATGGTCAGCCCCTTGCCCTTGTGCTCGACTTCCTCGCCATCGCACTTGCCGAATTGGCAAGCATCTCCGAGCGGCGCACCGAGCGCCTTGTCAACCATGCGCTGGGTGGGCTTCCCCGTTTCCTTACTCGTGAAGGGGGCTTGAACTCGGGCATGATGATCGCGCAATACACCGCAGCGGCGTTGGTGAGTGAGAACAAGGTTCTTGCGCATCCGGCAAGCGTTGATAGTATTCCTACGTCGGCCAATCAGGAAGATCACAACTCCATGGGGAGCATTGCCGCACGCAAGCTCTGGGATGTGATGCGTAATGTGGAGTCGGTTATCAGCATCGAAGTGTTATGTGCAAGCCGAGGCGTTGAAATGCTTCGTCCGCTGAAAAGTTCAGTGCACCTTGAGCGTGCACTAGGTCACGTCCGTGATCGTTTGCCGTTCGTCGAACACGACACGGTATTGTATCACGATATGGAATTGGTACGTACCTGTGTTGCCAACGGATCGCTTCTGACATCGGTCGATCCGGATCATTCTATCATTCTGTAAACATCCATGCATATCCAATGGCACTCTTCTTCGGTTGACGCCGTAGAGGCGTCACTCGGCACGTCGCGAACAGATGGACTCAGTGACGATGCAGCGCGAGAGCGAATTGCGCAGTATGGGCGCAACACGCTTCCGAAGGGTCGTATTGAGCACCCCATTCTACGATTCCTACGTCAGTTCCATGCGCCCCTTGTCTATATCCTGATCGCCAGTGGTGTTGTGACGGCCATCATCGGAGGCATCACTGACACGTCGGTGATCCTGGGTGTTGTTCTGCTCAACGCCATCATCGGATTTGTGCAGGAGGGCAAGGCCATCTCTTCCCTGGCGCGGCTGGCCAACTCCGTTGTTGGAACAGCTACGGTTGTGCGAGGGGGCGTGCGGATGCGTCTTGCGATGGAGGAGATCGTGCCGGGCGACGTCGTTGTGCTGGAAAGCGGCGATCGGGTGCCGGCGGACCTGCGTTTGGTATGGGTCAAGGACCTTGCCATCGCCGAGTCATCGCTAACCGGTGAAAGTGTTCCGTCGGAAAAACAGTCGTTGCCGGTTGATGCCACGAGCGTGCTGGCCGATCGTGCATCCATGGCCTACGCCTCCACGGTGGTGACGCGTGGCGCGGGCATGGGGCTTGTGGTTGCCACCGGCAAATCCACCGAAGTGGGAACGATTTCGACGTTGCTCAACGAAGCCCCCTCGCTGCAGACGCCGCTCACGCAGCAGATCGCGCGGTTCAGCAACGTGATCCTTGTTGCGATCCTTCTGCTTGCTGCCGGAACATTTGCTGTGGGAGTGATGCGCGGCGAGCGTCCGGTCGACATGATAATGGCCGCCGTTGCCCTTTCCGTTGGGGCAATTCCGGAGGGCCTGCCGGCAGCGGTCACCATCATCCTTGCCATCGGCGTCAACCGCATGGCCCGTCGCAGAGCCATCGTGCGCAGCCTGCCGGTGGTCGAGACGCTTGGGTCGACCACTGTTATTTGCAGTGACAAGACCGGCACGCTGACGGAGAACCAGATGACTGTTGTTGGGCTCACGACCGCGTCGGCCGAGTATATCGTCCAGGGCACTGGGTATCGTCCGGAGGGTGACATCCTTCTGCGCAAGAATGCCGATGCTGCAAGCCCCGTACATATCGGCCGCGACGTGGCCCTGCACGAAACACTTCGCGTTGGCGTGCTCTGCTCCACTGCCTCGGTGCATCAGGTGGACGGGTACTGGCAGGCCTTGGGAGATCCTACCGAGGCGGCCTTGGTGGTGGCGGGCATGAAGGCATCGTTACACCGAGACGTCGAGCAGGAGCTGATGCCATTGGCCGATGTAGTGCCGTTTTCAAGCGACGCGCAATTCATGGCAACGCTTCACCACACGCAGCCGTCCGGTTCGCGCATCTACATGAAGGGTGCCTTGGAGGCGCTTCTGCCGCGGTGTACGATGATGATGGGTCAGACCGGGTCGCATGAGTCCCTTGACATGCAGACCATCACGAGCCACGTCGAGACCATGAGTGCCGAGGGCTTGCGCGTGCTGGCCTGTGCCATGAAGGACGTGGACGGACGTCTGGAGGAGCTTTCTGCGGCCGACCTGTCGGGAGGCTTTGTGTTGACGGGTATCGTTGGCATGGTGGATCCGCCGCGGCCCGAGGTGCGTGCATCCATTGCCGAGTGTCATCGCGCAGGTGTGGGTGTGAAAATGATCACCGGTGATCACGCCATCACGGCCGTTGCCATAGCGCGCGATCTCGGCATCATCGAGGTCGCCGGTCACCCGAGCGAATACGTCAGGACCGGACGTGACCTAGAGCAGCTCAGTGACGAGCAATTGGAGGATGCGGCCGAACGTTTCTCGGTCTTTGCCCGTGTGACGGCCGAGCAGAAGCTGCGTCTGGTGCATGCACTTCAGCGAAGGGGGCATGTGGTAGCCATGACGGGCGACGGCGTGAATGATGCGCCTGCGCTGCGAACCGCCAATGTTGGTATTGCCATGGGTGGTACGGGTACGGACGTTGCCAAGGACGCCTCGGACATTGTGCTGACGGACGACAACTTCACTACCATCGTAGCTGCGGTGGAGGAGGGTCGGACGGTGTTCGAGAACCTCATGAAGTTTATCGTCTGGACCATTCCCACCAACGCCGCCGAGGGTCTGGTGATCCTCGTCGCCGTTGCTCTTGGCATCGCTCTTCCGATCCTGCCGATCCACATTCTGTGGATCAACATGACCACGGCCGTGATCCTTGGTCTGCCCCTTGCCTTCGAGCCTACGCCCCATGATGTGATGGAGCGACGTCCACGCCGCATGAACGACTCACTCTTCTCTCGCGACATTCTCATGCGCACGGGGCTGATGGTCCTATTGCTTCTATCGTCAGGCTTTGGCATCTACTTCTGGGAGCTCAGCTCGGGTAGCACCCTTGTAGAGGCCCAAACCGCCGCCGCAGCCGTCTTCGTTGTCATCCAAACATTCTACCTCTTCAACTGCCGCACACTGGTGGGGCCATCTACTCACCCCATCACGTCGAACATGACCGTGTTGTACGGCGCCGCTCTCATGGCGCTGCTCCAACTTGCCTTCACCTACGTCCCGTTCTTCAACGATGTGTTCCGCACCGCCCCCTTGCCGCTCACCTCATGGATGTACATCCTGGCCTGCGGCCTTGCCTCGTACGTAATCGTATCGATCGAAAAGGTGCTGAGGAGATAGGTCGGGGGAAGACTGTGGCATTGAAGGACACCGCTTTCATGACTCAAATAGTCGAAACACTCTCTGTTGCCGTTGCGGCCATTTGACGACAACATTGCCGACCCTGCAAGTTGCGCGAAATGCAACTGCAACTTGCTCTAGTCCCTATAATGCGATGATTCCGAAATCGCACGTCATTCACTCGGATGCTCAGTTCGAGACGATTTGTATCATGGACTAGCATGATAGTATCGACAGATGACGCGGGCACAGCACGATAATCGCTAGTGCACCATGTCAACTGGCATAGTATCATCATAGACGCAAGTACCAAGACAATCAGATGATGTCGGCTACCTGAAATCAGAGTGATCGTGAGAAGGTAGAGTGATCTCATATTGTTGAATGACCTCATTTGATGATAGCGAAATGGAATGTAGAACCGGATGGATGGTGCGAGCCCTGTTTGTATCTGAACATGAACTCTGCTCAGAGTTGCCAGGAATCGAGGCACGCGGGATTTGTTAACGCTGACCACCTAGATATCTTCTTGCTTGCAGAGACATCGTTGCCGGCATGGTGTATGAATGTCGATGAAGTGGGTGATCTGCAAACTGCCAATCGAGAGCACAATGACGAGATCCCAGACATGGCAATCAGTAGAGTGCGTGCCTCATTACGTCGTGACTCAGCTCTACGGATTAATGGAATTACTCATCACTCGTGGCTGGCTGATACGAGGATATCGCCTGCAAAAGCGCATCATCCTGAGTTCCAACCCCACTAATTGGGCCCTCATCGTGAAAGTCGCCGCGTGCAAAGGCTATCGTGGACATCGCATGGATTGGCAAACCACACTGCTTCAACAGTATGTCTAGCATAGCATACATTGCCTCCGTTGTAATCCTACCTATAGAGAAGCTTAGGCCACTCATGGGACTATACACCTCAGTCAGAGTGTCACGCAGGTAGCAGTCAACGTAGATTATCTCATCGGCGGGGCACCATGTATACAACATCGCAGCTCTATGCTTGTCCACGCTAACGATAATGCCGTTATCCCGATAATCACCGGAATAGCATACAAGAAGCGTCGCGACGCAGCTTGGACGAATGAGTAGGCCTTGCCTGACCAATGACGTGCTGTCCTGAGGATAGCGACTTGAAGTACACATCACCAGTGTATGAGTCGAATCCCTAATAACTTCTACGTGCGAGGCTTCGATTCGATGTTCACCGACGAATTCAGCCTTCTCGAAAATCACCCGTTGTCTGGGGTTTACTTGGGTGCATTCACGGGTGGCTGTACAGCCACCCGCGAATGCGAACATCAATGCAGACGCAAAGCACCGGCAGATCCGCGAGATGCGGCTCAACTCGGTTGAACGAGTGTTCTTCTTCAATTCAAACATAAAAGCACCATTTGAATTCAATAAAATTGTGCTGCATTTCGGAAACCGGCCACAGTCATGCTTCCAAATGACTCTACATCGCTGATCAAATCGTTAATTACCTGACGGTAAACTGGATCAGAAGACACAGACTGATATGCAGTCAGCAAGTCAATCAATTCCGATCGCAGGCTTTGTGGTATCAAGACCGACTCGGACGGGAGACTTTCATCCATCAGCACGTTCAGTGTGGACAAGTTAAACTTGAACAGTAGCGCAACTGCTCTGGCTTTTAGTATCAATGGTACATCAGAAGTATCGATGATCTGAGAGCAGTAATTGTAGTATGAAATCAGTTTTGTCCCCCACGACGTTTCAATGAGTGTCTGATCTCGAAAGGCCCGTAACAGCACTGTGTCGAGGGCGCTCTCAATGGTGTCTTGACCGACAGCAATGAGGATGTCTCCATCTGTTCGATAACTCACAATTGCGCAACATTTCACCCTGTGTTGACAGTGCCATCCATCCTTCGGGTTTATCCAGGTACACTCGTCACCACCCATTGATGGACAGGCGTTCTCACATCCTTTACCTCCACTACCAGGAGCAACACCCATGACCTGTTCAAATGAGCGGAATTGCGATCGATAGTGCGATGAACTAGCCAACCAGATCTTTGCATTCAATTCCGTGTTTCCACCTCCGTGACCCACGTCCTTCAATGGCTGATAGGCATCAGATGCTATGACAAGTATTGTTTCAACGTCATATCCGAGATCCTGCAGAGTCCTGGATGCAATGAATCCTATCGTGTTCGCGCTGACGCTTCCTGCCGTGCATGAAAGATCCTCGAATAAGGCAAAGTTTGACGACTTACTGCGTCGTATGAACATATTGAACGCGTTGCCATCACGCTCATACTTGTACGTAGCGATTCCGACAACATCATCCAGGGTGAGCGGTCTATCAGTACTGGCCACACTACGTAAAAACAAGACGGCTGCGCCAAAGTCTGCAGCCTGAACTCCATGCTTCCCGAGTAATGATTGAATATCCTGAAGTTCCTGACCCGTAATCTCGGCGTCTAGAATGCGTGGACTCTTTGTGACGCCAACGTGCTTCGCTGAAATGGCAATCGATTTCATGCCATCTCTCAGTTGCAGCACCTCTCGCTTGTGTCCTTGATGATCTAGTGCTGATGTGCTTGATTCGCTCGAACAGGAACACGCAAGAAGTACAGCGTAAACCGACAATCCGAGCGCAACGGGAATCTCCTTAAATGAAGATGTCAAAAGATCAGTAAACCTTCGACGCCGGTACGTTTGCCCCCACCCCCGTAAGGGTTCTGCGCCAGAGCATGCGGCGCACGGCACGTGTTGAGTGTCGCCCAGGCGGCGAGCGACATGAGGGAATGGATTCGTTTCATACCAACACCTTAGATAAATTTGAGAAACATGACGTCTGTTTGACGTCAACTATGTTCAGCAATGTATTCCGAGAGTATTTCCCGGCACCACCTCAAACATAGGGTCGGACTAACAAGACTCATGGCATAACAATCAGTGTTTTGGGACAGCGATAAATGGGGTCGATCTTCATGCTATACAGGTGCCTCAATCGGCCCCGCCGCAGGCCGGGATCAACGTGTTCACTCGTCTCCCACGATCGTCATGCGCGCCGGACTCATGACCATACTTCATTTATCATCGGGTTTCGGCATGTACCTCTGGGAGCTGTCTGCCGGAAGCCCCCTTGCTGGTGCGCAGACAGCAGCATCGAATGCCTCTGTGTTCATTCAGATGTTCTATCTCTTCAACGCAGATGGCCTTTACCTATTTGCCGTTCTTTCATGGGGCTTTCCGCACCGCCCCCTTGCCGCTCACCTCATGGACGATGATCCTGACTCTCGGCGTGGTCACGTGCCCTATCGTAGCCTTCGAGAAGACGTGAGATGGAGATATAGCTAAGAGAAACAGACAAATAGCTAGATTGCTTCGCGTCACGTATATCTGATGAGGAGCACGAAGATGATAGTGATCAATATGCACGAAGCCAAAACCACATTATCTCAACTTGTCGAGATGGCATTGCACGGGGAAACCGTCATCATCGCGCGACGTGGTGTGCCCGCGGTGCGCTTGGAGCCGTTGGCCGACATCGCTTCTCAGCGCCCGATCGGACTTGGGCTATCCACATCCCCAATAGGCGATACCGGCAAGGAGCTCTTGTCGGCCACGAATCCTGATATCTATCAGGAAAGCGTGACCGATCCACTTGCCTTGCAACGCCAAAGGTGATGAGTACGCGCATTCTGCTGGACACGCATGCTCTACTCTGGTACGATTCCGAACCAGACAGACTCAGTGCAACAAGTCGCGAGGTCATCCAACGGAGAGAGACGATCGTCTTGTGCTCAGCAGCATCGATCTACGAGCTCTGGCAGAAGGCAATGAAGCCGAAATCTCCAATCCGACCCGAACATGTCGAGTCAGTACTTCGTCATCTTCCAGTGTATGGCTTTACACTTCTCCCGATCGAGGCCAATCATGCCGCGGATGCGGCCGTTCTCACATGGTCAAACCGCGACCCCTTTGATCGCATCATCGCCGCCCAAGCGATCGCCGAAGATTGTTCGATCGTGACGTGCGATACGGCATTCGAGAGACTGAAGCAGGTGGGGATACTCTGGTGACAGGTGACAGGTGTTAAGTGTGCGCACTGCCCCTAACACGCTCTGCCGCATAACTGCCCATGGCTTCAGCCATGGGTAAGTAGAGTGGGAGCAAGAATCTTTGTGGTGGATCAATTTGCTTATTAGGTGCCAAATGCGCACTGCCCCCTAACACGCTCTGCCGCATAACTGCCCATGGCTTCAGCCATGGGTAAGTAGAGAAAGAACAGAATTGTTTCTGCTGGCATTGCAAAGGGGCTTGCGCTTCTTGCCAAGATGGATCCCGGCCTGCGCCGGGATGACGGATGGATCCCGGCCTGCTGTCAGGCCTCGTCAATTGTCGTATGTGCCGAATAGTATCTCAGTTATCAGTAATGTGGAAAAATACTTCTTGCATTTTATCGGGGGGGGTATGTTCTAACTGTCGATTGCGCAATCGTCGAAATTTCTTTTCTCTCATTGTTTACAGTTCAGGAGTTGTCATCATGAACAACCGTATTC
This sequence comes from Candidatus Kapaibacterium sp., assembly GCA_018882895.1. Classification (GTDB taxonomy): domain Bacteria; phylum Bacteroidota; class Ignavibacteria; order Kapaibacteriales; family Kapaibacteriaceae; genus UBA10438. Next base: position 24,283 of record VERF01000026.1, read on the forward strand.
GCGCAAGCGTGTTCGCTTGCATCTCATGCCTTTGCCTGTTTTTGTCAATCGTGCCTGTGTTGGCTGATGTGGCTATCTACACCAGGATCACACGGGAAGGTGGACGCGATAATGGAACAGGACAGGACGCCACGTATGACGTTGTTGACAAGACAATTGTAAACGTTCCCTTTTTAGGCACCGTTTACACGAGCATTGCGTGTTCCGGCCCAGGTGCAGCGATCTGCCCACAAGCGGTAGTCGGGCCGGGCCGACCTTCTGACGATCATACAGATGCCGAACAGGCAGGGGTTGACTATGCACTCAATCAAATACGTTCAGGGAATCTGTCGGGTTCCACGGGAATTATGATTCCGGGAAATCCGAATGTCAAGCAGGTTCGGTGGTCAGCATCAGGTGAGAGTTTCTGCTCTGGATCCATTTACGTGTGGTCATGGGGAACACCTCAGCCATAATCATGAACTCTGCTTGCACGACTTCACTTTCGTTGCCTTGAATTGGAAAGTGCCGCCCAATGATAAATCGGTACCGCGATAGTTTACGTGTATCTTACAGCGGCACGGGGTGCGGAATGCGCCATGTTCATCTGTACCGAAGTGATCCGTTATTCCTAAAAAGGCGCACGGTTGCCGTCACGTGCATGTGATGGCAACCTGCGTCTCTATTCTGCAAGATCATGCTCATCAACTTCAATGTTAAGGTACGATAATGGTAGTGATTCAATTGCTGATTACCCTCCTCCTCTTGACCCCAACGGTCTCCTCCGGACAGGTAGGATCCAAGCGATATGCGTACCTGACCGATCTGTTGGAGATCGATACCATTGTACAGGTTGGGCTGTTTACTAACAATGAGTTTCGACGCAAGATGTTTGCTGCGAATGACGGCGTGCTGACCCTATACTACGAATCTGGTCGACCGCCCTGTCTTCGGGGCTGGTCGTGCAAAGGTGATGTGCTCCCTCAATTGACTCTCGAATGTCTAGATGCACCGGATAGTGTGATAGCACCTAGAAACGTGGCGGATGTTTCAGTTAATGCTGAACAAGTTGCGCTCATGGGTGATAGTGTAGTGGTGGTACTTAATTACAACGATCTCAAACATTGTCGATCAGCTCAGCTATTCCGACTACCTCAGGCTTTCGATCGGTGCTGCATCATCAATGACTCTATCATAGCGGTTTGGCGATGGAGGTATGCTTCTGCCCAACCCTTGGTCAACTGCCACGTAGTCGGACTCGTTAACCGACACACAGGTGAAGTACGGACCGTGTCATTACCTTTTGCTGAGGGGCTTTTGTTATCGTTTGAATCCTCATTTAGTTGCATTATCAGCCTCAGACAATACATAGTGGCAGTGGATCCCTTGAACGGAGACATATGGGCACTAAACGCCACGTCAACTGCATCCACATTTGAGCTGCTCGAATCCGGTGCCTTTCGCACGAGCTCAAAGGAGCTCTACGCGAATCCACCTGATGAGCCAACCGCAAGAGATGTTTCGTCGTTACTGAAGAGACTAAGTGACAATGAACTCGAAGATGCACAAGTGTTGAAGTCTGTTCATCAAATCAGCGACAGTATTCTACTGGTTGTAAAGTCTCCCTACCGTGCTCGCGAAAAGAAAAGGGGTATCGACAGTGTTGATGCCTACGTGCTCTCTGAGGGTAGATTAGAATCGGTTGCTCGAAGTCTAACTCTTGGACACTTGGAAAGCGACGTGCCCTGCACCCGTGACATATTTCCAGTTTCTATCTCGGACGGCAGAATCCGTACGATTGGAGACCGCCTTGTTAATCTCACACTGCAGGTTCCGATTGATGAATGCTGCAATGGTGTCATCCCTCTATCAGACTATGGAAAATGCGTTGCCGCCAAACTGGAGGACTATGAAAATCTACCTCTTATGCTTGTTTCTTATCGCCTCAGGTACCGATAGCCATAGTCAGACTGCCGGGGTCGTTGACACGACTGTTCGCTTGGCAGTGGTCCACGTCAAGCGCATAATATCCTGCGGAAAGTGTTTGCGGGATCAGGTGCGATTTGTGGACTCACTCGGCACTTTATCGCAAGCGCTGTACGTGCATGATTCAAAGTCCAACCTTGACCGTAGGATTCATGTCGAGAGTCTTAATGAAGAGGTGAAACCGACAAATCCTGTGCGCTCACTTCATAGGCTCGCTGCTTCGCTGAGCAATGTGATCGTTGACAGCGTTGCGGCAACTGATCCGCCCATATCGACAGCGATGTTCGTCGTAATTGATTCCAATATCGTGGCCTTCTATCGATATGAAGACCTGTTTGGGGATAACGAGATCGCGGTGAGCCGTCGCAGTCAACTTGCGGAAAAGATTCGCAAGGCGCTAAGGGGCTCACGGAAATGACGATCATCAGTTCGCCTCGGCCAATGCCCAGAGCACAGGCTTGCGTAAAGCTGAGTAGTGGCCAACCGAGTTAATGATCGCCGTGATGACGGGCCTTCGCCGGGATGACGGAGCGTCACTTGTCACTCGTCACTCGTCACTCGTCACTTGTCACTCGTCACTTGTCACTCGTCACTCGTCACTCGTCACTTGTCACTTGTCACTCGTCACTCGTCACTTGTCACTCGTCACTCGTCACTTGTCACTCGTCACTTGTCACTCGTCTGGTGTTGTTCCATCCCAGAGGATGAAGCGGAGGGCGGAGCGGCGGGGATCGCCGCCGAGGAGGGGGAAGCGGGAGTTGTCGCGATTGCCCATGTCGAGGTCGTCGTGGTCGTCTTTCCAGTCGCCGACGATCTTCTTGGCCTGGGCGCGCCATTGTTCGATCTTGTCCTCGTTGGCGTCGAAGAGTTCACGGAGCTTGGTGCGGGACCGTTTGGCGATGGGCTTGACGCGTTCGACGAGGCGCTTGTATTCGTCGCGGTGCTTTGTGCGGAGGTCCTTCAGACGATCGCGAAGTTCGGCGCGGCCGCCTCGCTGGAAGTCGCTCTTGAGTGACTGCATGTCCTTGCGGACGTCGTTGCGGAGGCGCTTGGCATCGGCACGGAGGGTTGTGAGGGTTGCCAGGTCCTCGCGAGACAATGAAGCGTCGTATTCGGTGTGCATGCGGCTGACGGTTGGCAGCACCTCGCGCGTGTACCATGACCGGAGGTCGGAGCGAAGTTCCTTGACGGCCTCGCGCCGCTTAGAGCGCTGGTCCTGAGAGCGCTGGTCCTGCGCATGGGAAGACGTGGCAAGGGCCATGGCCGACAGAACGATCAAAAGAATGCGTGTCATTGTCTTTCTCCAAGTAGTGAACGGGGCGCAAGACCCCTCCCGCCGCCAATTGGTTTAAGCTACTCGGATTCAAAGGCGCTCTTTCGCGCCAAACGGGCCTGACGTCGACGCGGGAAGTCGTTGTCCTTCATCCGACGCTGCAGAATGATCAGTACCTCGGTCAGCGACCGATACGTGTGGTGGGGAATGCCCTCCTCGGTACACATTGCGGCAAGCGTCCCCTTGGCAAACACAACGTCGGCGTATCGAACCGCACAAGCGTCCGACAAGCCGTCACCAACGTAGATCACAACGTCGTCGTCGCCGATGGTCGACAGGATCACGTTGCGCTTGCAGGAGGCACAGAAGCAGGTGCATGACTCGCTGGCTCCGGGAAAAGCGGGCTTCCATGAGCCCCCTTCAAAGGAAAGCGTGTTGCTGGCAATTGGTAGTTCGTCGTTGCCTAGCTCGCGCCGTAGCAAGGGGCGGATGTAAACGTCGAATCCGTCGCTGACAACCGTGGCGGGGATGGAGTTCTCTCGACTCCATGCCAGCAAGGGGGCGAACCCGACGTCAAGCTCTTGTCGCTGCACAAACTCCTCCACGGCCTCCGGTGTAGCGTTGCTCGAGAAGCTGGCAATGGCTCGACGATAGTACTCGGCAACGGTGAATTCGCCGGCAAGGAGTTCGTTGTGCAGAATGTCGAATGACCCGAATGCGCCAACGAGCCTGTCGCCAACATCGCCGATGCTGATCGTTCCGTCGAAATCCAGAAACAGGTGCAGGCGCATTCTCTAGGATTCGTACACGTAGAAGCCGCGTCCGGCAGACCTGCCAGACCACCCGGCACGCATCATCTGCTTGAGCAGCACGCATGGACGGTACCGCTCCTGCTCGTATTCACGACGCAGGCCGTCAAGGATCAGCGTAATGATGCCAATTCCTATCTCGTCGGCCCAAGCCAGTAGCCCCTTGGGATAATTCACCCCAAGCATCATCGCCTTGTCGATGTCTTCCGGTGTGGCAAGCCCCTCCATCACGGCAAAGGCCGCCTCGTTGATGAGCATTGCCAGCACACGCATCTGAACAAGGGCAACACGGTCCTGCACGAGCTCGACCGTGTATCCGAGACGTCGCAGTAGGGAAGCCGCCTGCTCGACATGGCGCGCTTCAGTGTTGAGTCCGGCCGCCATGTCCATGGTGGTGAGGGTTGACATGATGCTTGGTGCGAGGCCGACGCCGACGATGCGTTGCGCCGTGTTCGTCAGCAGGCCCACCTCGGTTGCCGTCGTCGTCAGAACGCAAACAATCACGGAGGCCGATGGGTTAACCGATGCGGCAACGTCCACGGCCATGCGATGGTCCGTGTGCGTGGATACCGACAGGTCAACGATGTGCGTGAAGGATCCGACGTGCTCGCGCAGATCCCAGATCACTGCGTCGGCAAACTCGCCGTAATCAAAGCTGACGTCGGTGACGGTTGCAACACTGAGGTCAAACTCCGAACCAAGTTCGAAGTCGTCGCCCGACTCAACGGCCGGGAGTATCGAGAAGCGAACACCGGAACGTCTGATAACTGCAGCGAACTCGACCACGAAGTCAAGATCACCGGTCAGCAACACATTCACAGAGTCCGCGTCGTGGAGGTCATATACGTTCATCGCCCACGAAACTACGTAGCTTCGCACTATGACGAACCTCACAAAACGCATCGCCGTGGCCGCCATCGGAATTCCAGCGGCCGTCGGTGCCGTGTATCTGGGCGGCTGGTTCTTTTCCGGCGCCATCATGCTCATTGCACTTCAGGCACTCAGAGAGTTCTATCACCTTGCCGAGTCTAAGCACGCAAGTCCGAACCAGAGCGTGGGCCTTGTTTGGGCCGCCGTAATTCTGCTTCTGGTGGGTTTCCCTAATCCGGACGCAACGGTACAAACGGACTCGATCTTCGAAGGTCTTGGCATGGTCATGATTGGTGGCTATGTGTGCCTCTTTATGCTCCTTGGGTCGCTCATCACTCTTGCCGCCGAACTATTCCGCGCCCGTGAGAATGCCATGTTGAACACCGCGCTGACGGCCTTCGGTGTGTTCTACATCGGTCTGAGCATGGCAACACTTCTGTTGTTGCGAGCCATTGACAGGCCGTTCTTGCAGGGGGCTTGGGGCGATTCAGGAGCTTCGCTGGTGATGACGCTGTTTGTGTCCGTCTGGCTTGCCGATACGGCGGCCTACTTTGTGGGACTCTCCTTCGGCAAGCACAAGCTCTTCCCACGGGTCAGCCCGAAGAAGTCTTGGGAGGGGGCCATCGGTGGCCTGGTTGGATCGACCCTTGCTTTCGTGGGAATGTCGAAGCTCTTGATGCCCGGAGTTCCGCTCGACATGGCGATCGGCTGCGGCGTGATCGTCGGCATCGTTGGTCCGATCGGCGATCTGGCCGAGTCGCTCCTGAAGCGCGACGCCGTCGTCAAGGACTCCGGCGGCATTCTGCCGGGTCATGGCGGAGTGTTCGACCGATTCGACTCGATGCTGTTTGCCGCTCCGGCGGTGTTTGTGATTTGCTACGGTGATAAGATCATAAGCTTCCTTACACAACTGCTCGGAAAGTTCGGATTGTAAGTCATGGGTCATGGACATTCGCACGATCATCATCATCATCACGCGCACCATGGTCATAACCATGATCACCATCATGGTCACATCCATGAGCATTCGGACATTCGCCCCCTTCGCATCGCCGTAACACTTACGTCGGTGGTCTTCATTGCACAGGTTGTCGGGGGCTTCCTCTCGGGCAGCCTTGCACTGCTTTCGGATGCGGGGCATGTGCTGGTTGACCTTGCATCGCTGCTGATCGCCTTCTTCGGACTGCGCTTTGCAGCCAAGGCAAGGGGCGAGCACGATGTGCGCTATACTTTCGGACTGCGCCGAGTGGAGATCCTGGCGGCCCTGACAAATGGGTTTCTACTGATCGGCATCTGCATTTACATTGTCATTGAGGCGGTACGACGCATGCTGGGGGATGGCCACAGCCACGTCGACTCAGACCTGATGCTCTGGGTGGCCATTGTCGGCTTTGTGGCCAACGCCATCAGCGCCATCTACCTGCACAAGTCCGAGCACATCACCACACGCAGTGCATACCTGCATGTGATGACCGACCTCATGTCGAGTCTCGGTGTGATCATCGCCGCCATCGTCATCGAGCTCACAGGCTGGGAATTGATCGATCCGTTGATCTCCATTGCCATCGCCATCATGATCACGCGCGGAGCGATTCGTGTGATCCGTCAGGCAGGTGTGATCCTCATGGAGTCAGCCCCCTCACAGATCTCGCCCGTCGAGCTCAAAGAACGGGTGGGCAGGCTGGATGGAATTGCTGACGTGCACGATGTGCACGTGTGGCAGCTGGGAATGAATGAGTTTACGGCGTCGCTTCATGTTGTGAGCAACGATCCGGTGGATGACGTGATCGCTCGCGTGCGACAGCTGCTCAGCAGTGCCTATGGTCTCACGCACGTTACGGTTCAGGTGGAATCTACTTCGGCAGATAAGGGAGAGTGCGGCGCATGCTGACATCGGTGCGTGTTGACCCGTGGTTGCGGGCTTTCATCGGCACAACACTCGTTGCCGCCGTGGTGCAGTTGGTGCTTGCCGACGGTGATACGTTCACCGCTCGCCCCTTTGAAAGGATATTCTCCAGCGTCGGCGCAGCAAGCGTGTATGCGTGTTACATGGCCGGACGTTATTTCGGCACCAACAAGGCCAAGGCCGCACAGGGTGTGTTCATCTTCTGCGGACTGTTTGCGCTGTTGCTCTCCGGTGCTCGTATGGCCGATACGGCGCTCGCCGAGTACCTGGTCTCAGCCCAGATCATTGTGCACGTTGCTCTGTCGATGATGTTCATTGGCATCAACGCCGGACTCAGCGGAGCTCTGGCCATGAACATCCTGCGCGTCCGCTCCGGTCTGCGTAGCGGCATTCTCGAGATCCTCTCCGGCATCACCATCTCGATGATGATGCTCTCGGTCCTCTTCCCGTGGCCGCATGAGATCCACGCGCCCGTCTGCGCACTGATGACGGCCATCTTTCAGCTCATCGCCCGACGATAAGGCCACGACGCCGCCCCGGCGCAGGCCGGGGCCCATCAGGGCAGCCCGATTTCAATCCACATCACACAATCGGCTCTTATGGCCCTGTTGTCCCAGGGCTGAAGCCCTGGGCAGGTATGCAGCATTGTTTTTTAGGAGCAGTGATGCCTAATCCGGGGCGACGGTGTCATTACCGCGCAACAACGAGGGGCCTCACCACGGCGCCTCCGCCAAAACCGATGCGGACGTAGTACTGACCCGACGGGATCGATGTGACGTCGATGCCCATGGTTGCCGTGCCACCGGAGTGCATTTCCGTGTGTACCATAATCTGCTGACCGGTGCCGTCGAAGAGTGACATCGTGACAGCCCCCTGAGGAGCCTCGTAGGCGACGGTGACGTGCGAGTGCGATGGGTTGGGTCCAAGACGAAGGGCAAGGCTCGGTGTGGCAAGATCATCGATCACCGATGTTGGTGCGCTGGACGTGAGAACGTCCAAAACGCCAAAGTCGCGGAAGAGCAGCTTCTCGGTCGTTGCTGCGTCGACGCAGAACCAGTTCCGGAGGATCGTTGAATAGACACTTCGGAAGTCATACTGCATCGGCACGTTGTCTTCGCTCGTCGGAC
>VERF01000027.1 GCA_018882895.1 Candidatus Kapaibacterium sp.
CTGGTGTCATTTCCTGTGATCTGCCGGTGATAGATACACCGCACAGCATTGCTAATGAAGTGCACAAAAGCAGATACTCGTGCTTGACATTCAGATACATACCAATACCCTCAAGGGATGAAACTGCGTTTACGCCCTATTGCCCACAAGGTGGGGTGAACTCCTCGTCGCAGCGATCCATGGTGCACGATTCATTGACGCCACCTCCTCCACATCGACCTCCCTGCAACTTAAATGTATGTACCCTAATAGCATCTGAAAAGACAGGTATGATTGGGTCATTACCATTTTTCCTAGCACTCACCTTTAGTGCGTACACACAGTAACTTCAGTAATCTGTAATCAGTAATCTGTAATCTGTAATCAGTAATCGAATCACTCGTCACTATCTTCCCTCATGGTAAACCTCACACAATACTCACACGGAGCCGGGTGCGGATGTAAGATCGCGCCGGCGGTGCTTGACGGAATTCTTCAGACGTCTTTGCAGATGCCGCATGATGCGCGGTTGATCGTTGGCAACGCGTCCAAGTATTTGGACAATTGTCTCAATAATGGTGATGCACTTTCATGATTGTTCACGCGGCAACTATCTCACACCCAAGCGCAACAGGGGAATGATGAGGATCATATTCATTGCAATCTTGTTCATGAATGGCCTACTGTATGGACAGACTAAGTCTGCGCAGGACTATGGATTCAAACATCTTGTGCTCAGGTTCAACGCAGACCCAGTTGACATACTTGTTAAGTCAAAGACGAACGAAGAGGATATTCCGAAACCTCTCTTTTTCTTCTGTCAGGGAAGCTTGCCAATTCCGATGATCGTGCATGAAGGGGCGACTTCATACGGAACATTCCCTTTCAATCCGGACAGTCTGTCGAAGGACTATCACCTTGTGATTGTTGGAAAACCGTCCATTCCGCTGATCGCAGATGTGACTGAACTTCAGAGTGACTATACCTACCTGGATAGTACGGGACGATTTCCTAAAGGGTACATCACGCGTAATCTCCTGAGTTACTACGTCCCCCGTAACATCGCCGTTGTGAGATTCCTCCAGAAGCAAGGATGGGTCTCGAAAGACCGACTTGTTGTGGCTGGACACTCTGAGGGCAGCACGATCGCGGTGAAAATGGCGGCCGCGTTGAAAGACGTAACGCATTTGATCTACTCGGGTGGGAATCCTTTGGGAAGGATTCTCTCCATTGTTCAACAAAGCCGCTCTCACGAATCCACTCCTGACAGTGTTACACATGGAGAAGCAAGCTTTGACTATTGGGAGGATGTCGTTGCACATCATTCCGACCTCACCGACCTAAACGGCGACACCCATAGAAGCACGTACGAGTTTTCGGAGCCAATGATGCCGTACCTGCAGAGGCTGTCTATTCCGGTATGTGTTTCCTATGGAACAAAGGACTGGGGCGCTCCCTACAACGACTACCTGCGTGTAGACGTCATCCGCAGAAACAAAAGGAACTTCACCTTCCGTGCATACATAGGTACTGAACACAACTACTTCCCAATTCGAGAAGACGGAACGCCTGATTACAATGTGTTCAACTGGGATAGCGTCGCGGACGACTGGTTGCGATGGTTGAGGAGAAACTAAAACGCTGGACTCGTCACTATCTTCCCTCATGGTCAACCTTACACAATACTCACACGGAGCCGGGTGCGGATGTAAGATCGCGCCGGCGGTACTTGACGGAATTCTTCAGACGTCTTTGCAGATGCCGCATGATTCGCGGCTGATCGTTGGCAACGCGTCCAAGGATGATGCGGCGGTGTATGACCTCGGAGATGGCACGGGCATTGTGAGCACAACGGATTTCTTCATGCCCATCGTGGATGATCCGGTAGACTTTGGACGCATTGCCAGTGTGAATGCCATCAGCGATGTGTACGCCATGGGTGGACGCCCCATGATGGCCATTGCGATTCTCGGGTGGCCTATCAACACCGTGCCGGTGGAGGCTGCGCAGCTCGTTCTGGAAGGGGCTCGCATGGCCTGCATGGATGCGGGGATCCCACTGGCGGGTGGACATTCCATCGATAGTCCGGAGCCGATCTTTGGTCTGGCGGTTACCGGGCGCGTGAACCTTAGTCATTTGAAGACCAATACCGGAGCCAGGCTGGGTGATGTGCTGTTCCTGACAAAGCCCCTTGGCATCGGAATCCTGACGACGGCGCAGAAGAAGGGGATTCTTACGCCCGAACATGCTGCTCATGCGCGCGATGTGATGTGTCAGCTCAATCGCGCCGGTGAGACGTTCGGGACGTTGCCCTACGTCCACGCAATGACCGATGTGACGGGCTTCGGATTGTTGGGCCACCTCATTGAACTCTGTGAGGGGGCGAACCTTTCGTCAGAGCTCCATGCCGATGCCGTGCCGCTGATCGACCGTGCGGCGCTGCTCGGCTACCTTGAGCAGAAGTCATTCCCTGGTGGGACTACGCGGAACTTCAACTCGTATGGACATCACGTCTCGGAGCTGTCAGAGACCCATAAGTATCTCTTCTGCGACCCACAAACCAGCGGCGGTCTACTCGTGTCGGTCGATCCTGCTCATGCCGATGAGTTTGCCGCTCTGGCCCGGACAATGGGGCTTGGCAATCTGCGGCCGATCGGACGCATGATCGCCAATGGTGGGAAGCGCGTCGAAGTGCGCTAAGCCCCCTGACCCTTAGTCCTCCCAGTCGGCAATGAACACATTGGTGTCACGCGTGCCATTGTTGTTGCGATTGCTCGAGAACACCAGCTTCTTACCGTCAGGCGAGAACATCGCAAAGGCATTGAACATGCTCTCGGTGGTGATCTGCTCAAGCCCCGTTCCGTCCTCATTCACCATGTAGATGTGAAAGTCGTAGCCGCGCTTCGATGCGTGGTTGGACGAGAACAGGATCTTCTTTCCGGATGGATGATAGTAGGGGGCCCAGTTGGCTTTGCCGAGCTTGGTGATCTGCTTCATGTCCGAGCCATCAAGGTTACACGTGAAGATCTCCATCTCCGTTGGTGCCACAAGCCCTTGGCCGAGGAGCTCCTTGTACTCACGTGCCGCACTGTCCGACGTCGGACGTGAGGCCCGGAACACCAGCTTCTTGCCGTCGGGCGAGAAGAATGCGCCTCCATCGTAGCCAAGGGCGTTCGTTACCTGACGCTGATCCGTGCCATCGATGTTCATCGTCCAGAGCTCCAGATCTCCGCTACGATCCGATGTGAACACGATCTTGTCGCCCTTGGGCGACACCGTCCCTTCAGCATCGTAGCCGGGGGTATCGGTCAACTTTTTTACGATCGTACCTCTTTCGTCGGCCACGTAGATATCGTAGGTCGGCAGAACCTGCCACAGATACTTTCGGTCCGACCGAGGAGCAGGCAATGGAGGACATTCATCTCCGGCCTCATGGGTGCTGCCGTAGAGAATGTGCTTGTTGTCCGGCATGTAATACGAACACGTGGTTCGCCCCTTGCCCGTGCTGATAAGGGGCGGACGGTGCGACGAGTCGCCCGCGGCCGCGATCGTCATCGCATGGATCTGATCACACTTGTGTCCCCATCCGGCGTAGTTGCTCTGAAAGGCAAGCTTCTTTCCGTCCGGACTGAAATACGCCTCGGCGTTATCGCCCCCGAACGTCAGCTGTCGGATGTTCTTCAGATGTGGTTCGGTGGCATGGGCAGAAAAGACGAACGCCGCAAGAGCCGCGGCAAGGCACATGCAGCGTGTAATGGTTGCGCTAAACATGGTTCGAAGCTACGACATCTCCGTATTTTTGTGCCCTATGTCACACAGTGATACCTCTAAGAGTGGGTTCGATGTTCTTCGCGACCCACGACTGAACAAAGGAACGGCCTTTACACGACGCGAGCGGCGCGAGTTGGGATTGATGGGACTGCTACCGGATATCGTCTCCTCAATGGAAATGCAGCTGGAGCGCATCGAAGGTCACGTTGATTCCCTCACCACCGACCTCGACAAGTATATCTACCTGAGCGATCTGCAGGAGCGCAACGAATCGCTCTTCTATGCCATGCTTCAGAAGGACCCGGTCAAGTACATGCCGATCGTGTACACGCCCACCGTTGGTCTTGCATGCCAGACGTTCGGCAGGATCTACCGTCGCCCCAAGGGCATGTTCATCAGTGTCCGCCACCGCGGAATGATGGCCGAAGTGCTCCGCAACTGGCCCGAGAAGGATGTGCGCTGGATCTGCGTCACCGACGGAGAGCGCATTCTCGGTCTGGGCGACCTCGGAGCCCAGGGCATGGGCATACCGGTGGGCAAGCTTGCTCTCTACACGGCGTGTGCCGGCGTGCCCCCTGAGGTTACCCTCCCGATCATGCTCGATATCGGCACCAACAACGAAGCACTGCTGGAAGACCCGTTCTACATCGGCATTCGTCAGCGTAGGCTGCAGGGACAGGAGTACGATGACTTCATTGAGGAATTCGTAACCGCCGTGCAGGAGGTGTTTCCGAAGTGCGCCATTCAATGGGAAGACTTCGCCAATCCGAATGCAAGCCCCATTCTCGAGCGGTATCGTCACCGGATCTCATCGTTCAATGATGACATTCAGGGCACGGCCGCCGTGGGCGTTGCCGGCGTTATCGCCGCCACGCGCATGAAAGGCGAGCGCCTGCGTGACCAAACGTACATGTTCCTCGGTGCCGGATCTGCCGGCATCGGCATTGCCGAACTCCTGTGGCGCCTGATGATCGATGAAGGGTGCACGGAAGAGGAAGCACGAGGGAAGTGTTGGCTGCTCGACAGCAGGGGACTCGTGGTGAACTCGCGAACGGACGTGCCAGGAACGCAGAAGGCTCCGTATGCGAAGGAACTTCCTGAAGTCGCAACGCTTATCGATGCCGTGCGCGCTGCACGGCCAACAGTGCTGATTGGCACAAGCACCATGGCCAAGGCCTTCACACAGGACGTGATCGAGCACATGGCCTCATACTGCGAGCGCCCGGTCATCTTTCCGTTCTCCAATCCAACGTCAAAGAGTGAGTGTACCGCCGAAGAGGCCTATACCTGGACCAATGGCAAGGCCATTTTTGCCAGTGGAAGCCCCTTCAAACCGGTCGAGATCAACGGAAAGACCATCCACCCGGGTCAGGGCAACAACGTCTACATCTTCCCCGGTGTTGGCCTTGCGGCTTATGCCGTGGATGCCACAAACATTCCGTATAAGACCTTTGGCGTGGCAGCCCGTGCCCTTGCCGGCATGGTATCTGATGAGCAGTTTGAAAAGGGGCTTATCTATCCGCCAATGTCAGACATCCAGAAGGCAGCCAAAGTTGTGGCCGTGGCATGCGCAGAATATTTGTTCGACGACGGACATGCCGGAGTCGCACGTCCGGACAACGTTGCCGAACTCGTAGAGAGTCACATCTGGAGGCCAGCCTACTAGCGTGCTGACCAAGCTCGATATCGCTCGCAACTGGCTCCCCCGATACACCGGCACGGAGGTGGATGCGTTTGGTGATTATGTGCTGCTGACGAATTTCCGTGGTTACGTTGACGCATTTGCGGCCAAGTTCGATGTGGAGATCAAAGGCAAGGACCGCCCGATGCAGACGGCCACGCATGGCAATCTGACGATCATAAACTACGGTATAGGGTCGCCCAACGCCGCCTTGGTAATGGACCTGCTTGTGGCGCGCATGCCTAAGGGAGTATTGTTCCTGGGCAAGTGTGGTGGACTGAGAAACTCAACGGAGATAGGGCACTTCGTGCTGCCGATCGCGGCCATTCGAGGTGACGGTACAAGCAATGACTACTTCCCTCCGGAGGTACCGGCACTGCCGTCGTTCAAACTCCACAAGTTCGTCTCCGATAAGGTGCTGATGTTCGGGCAGGAATACAGAACCGGCGTTGTCTACACCACAAACCGCCGTGTGTGGGAGTGGGACGAGTCATTCCGACGTCGACTGCAGGACCTGAGCTGTCTTGCCATCGATATGGAGACGGCAACGATATTCATCGTCGGCCACAAGAACGGCATCCCTCGCGGAGCGCTGTTGCTCGTCAGCGATGTCCCGGTGGTGCCCGAAGGTGTGAAGACGGAAGAGAGCGACAAGCGTGTGACGCACGAATTCGCTGATCTTCATCTGAACATCGGCATCGAAGCCATGCGCGAAATCGGCATCAAGGGCGAAGAAATCAAGCATCTGCGCTATGACTAACGATCGAGTTCGTTTCGCTGCTCTTGTACTGATCGCCTCTGCGATCGTCGCATCTGTGGTCCAGGCCCAAGGGCCCCTTCGCTCGGGACCGATGATAGGACACGTCGACATGCGAGGCGCATCGATCTTCGTACAGACGCTGAAGCCGGCCTCGGTACAAGTACGTTACGTAGACTCCGCATCGGGTGCGTCGTATGTCACGCCGCCGATCCGGACGCGGGACGAGGATGGTCACTGTGTGACGACGCATCTCGACAGTGTTGAGCCGGGCCGGACGTATCGGTACAGTATTGTGGTTGACGCAGCCGAAGTGAAGCTTCCGTTCCCAACCACATTCCGATCGCGACCCATCTGGAAGTACCGCGGAGCGACCATCCCACCGGTGACCATTGCGATGGGGAGCTGTCACTACGTGAACGAAACGGGCTACGAACGCCAGGATTCAACGGGTGCGGAACGGGGCTATGGAACGGTGACGGATATCTTTTCGTCGATCCTTGCCCGACGTCCAGATGCCATGCTGTGGCTGGGTGACAACGTTTACCTGCGCGAGCCTGACTGGGGATCGCGCTCCGGCATCCTCAAGCGCTACTCGCACACGCGCGCCTATGCTCCTGCTCGCCCCATGCTTGCCAACGTGCCGAATTATGCCACGTGGGACGATCATGATTACGGTCCGAACGACTCCGACCGAAGCTGGTGGATGAAAGAGTCGGCCCGCGACATCTTCAAGCTCTTCTGGCCCAACCCTTCGTACGGGTTCAGAGCTCAGGAGGGGATTGCCACAAGCATGGAGATCGCAGACGTACAGGTCTTCCTGCTCGATGACCGGTGGTACCGCAATGCCAACGACCGCTTCGATCAGCAGCGCCGCATCCTCGGTGATGCCCAGCTTCAATGGGTCATCGACGGACTTGCAGCCAGCCGAGCCACATTCAAGATCGTTGCCGTTGGCTCTCAGGTTCTGAGCGACAACAAACGTCGCGAAGGATTCGAACGATCCACATTCGAGCGCGATGAGCTTATCCAAGCGATCACCAAGAACAAGATCTCGGGTGTGGTGTTCATCTCCGGAGACGTACACTTTGCCGAACTCTCCAAGCTCGATCGCGAGGGGGCATACCCTTTGTATGAGCTGACATCTTCGCCCCTTTCCGCCGGACTGAACTCAAGCGCACTCTACCGCGAAAACTCCCGCAACGTGGCCGGTACCGAATACGTTGGCCACAACTTCGGCCTCATCTCGGTGCAAGGGGCGAAGGGCTCGCGTATCCTGACTCTCTCGATCATCTCCGCAGACGGCAAAGAGGTCTGGAAGAAAGAGATCGGGGAAAGAGAACTGAGGTAGTCCATGAGCTTCATTGAATTTATTGGCCGACTGGAGTTTGTGCTGCGTCCGGTGATCTCCTTTGTTCCGGCGTCGCTTGGAGTGCGGGCGTTCACGGCTGGACGCAATGTGTATCTGCCGCGGTTTGCGCATGACGTGCCATCAAGATCCTTTGAGCCCCCTGAAGAGCTTGGGGTGACGGCATGGGGCTTGCGGTTCCGACTTCCGATCTGGAATGCTGCGGGCATGTTCAAGAGTGGTGCGGGTTATGCGATGGTCGCAGCCGAAGGCGCCGGCGCCTTTGTTGCCGGTACCACCACGTCGCGCCAGCGCAAGGGGAATGTTGTCAAGGGCATCACATGGCCATCAACGCAGTACCCCTATTCGCACTCGGCATCGAACTGGATGGGCCTGCCCAACGCGGGTCACGCCGAGGTTGCCGCAAAGCTCGCCAAGGTACGACACGTGCCGGGCTGCCCGTTAGGGATCAGCGTCAGCGCCGAGCCCGGACTCGATGAGGGACTTGCCCTGCCGGAACTCATGGAAGGACTGCGTCGATATGCCGATGCCGGCGTTGATTACATCGAGCTCAATGAAAGCTGTCCGAATGTACCCGGACATGACAGGCACGAGGCGCTGGATTCGGCTTTGCTACGGCGCCTTGATGTGGTTGCTTCCGAATTTTTGGCCAAACGCACTCGCCCCCTGCCGCTGGTGGTCAAGCTTTCCACTGATACGTCGCACGAGCAGATCCCGTTGCTGGTTGCGGCTCTGGTGGACCGGGGATTTGACGGAATGATCCTCGGCAACACGTCGACACGTTATGCGGATCTTCGCAGGTACGTCGACCGGCGTGATCTGGCCATGTATGACCACTTCACCAAAACGTATGGCGGTGGCATCAGTGGTGCGCTGCTAACGCGGTCCTCGCTCGAGTCCTGCACCGTTGCCATGGAAGCCGTGCGAGCACTGGCCCCCTCCCATGAGTTTCATGTCATCCGCTGCGGTGGTGTGATGACCATGGAGGACATCGAAGCATCACGTCGCACGGGTGTGCTACTGAATCAATGGTACGTGGGCTACTTCGAGAACTTTGCCCAACACGGACATGATCTCTATCGGGTGCTGTCAGAGCGCATGCGACTGAGCTCGGTGCTGACGCTGTCGTAGAACGACTTCAGGTTCTGCGGTGTTGTGCCGTGAGATCGCAGCTGACGTTCAAACTCTTCGACGCTATAGCCCGATGCCTTAAGGATCGAGTCGATATGCTTTGCCGTCGAGGCTGAGTCGAGTCCGGTCTGACGTTCCACCAGCACACGTGCATAGGTAGACACCAGTTTTTGGCCTTCCTGATCGACCTTGTCGCAGGAGGTGAGCATCATCATGACAGTGATGCAGCAGAGGCCGAGACTACGGCTCATGGCAAGGGGCGTGCGGTTCATACTGTCTCCGATTGATATTCGTGAAGGATCATGACGAGCTCATGCAGCATCATCGCCGTTGCACCCCAGAGAGGGATCGTGGGATGCACCCGCCAGTGCGGCACATCAACGCGGACACCAGTGATTATGTCAGCCCGATGCTGCACGGATGACGGATCGAGGAACGATGCTATTGGCTCGATCAATACCTCAGCTACCTCATCGGCATTGAGCGTCCATGCATCGCGTTCATGAACGATGCCCAGCACCGGCGTAACGGCGCTGTGGGATGGGGGAATGTACAGGCCCGTGAGCTCACCCAGCACGCGTACTTGTTCGGGTGCGATTCCAACCTCTTCGTGCGCCTCTCGAAGAGCCGCTGCGATCGCATCTTCGCCGTCTTCGCAACGTCCGCCCGGAAAGGAGATCTGACCCTTGTGATTGCGCAGCCCTTCGCTTCGGACGGTGAGCATCACATGCATCTGTTCGTTGCGATCGATCATCAGTGGCACAAGAACGGCGCTGCGGCGGGCAGTTGCCGGAGCCGGCATCAGACGGGACCGACGGTCTGGTATGTCGGGTACGAATCGCTCGTGCGCTTCAACTCCCGGAAGGGGGCTTTGCAGTCGGCGCTGCATCCATGTCTCAAACATCATGGCGCAAATCTCGCGACTTTGGCCATGGCGTCCATCGTATTTTGCGTGCATGATCACTCTGTCTGCAGCGCTCTCGGCGTTGTCGAATTGTAGCTCCACACAGATCGACGCCGATGCACAGTCGGCTCCGGTTCACGACGTGACCACTGATTCTCGTCAGGTACAGCCGGGAATGATCTTTGTTGCCATCGTGGGCACAACGTTCGATGGTCACGATGCCATCGACCAGGCCATTGCTCGCGGCGCCGTGGCGATCATCGTCGAGCGGATGCCGGCAAGCCCCTTGCCTGCGAGCTTCGTGTGCGTCTCCGACACCCGCCGCGCCTTCGCCGAACTGGTCCTGGCCATCTTCGATCACCCCAGCAGCGTCCTGTCGATGTATGGCGTCACCGGAACAAACGGTAAGACCACCTGTGCCACGCTGATGGAGCAGATCTTCGCGCTGGAGGGCCGGAGGGTTGGCTTCATCGGTACCACGGGAAATCGCTACGGTGGCCTCGAGTATGCCACGGACTACTCAACGCCCCATGCCCGACAGCTTGCCGAGCTGTTCATGTCGATGCGCTCGGAGGGCGTCGACACGGTCTGCATGGAGGTAAGCTCTCATGCCCTGTCGCAGCATCGTGTGCTGGGAATTGACTACCGCGGTGCGATCTTCACGAATCTCACGCGTGATCATCTCGATTACCACGGCACCATGCAGGAGTATGCCAGGTGCAAGAAGCTTCTCTTTGATGGACTCTCGACGTCGGCCGCTGCCGTGTTGTGGGGCGATTCTGAGTGGACGCCCTACATGAAGCGGGGATGCAATGCACGCCATGTGATCACCGTGGGGAAGGGGGCGGATAATCACGTCCGCGTAACGAACGTACAGATGTCGCTCACCGGCACAACGTTCACGCTTGAGCGGATGCGTGCCGACGCAACATTGGTGCCCGAGCGTTGCGTGATCTCTACGCGTCTTCTCGGAGACTTCAATGTTGCCAATGCAGCCCTGGTGGCAGTTCTCTGCATGGTCGACGGTATGAGTCCGGATTCCGTGATTGCTCACCTTGCGGCCGTGACCGGCCCCAAGGGCCGCATGGAGGTGCATCATGTGCCGTCGGGACCCACGGCGATCGTCGATTATGCCCATACCCCGGATGCTCTTCAAAGCGTCCTCGGCGTGCTTCGCGGACTCCATCCCGCAGGCAGTGCGGCGGGCAAGATCCACGTTGTCTTCGGCTGTGGCGGTGATCGCGACCGAGGCAAGCGTTCCGAGATGGGGCGCATTGCCTCCGAAATGGCCGATCACGTCTATATCACCAACGACAACCCCCGCACCGAATCACCCTCTGATATCATAGCCCACATCATGGGCGGCATCGACGGACCACACCGTTCCCGCGTTACTATCATAGAGGATCGACGTCAGGCCATCCATGCGGCTCTTTCTGCCGCCGCTCCCTCGGACGTCGTCCTCGTCGCCGGCAAAGGCCACGAGGAGTACCAGATCGTCGGCACCGAACGTTTGCCGTTTAGTGATACGGAAGAGGTTTTAGGTTTTGGGTTTTAGGTTTTGGGTTTTGGGTGTTGGGTTTTGGGTTTATGTGGTGATGCTTCTGTAAAACAGAAAAAGTGACGCGGGCTCTCGCCCGGTCACTTCCTTGGCTGTGCTGTTTTAGTACCTAGTATTGGGTTCGCTCGGCGTGATGATACGGCGTCTTACCCGCCCCAATCACCTAAAACCTAAAACCCAAAACCCAAAACCCAAAACCCAAAACCCAAAACCTACTCTTGTTCCATCTGTGCGCGGTGCTGACGGCGAGCTGCCTTCAGGCGCGACATGCGGCGTTCGACGCTTGGCTTGACGAAGAAAGCACGCTTCTTAAACTCGCGAAGAACGCCTGAGCGCTCATATTTCTTCTTGAAACGGCGAAGAGCACGGTCAATCGACTCGTTGCTTTGTACGGTGACTCCGATCACGTTAAATCCCTTGAGGTTGAGTGTTTACTTGAAATTCTCGACGAGGCGCTTTTCTTTGTTCTTTTCGAAGTGCACGAGCACAGCGCCGCGCCCGTTCGACATGATCTCCTTGGAACGTACGATGCCGACATCGTCCCAGAGCTTGTGATAGATCACATCACCTACCTTGTACACGTTCTTTGGCGAGTACTCCTTAGAGTCTTCGCGAGCGAGCTTGATCTCGGTAACCTTCTTGTCCGTATTCGTGGCAAGCGTGTCGAGATTGATCATCTGCATGTGACGGCTCAGCGTACAACGAGCCCATTGCATGCGACCGCCTTCTGTTTCCATCGGCTCGGCCATCAGCTCATGCTTGGTGTCCTTCATAAGGAACGGCGAGTACAGAACAATGTACTTGGCCTTCCGTTTGGTCTTCTTTGGAGCCTCAACGCCATCGGCATCAACAGCTTCTGCCGTTGCCTTCTTGGCTTTCGAGGTCTTGGTTGTAGCGGCCTTGGAGGCTTTCGCTGCGGGCATAGGATATCCAACGAGGTTTTTGGGGGCCTCAAAGTTACGAAGAAAAACGGCAAAAGCGAGCGTTGCGCCTGAGGATCGTCGGATTACCTTGCTTTTACGAGCTTGGCTTTGAGGGACTGGATGACTGGGACGGGGCTTGGGTCGACCTTATTCAGCACCGCAAGGTGCCAGCTGACCCAGTCACCGAGGTAGATCTGGGAGAACATCCGGCCGAGCAGGGTAGCCCCCTTCGGCTCCGGAGAGATGATCTCGGCCACATTGGCCTTGATGATGTCCTTGAGGGCGTCAAAACGGATCTGAACGCGGCGATTGTCCTCCGGATCGCGGAGCATGATCACCGAGAAGTTCTTGGTCTTACCCTTCGGGTGCTGCCAGCCGTTGATCTCGTTGTGATTCATCTCGGGAAGCAGGTTCCCGAATGCCAATTGCTTGGCATTTTCCTGAATCTGGCCCCTCCACCGCAGGTTCACGACGTCCATCCGCTCGTTGGCCGAATAAATCACCGGGATGGTCCCATGAAGCTTCTTGGCGATCTGAAGCGCCGGATTCTTGGCTGTGGAGGATGCGTAGAGGTCGCGGACGTCATCCGTGTGCGCAAGAATCTCACGGATCCCCTTGGCATTCAAGCGGTTGGCACGATTGTCCATTGCCCCGTAGCGCGACATAATTGTCAGCAACGGGAAGAACGAGTAGGCGATGGCACAGCGTGGCTGATATCCGGGTGGGATGTTGATGATCGGGAAACCATACGTGATCGCCCTCTTGCCAAGTTGTCCACCGGTAGTGATGCAGACCACCCGCATGGTCTTTTTCCGCACATCATCAAAGGCCGCAAGGGTCTCTTCCGTCTCTCCGGAGTAGCTCGAACAGACCACATTTGTGTCGCTGTCCATCCAAGCCGGTACACCATATCCCCTGTGAACGGAGATGTTCAAATGGTCTGCACCCCCGGTCGAAGCTGCATAGCTGCGGAGCAGATCAGCACCGATGGCCGATCCTCCTAAGCCAAAGAAAGCATAGCGGTTAGATGTAGATTGTTGCCGCCAAAGAGGCGCATTTTCACCGATACTAACGGCTTCTTTTACCTGTTCCGGGAATCGATACAGGGTATCGAACATGTTCGAGGCATCGAGCGCCGATGCCGGGTTTTTGGGCATGAAAGGCCCCTTTCAGTCTTAAAGGTTGGCGGCGATAATAGAAAGGGTTACGATCGTTTCCAAGAAGAAAAAGATTGCTAGTCTTCCAACGATGGAGCCCGTAATTCTACGGGGGCTGTTCCTTGACGTTTGCGAAGCCTCATGTTCAGGAATTCGACGGAGATGGAAAAGAGCATAGCGGTATAGACGTATCCCTTCGGAACGTGCACGCCGAATCCTTCCAGCATGAGTACCAGACCAACCATCATCAGGAAGGCCAGAGCCAGGATCTTGACGGTTGGATGTTCGTGAATGAAGGCCGAGATCTTTCCAGCGCTCAGCTGCATGACGAATACGGCGATGATAACCGAGATGGCCATGATCGAGAAATCTTGGACGAGTCCGATCGCCGTGATAACGGAGTCGATCGAAAACACGATGTCCAGCACGATGATCTGGGCCACCATTGTGGCAAATGCGGCCCGTGCGGCACCGGAAGGGGCATGCTCGGCACCCTCGAGCTTGTTGTGGATCTCGCTTGTGGCCTTGGCCAGCAGGAACAATCCCCCGCTAAGCATGATGAGGTCGCGCCCACTCACTCCCCAGGGGGCATCCATGGCCAGCATCTGAGGGACCTGGAAAAGGGGCGAAGTGAGCTGTGCAATCCAGACCGCTCCCATGAGAAACACCAGGCGCAATATCAGCGCGAGGGAAAGTCCGATGGTTCGTGCCTGCTTCTGCTTGGCAGGATCGAGTCGGCCAACGAGGATCGAAATGAAGATGATGTTGTCGATCCCGAGCACGATCTCCAAGATGGTCAGAGTCAGCAGAGAGACGAGGTTGTCGGAGGTAAAGAGTGTTTCCATGAATGCAAAACTAAATTTGTCGCCATGATCTTCAGAAGTGTCGACCCGGCAACGCAAAAGATTGTTGCAGAGTTCACAGCACATTCCTCGGAGGATGTCTCGCGCGCGATTTCCGCATGCTCACAGGCACAGACCCACTGGGCTGCGCTTCCACTGGCAGAGCGGATCGCAGCCGTCAACCGCCTGGCAGAAAGGCTCGAGGAACATCGCTTGAAGGGGGCTCGCATCGTCACTGAGGAGATGGGCAAGCCCCTTGCTCAGTCGCGCGCAGAGGTCGACAAATGTGCGGGAGTGTGCCGAACCATGGCGTCGATCGCGCCGGATGTATTGGCTGACGAGATCGTCGACGCAGGGTTTCGGCGTAGCCGTGTGACGTATGAGCCGCTTGGTATCATTCTGTCGATCATGCCATGGAACTTCCCGCTGTGGCAGTTCTTTCGCTTTGCTGCACCGGCATTGATCGCCGGCAACGGTATTCTACTGAAACATGCACCCACGACGATGGGGTCGGCACTCTTTGCCGAGGAGCTCTGCCGCGAGGCCGGACTGCCGCACGGTTTGGTGTCGGCCCTGCTGATCGATGTGCCGCAAGTAGAAGCGGTCATCGCCCATCCGGCAGTTGCGGCGGTGACATTCACCGGGTCGACCCGTGCAGGTCGTAGCGTGGCGCAGATCGCCGGACGCTGCATCAAGCCCGCGGTCCTGGAACTTGGTGGAAGTGATGCCTATATCGTGCTGGAGGATGCCGACCTCGATGTGGCCGTCGAGGCATGCGTTGCGGGCCGTCTGCTCAATGCCGGACAGTCCTGCATTGGCGCAAAGCGATACCTCGTCCACCGAAGCCGTCATGATGAATTTGTCGAGCGCGTAGCCCGCCGTTTCGATGCGGCCGTCGTGGGTTCGCCCATCGATGCGTCAACCGAGGTCGGCCCGATCGCTCGGGAAGATCTTCGCGATACATTGCTCGATCAGGTGCGGCTGGCTCTGGAACATGGTGCTCGATGCGTCACGAGCAGGACGCTTGACGATGTTCCGGCAGGGGGCTGGTACGTCCCACCCATGCTGCTATGCGACGTCGAACCATCAAATCCAGCCTTCCGCCAGGAGCTGTTCGGTCCGGTAGCAACCGTAACGATGTTCGATAGCGACACAGAGGCCATTGCCCTTGCCAACGACACGGAGTACGGTCTGGGCAATGCCGTCTTCAGTCACGACCTTCAGCGAGCTCAGGAAATAGCCAAAGCACTCCGCAGCGGGACGGTCTTCATCAACGACTTCGTCAGGAGTCACGCCGCCCTGCCCTTTGGAGGCGTCAAAGCTTCGGGCTATGGACGTGAACTTGGCAGATGGGGAATGCTGGAGTTCGTGAACGTAAAGAACATTACGATCGGCTGATGCGGGCAACGCGCGCGTCCCGGCGCTGTTTGGCCAGCGCGCGCAGGTCTACAACGTGGTCGGCCTCGTCAACGATCTCCGCACCGAGCATGGTCTCGAGAACGTCCTCCATGGTGATGATGCCCTCAACGCCGCCGTGCTCGTCCACGACCATGAAGACGTGCTGGCGCTTTTGCAGAAACTGCTCCAGGGCATGATCAAGCGTGATGTTCTCAGGGATGAATCCGATGTCGCGCTTCAACCGTCCGAGCTCCACCGTGTGACGTCCGGCCAGCGCCGCGCGCAGGATGTCCTTGGTCATGACGTAGCCCGAAACCGAATCAAGGTCGGCATCATCGTGCACAGGCAACCGCGAGAACATCTGAAGCTCAGGATGCTTGATGGCCTCACCAACGGTGAGTTCGCTCGTGAGTGCCGAAACGACCATTCGCGGCGTCATCACGTCGCCAACCTCGATGCTGCTCAGCTGCATGATATTGGTCATGATACGATACTCGCCCGGATCCAGAGCTCCTTCCTCGCGGGCCGTCTCTACCAGGGCCTCGAGTTCTTCACGGGCCTCCTCCTCTTCCTCCTCCTGCGTGCGGGGCTTGGTGAGCGTCATCAGCAGGCGATGCACAAGAAGCATCGGAGTTGCCAGAGCGGTGATGACGGCAAGAGAAGCACTGGCGAAACGCAGCAGATGCTCGGCGGAGCGTTCCCCGATTGTGCAGGAAAAGACCTTCACAAGGGCGAGCCCCGTTGCCAGAAGGGTAAGGTCGATGGCAAGGCGCTGACCATCTCCGATGGTCGTCATCACAACGCCGGCAACGGCCAGGATCTGGAAGATCACGTCGACAACGCTGATCGCAAGTCGTGCCTCACTGGGCTCATCCAAGGCACGCTTGAGTCGACGCCCCACCGATGAACCCTCGTCGGCCATCGTCCCCACAACCGAAATGGGAAGATTGGCCAACACCGCCGCCACCAGTTCGAGGTAGCCGCTGATGATGACCGATATGGTCAACAGAGCTACGTCCATCACCGCGAGCGGAACTCGGTGTTGACGATCCGGATGGGGCTTGGGGACTTCATGACGCCAAAGGGCGTCCCGACAACGGGAGTGGCTTCTACCATCAGCTTGGTGGGCTGAGAGTTTACTCCTCCGATGGAGAGCGCAAGGGCAACAAGCTCTTCGTATCCCTTATCGGTGATGACCTTGGTTAGATCGACCTCGATCTCAAGCGGGAAGGGGGCTGATGTCTGCCCGCCCGGAATGCCAACCTCCTTGCGAATCGCTCCGCTGATCGTTGGTTTGTCATCAATATAGAGCTGCCAAGGAAGCTCCTTCAGCGTTAGGTCGGCAGGCTTGCCTCCGCCACCTCCATCGTTGGGGTTGCGGGCCTCGACGTACACGGTGAAAGTGGTGGTGAGCTGCTTCGAGCGAAACGCCGACAGGAGCTTAACGGCATCCATTGCCGACACGTCAGAGATGGAGCGCATACGGGACACGTCGACGCCGACGATGCGCATGTTCTCGACGCGTACGATGCGGAACTGCATGTCTTTGAGCGACATCAGCGAGTTGGCCATCTGGCGCACGCTGGCACAGGAGGTCAGAAGTACAAGGGCAAAAACAACGAGGGTGCGCATGGTGATCGACTACGATTGTGAGAATGTGGTGAGAATCTGATTCGCCGCGATCATGCCGCTGGTGGCCACAAGAGGAATGCCTCCACCCGGGTGCGAACTGCCGCCAACATACCAAAGATTTTGGACGTCTCGCGAGCGCTGGCGTGGACGAAGAAAGGCGCTCCATGGTGTGTTCGATGAGGCCCCATAGAGCGATCCGCGATCGGTAGACCACTGGCGCGCCATGGTGTCCGGAGTGCGCACTCCCATTGCGTGAATGTGAGGTCGAAGTCCGAACGCCTCCATTCTGCGCAGCACGGTCTCGGCACGTTCGTGTTCTCGCCCCCTCCATGCAGACTTTTCTGTCAGACCATCGGTAGCGCCAATGCCGTTTGCCGGAGCATTCACAAGCACGAACCAGTTCTCCTTGCCCTCGGCCGCAAGCGAAGGGTCGGCCATGCACGACCGAGAGATGTAGACAGTCGCCCCGGCATCGGGATGATCCGAATGGCGAATAGCCTCGAACTCGGCCCGGTAGTTGTCACTGAAGAGGATCGTATGCTGCGTCATGCCTCGTTCAACCCGGTCGGTGCTGATGTGCATCACCAGTCCACTGCATGATGGGTCGGCAGGGGGCTTGGCAGGCAACCCGAGCAGCTGATGTCGGGTCACCCATACGTCGGCATTGGATACAACGTGGTCCGCATCAATGCGCTCACCCGAACGCAGCTCGAGTCCGCAGACGCGTCTGTTGCGTGTGAGAATCTTCTTCACGCCCGTTTCAAGATGAACCCGCACGCCGACCTCTTCGGCCAGACGGTGCAATCCATCGGCGATGGCATGCATGCCCCCTTGCGGATACCAGGCGCCGAAGCCGATCTCCACCCAGGGGATGACCATCAGTGTGGCGGGTGCACGGAACGGAGTTGAGCCGTTGTAGGTGGCGAATCGGTCGAACAGCTGCACAAGGCGCGGATCCGAGAAGTACGACGCGTTGTGAGCATGCAACGTCGAGAACGGTCGCAGTTTCGGAAGCGAGGGAAGAAGCGGAAGATTGCGTCGTTTGATCAGTTCCGCGAGCCCGTCGAAGCTGCCGAAGATGAAGACGTCCTTGGTCAGCTCGTAGACCTTTCGTGCATGCTCAAGGTAGCGACGTGCCGCCTGGCCCTGACCCGGGGAGAAGCGTTCGATGGCGTCTATGACGTCGTCGGGAGCAAACGGAAGGTCAAGCCTTGCGCCATCTGTCCACCGATACTGACAGGCCGGGTCGACACGTTTGAGTGTGATGTACTCTTCACGTCGGGCACCAACGGATGCGAACACCTCGTCAAGCACAAAAGGCATCGTCACCAATGTCGGGCCGGTCTCAAATGTGCTTCCATCGAGGACAACGCGGTTGAGCTTGCCTCCAAGGCGTTGACCCTGTTCGAAGAGATCCACGCGATGGCCGGCTGCAGCCAGTCGTATGGCCGCCACCAGTCCGCCGATCCCACCTCCGATGACGCCTATGCGGCCCATGTCAGTCCGGGGTTTGCTCAGACGGAATGTCGATGAGCACATGGTGTCCGAGGCCAACGGCATCAAACACGTCAAGGGCCGTGCAAAGCGCCTCAACGCCGATCTGAGATTCCCATGTGGCCAGTGAAAACACCCGCTCCTGCAATGTGTCATTGGGCATGAGGGCGGAATGAATCGTTCGGGCCCTGTCGAGCGTGGCCGTATTACGCTTCTTGATGGCCGACCTGATCTTGCCCTCAAGCGCATCAAGGGCTGCACGAATACCGCTGCGCTGCGCAGCCACCGTGGGCACAAGCGTTACGTCTGTTCGTTCGGCGGCCTCATGGTAGGGGGCCAGCAGCCGATCGACCTCCGCATCCTTGGCCTGCGCATCGGGGAACATGTCCTGCGTCAGCTGCATCGCAAGTTCACGTTCAATCGTCGACCATGACCGCAGGAAGTTGGCCGGCACCGTGTCGGCCTTGGCCACAAGGCGCGCGATCTTCGGCGTCAAAAGCGTGGCACCGTGACGAAGCATCGGCACCGGCATCTCGATGCCGCATGCCGCATAGGCTTCGCATAGTTGCGCGTGGTAGGCCAGCTCGGCTGCACCAAGCACGCTGCCAACCGTTGGAAGAATTGCATCCTGCACAAGGGGGCGCGTGAGCACCGATGGGCTGAACTGAGCCACGGCATTACGCGCGCGCTCTGCGAGTCCGGCCTCGAGCGCATCCGGACGTCGGCGGCCGGAAGCATCGATGACAAAGAACCCAAAGTCGGCAGGCTTTGCCTGCACCGAAAGCCCCATGTCAAGACATCGCTGTGAGCCCTCCTGAAGGGCCTTTGTGATGGCGAGCTCTTCGACCTCGCGCATCACAAGCGGGGCATGCATGCCAGACTCAATGATGTGGCTGGCACGCACAACGAGTACGCCCCAGCGTTGCAGGTAGGGGGCAAGCATCATCAGAAAGGCATCGCCCCATGACGTCTCGGGAGCCCATGCATCAAGCACGCGTGTGCGGGTCGACTCAGCATAGCGTCCGCGTAGCATGGCCGCGGCGTCGGCAACGCTGGCATGCATTGCCGAATCAACACGGCGCATGCTCACCGGCATGCGCGGGTCTGCGCCATCCCAGGTGGTGATCGTCGAGGGCAGGCCGTCTGCACCGGGCAACAGCACCTGTGAGGCCTCGGCCGCATCATGATCGTTGTCTTCCATCCAGAACACCGGCACGGCTTCAACGCCAAGGGATGCCTTGATAAGCCGACATTCGGCAACGGCCGAGCGGATCTTGTAGAGTGTGTACATGGGACCGCCCATCATGCCGATCTGTTGGCCCGTGGCCACAACGACGCTTTCGGGTGATCCCAGAAGGTCCAATGAAGCGAGCTGCCGATCGGAGGCCATCATCGGTGCCATGGACTGCTCGGCGAGCTGGCGAAGGCGAGAACGCGAAGCCCCTTGCCAAGAGCGCTTGCGGCAGAACTCCAACGTGATGGTGCGATTGGGAAATCGACTCGAGATCGGCTCCCTGCCGGCGATGAAGTCGCGAGCGACGGAGTTCGTACCGATGACCTCGTGATCGATGAGCTTCATCGGTCAGTGCCGTAGCCGGCCACCTCATCACCCTCGGTGTCGCAGTGGTACTCTTGACGTGGGCCACGTCCGGCCGAGGATGAAGAAGCCCCCTGACCAATGGCAATGATGGCCTCCTGCTCGAGGAAAGCACGCAGCTCAGCATCGCGCTGACGAAGCTTTGCATCCACATCACGGGCGAAGTACTGACGTCCGTCCACGAACGTGCGCTCCACGCGTGACATGTTCGACAGGGGATTGCCGGACCAAACGACCACGTCGGCGTCCTTACCCACTTCGATGCTTCCCAGACGGTTTTCAATGGCCATCTGCTTGGCGGCATTGATGGTGACGAACTTCATGGCATCCTCTTCCGAGATGCCGCCGTACTTGACGCTTTTGGCTGCTTCCTGATTCAGGCGGCGAGCCATCTCGGCATCGTCCGAATTGATCGACACCATAACGCCCTGTTCGTGCATGATGGCCGGACTTTCCGGAATGGCATCATAGACCTCGAACTTGTACGCCCACCAGTCGGCGAAGGACGAAGCGCGAGCACCATGCTTGGCCATCTCTTTGGCGACCTTGTAGCCCTCGAGGATGTGTGTGAACGTATGCACACGGAAGCCGAACTCTTCGGCCAGGCGCATGAGCATGAGGATCTCGCTCTGGACGTACGAGTGGCAGTGGATGTTGCGCTTGCCGTTGACGATCTCCACGAGCGCATCCAGCTGCAGGTCCCGCCGTACGGGCTTGGTTGGATCACCGGCACGCATGTCGCGCTCGTATTCTTTGGCCGTCCGGAACGCATCACGCATGATCTCTTCGACACCCATGCGCGACTGCGGGTAGCGCACCGTGTAACGGTCGCCCCAGTTGGCCTGCTTGACGTTCTCGCCGAGCGCGAACTTTACCGTCGGCACGGCACCCTCAACCTTGAGGTCCTCGGCGTCGGCACCCCAGCGTGTCTTGATGTACTGCAGCTGGCCGCCCATAGGGTTTGCCGATCCGTGCAGCAGATGCGTCGAGGTCACACCGCCGGAGAGTTGACGATAGATGTTTACGTCGTCGGGGTGCACCACGTCACCGATGCGCACTTCCGTGGTGACGGCATGCGTGCCTTCGTTCACGCCGCGCGTGATGGCAATGTGGGAGTGCTCATCGATGATTCCCGGCGACACATGCATACCCGTGCAGTCGATCGTCGAGTCGGCGGTGAGCCCCTTACCGACAGCTGCGATCTTCCCATCGCGAAGCAGCACATCGGTACTGTCGAGAATACCGTTCGGACCCGACGTCCAGACACGTGCGTTCTTGAGCACCACGCTCAGCTGAGCCGGACGTGAGGCAAGCCCGAATGGGCCGAAGGGGAGCACTGACGGAAGGGGGCGACGCGCCCGCGTCACCGCCGGAGTGCTCTTGGACGGGGATGTGCGAAGCACGGAGTCACGCCGCAACACAAACGGCACCGTTACACCATTTGGCTGCACCAGATCGCCGCTCATCATCACACTGTCGGCAGATGCGAATCCTCGAAGCGTGCCAACAAGGCCGAGCGTGTCGGTTGTGATCGTCAGTGACACGCGGCGACCTTGAAGAGAAAATGTTGACGCAACGCTGACCGTATCGCGCATGGTCTCGATCGATGGAGACTCGGCCGAGCCCGTGATGGAAACACGAAGTGGTCGGGCCGATGGCAGTGCCGACGACGAAAGCGTCCAATGTCCACGAGTATCAACCTCGGCATGGTGCTGCTGGATGCTCTCGGCACCTGCAACGACCACGCTGTGAAGGTCACTACCGGCATCGAAGATCGGCTTTGACATCACAACGAAGTTGGCATAGTAGCCACGTTCGATCTTGCCCGTGCGATCACCGATCCCGGCAATGCGTGCCGGCTCGGTGGTCATGGCGGCCAAGGCAACGTCAGGTCGCAGGCCACGCTGCACGCACTCGCGCACGCGGGCGAGGTAGGCCGAGCGGTCCTTGAGTCCACTCGTGGTGAAGCAAAAGCGCACTCCGATCGAATCGAGCAGCCGCGCATTGTCGGCTGCCCAATACCAGTTCATCAGATCCTCGAGTCCGATCTCGTGGGCTGAGACGGCATCGCGCACGTCGGGGACTTTCGGGAACTCCAACGGCAGGATCATTTCCGGGCGAATGCGGGCAACCATCGGCAGCCTGCGAAACTCCGTTCCGGTGCCCTTGACGAGTATCTGAAGCGAGAACTCTTTGGCGATACGGTCCCAACGGCCGATGTCGTTCTCATCGAGACATTCGGCCACGAAGGTTGCCTTGGATGTGACGGCACTGCGGAGTGCTTCGAGTGAGTGGTTGAACTCCGGTGGACGTTGTGATGAGCCCCTTGCCGCAGCCGCGTGGGCGCGGCCATACCAGTCGGCATCATACAGGGCCTGACGCACCAGAGCGATCGAGCCCATCTGTGAGGACGGGTATGGCGTCTTGCTCGAACCCTTGGTGAATGACAGCGCCTGATAGACACCGTCGTTGATGATGGTCTGAGATGCCGTTCCGTGGCGGATGATCACTGCAGCGGCACTGCCGCGAAAGATCCCGTCGTTCGAGACCGTTGCGGCGGCACCAAATCCGATGTTCTGCCATTGCTTTGCCGCTTCTGCCGAGATCGAAAGCGCATCCGATGCCTTCCGCTCCGGACGCACGGCCTGGTTCCAGTAGTGAGCCCCCTGCTGTGAAGGCGTCACCGGATCGCCGTCTTCTCCCCAGTCCGATCCGCCGGCCTGTGACCCCATGTCCTTGCCAAGCGACGAGACAGGCAGGAATGGCTCAACAAAGCCGGCATAGACCCACGCGCCGCGCAGATCACGCACCTGTGCTCCGGCAGGAATGGCCAGGTTACGTCCCACGTCCTGAATGCGCTCGCCACGCACGATGATGACAGCCGAATCGATCTTCGATCCGGGGGCGGGAACGACCGTGCAATTGACGTAGGCAACTACCGCGATGCGCTTGTCACGCAGGCCCTCAACGGCAGTTGTGGACACTTGTGCCGTGGCAATGGATGCCGACACGGCGAGCAGGAGAAACAGGGTACGAATCATGACGGCAAAAGTAGCTAGGAGAAAGGCGATGATGTTAACCGGCTGCCTGACTCATTGCTGCGGGCAGGTCCACTACGCCGGCGCCCTGGCGATTAGGTGCAACCTCGGACAGGGGGCGAGCCGTTTCGGCCAGGATCTTCTTGATCGCGGCAACGGAAAGTGATGGGTTGCAGGCCAATAGCTGGGCCACGATGCTGGTGACGATCGGGGCGGCGAAGGATGTACCGTCGACGAGTTTGTAGTAAGGGGCGACGAGTTGCTCGTGACGCATTGTTTCGTCGATTGCGTTGCGCAGAAGTGAGGCGTTCTTCGTGTCCCACATCGCCCCCTTCAGGTCGGCACTGTCGAGAAGGCGCGTGGCCGAGGTCTCGAGCATATCATCCGACATCGCGTCAAGTGCAAAAAGGGCACTTGCTCGCCGCTGCTGTGCCGTTCCCGGCATGAGAGGCCCGGCAAGCCAGAGGGCAGGTGCGATCACGTCTGGCTTCTGCACCCCGAGGTCGGTGATGCCAAACGTCGAGTGATACATCACATTGTCATCGGTGCGCACCGTGTTGTTGTCGTTCAGTCCACCAACAGTGATGGCACTCGGAGCAGCAGCGGGCGGTCGAATCGGTGCCAGGGGATTGTTGCCGGCTGCGGCAACGACAACGATGCCTTGGCGGACGAGAGATTCCACGGCGGCGTTGACCGGATGGGCCAGAGTTTGATCGAGTTCATCGGCATAGACGCTGATGTTGACGATGCGAATGCCATACCGTGAGGCATTCTCGGCTATCCACTGCAGAGCCCACGTGATGGTCGACGTTGGAATGCGCCCGTCCTCCTGCATGGTTCGAACAAGCACGAGTCGTGCATCCGGTGCAAGGGACGTATAGACACCTCTGGACAGGCATCCGTTGCCGGCGGCCGTGCATGCCGTCATGGTGCCGTGCCAGTGCCGGTCTCGCGCAACAGCCGGGGGATGTTCCAGCTCGGTCTTCTGCACAGCATCGACGTATTTGATGATCCGGTTGACCGGCTGCGTCAGATCCGGATGTGCCATGAAGTCACTGTCGACCATGGCGATCACCACGTCCTTCGTCGACACCATTGTGGTGGCACGCAGGCGCGTCGGTATCGGCAAGGCAGTGAGTGGCTTCTCTTGATGCATGTCAGGGGGCGCGCAACGCCGCTGTTGTTGCGATTGCGAGCCGCGAAGTTACACCACATGCTCGGATGCATAGATTTGCACCTTCACACGTTACAACGTTCAGGGGGATGGGGAATGCGCAGGTTACTAACGCTGGCGGCACTTGCCGTGTTGATCATAGGTTCACAGCCGATGCGAGCTCAGGTTGATGCAAAGCTCACCGTTGATTCGCTGTCGCGGATCCCAACGACAAAAAAATCCGAAGGGCCGTGGTCTTGGTACACCAAGTGGGGTGTCGGCTTCACGACCGTTCAGTTAACAAACTGGACAGGGGGCGGTCAGGATGCCATCAGTGTCGGCCTGAACTGTCTGGCTTCCTACGACTACTCGGATTCGGTCTGGATGTGGGACAACGAGCTTCAGCTCGGCTACGGCTTGGTCAAGCAAGGTGATCAGGCGATCCAAAAGTCTGATGACCGGATCATTTACAGCATGCGCGGCTCCCATGCCACGTCGGATTGGTATCGGTTCACGGGGTTTCTCGACCTGCGTTCGCAGTTTGTTGACGGTTTCAACTACAACGTGGTCGACTCGAGCAACAACCCGAAGCTCATCTCAAGCTTGTTCGCACCGGGCTTCCTCACGGCTGCCTTAGGTGCCGAGCTTCGTCCGATCAAGGAAGTGCGAGTGCTTATCGCGCCCATTTCCTCGCGTTCGACGTTTGTGTTTGATGACCGCATTGTTGAACAAGGGGTGATCTCCGGCGAAGGAGCCTTTGGTTTGGCGCCCGGCGTTCGCTCGCGCACGGCACTTGGTGCCGTCGTCAATGCAAGCGTCGACTGGGAGATGTTCACCAACGTCACGCTCCGCACGCGCTTCAACGGGTTCATGCCGTACGAAACGCCGGATCTTTGGGTGGTCACGCTCGAAAACGCCGTCATGATGAAGGTCAACAACTGGCTCAACATCACATGGCTGCTCGACGTGTTCTACGATGACCGTATTCCGGTGCTGCGCAAAGACGGTACGACAGGCCCGGCCACGCAGCTGCGCAACCAGGTGATGTTCAACATCAATTGGAATCTGGGCTCGTAATCATCCGGCGGAACTCCTCTTCGGTAAGCACGGATACGCCAAGCTCCTGAGCCTTGGCGAGTTTGCTTCCGGCCGCTTGTCCTGCCACAACGTAACTGGTCTTCTTTGAGACAGAGCCCGAGGCTTTGCCGCCGCGCTGCTCGACCATTTCCTCGGCTTCGCGGCGCGTCATGGTGGTCATTTCTCCTGTGAACACAAACGTCATCCCGGCAAACTCGTTGCTCGTGGCAAGGGGCTGATCAGACTCCATGCGCAGACCGGCCAACCGAAGTGCTTCGATGAGAGTTCGATTGTCGTCTTCGGCCAGGTAGGACAGGATCGACTCAGCGATGGAATCGCCGATCTCGTTCACCGAAGTCAGCTGCTCCCTCGTGGCTGATATCAGCGCGTCGATCGAAGGGAAGTTCTTGGCCAAGATCTTTGCCACGCCCTCGCCCACAAAGCGGATGCCGAGAGCGAACAGAACACGCTCGAAAGGCTGCTGCTTGCTGGCGTTGATGCCGTCGATCAATCGCTGCAGACTCTTTGGAGCCCAGCGTTCGAGCATGAGGATTGCATCGGAGCGTTCCGACAGACGATAGATGTCGGCGATCGACGTCAGAAGCCCGGCCTCAATGAACTGCTCTATGGCCTTCTGGCCGAGCCCGTCGATATCCATCGCATCACGCGAGGCGAAATGTTCAAGGGTGCGCCGAAGCTGCCATGGACACCGTGCGTCGTTGCAGAACCACTGGGCATTGCCTTCCGGACGGTGGATATGGGCCTGCCGCGGGCACGGACATACATGTGGCATATGCCAGCGTTCAACGGTCGGCGGACGCAGCTCACGCACCACGGCGCTGACCTTCGGGATCACATCGCCCCCTTTCTCGATGACCACCGTGTCGCCGATGCAGAGATCAAGATCCCGAACATAATCTTCGTTATGGAGTGTGGCCCGCGAGATGGTCGACCCGGCCAGGAGCGTGGGAGTGAGCTCCGCTACTGGTGTCACCACACCGGTGCGTCCAACTTGCAGGGTGATGTCGCGCAGCACGCTCTGCGCCTTCTTTGCTTCGTACTTGTAGGCGATGGCCCACCTTGGTGATCGGGCCACCGAGCCAAGCTCCTGTTGCTGACGCAGCGAGTCGACCTTGATGACGACACCGTCGATCTGAAACGGAAGTTCGAAACGGCGTTCATCCCACTCGGCGAGAAACTCCAGGACCTGTTCGACGGAATCACACATGGCGGTTGCCGGAGAGGTTGGCAGTCCCATCTTCTTAAGAAGATCGATGTTGGCCGAATGCGACTCAAGCGTCACGTCCTGCGTATCGAGCCAATAGGCAACGAATTCGAGTCGACGCTTTGCCACCGCCTTGGGATTCTTCTGCTTGAGTGTTCCGGCCGTAAGATTCCGTGGGTTGGCAAAAACTTTCTCGTCATTGGCCTCGGCCAGCCGGTTGATCTCCAGGAACGTTTCGGTGAGCATGTACACCTCACCGCGTACGGTTGCCGTCTGAATGTCCGGCAATTCCAGCCTCAGCGGCACGGCACGAATGGTCCGCACGTTCGCCGTCACGTTATCGCCCTTCTCTCCGTCACCCCGCGTGGCAGCCTGAACCATCAGACCATTCCGATACGTCAGTGACATGGCCACGCCATCGTACTTCAACTCGCAGACGTAGCGTGGCGATGCCCCCTCCAGAGCCTGCCGAACACGGCGATCGAAGTCCTCGACCTCTTCCCGTGAATAGGTGTTGGCCAGCGACAACATCGGTACGGAATGGGTGACGGTCTCAAACGTCCCGATGGGTTCACCCCCGACGCGCTGCGTTGGCGAGTCGGGCGTGACAAGTTCCGGGTGTGCCGATTCAAGATGCATCAATTCGTCGAGCAGCTGGTCGTACTCGCGGTCGGAGATCACCGGACGTGCTTCGACGTAGTACAGCCGATCGTGGCGGAGGATCTCGCGCCGCAGTTCCAGGATGCGCTCGGCATCGTCACCGGGGAGATCGAAGAGCGATTTCATCCCCAAATATGAGCATGGAAGGGGGTATTTTGGCCGCACTTCATCACCTAGAGGTCATCGATGCCGCAGGCGATCCGCTCTCTGATTCTGCACGCCTTCATTCTTTGGTCAATTCCCGCTGCCGCGCAGTTTTCGTTCACCCCGGTGGGGGTTGGACAGCTGCGCACCTCGGCGGCCCTTCCGGCGCAGCATGCGCTATTGAGGGCTCCGAACGGACTACTTGAGGCCGTTGCCATGGACCGGCAGCAGGTGCGGCTGACAATTCCGATTCCCGGAAGAAACCTTCAGATCAGTGGAACGAGCTTTTCGCTCTTCACCCCTGAGGCTGTGCTGATCGAGCATTCGGCCAATGGCGAGAGGCACGTTGAACTTCCCAAGCACGGACTGTTCCATGGAACGATCGATGGCCTGTCGGGCTCGTCGGTATTTCTCGCTGCCTTTGAGCATCACGTTGTCGGCATCATCGAGGTTCCGGAACCTGATGGACGTCGGCGCTGGCTCATCTCCCCCGACACTGTCATTGCCGGCCGCCCTTCTACCCACGTCGTCTACGAGGTCACCCAAGGTGTTGGCACTCCACGGCAGTGCCAATCCGAGACGCTTCCTGACTATCAGCAGCGGGCCGATTCGATCATGCAGATGGTCTCGGCCTGGGAGAGAGCCAAAGGGGCTGAAGGCGACGCACCCCAGGATGCCACGCAGCGAACGCTACAGCTGGCACTGGACTGTACGCAGTCGTTCTACCGGAATCTTGGCAGCAACCTTGCCACGGCTGCCACTTCTGCCATCGCCGTCATCGGCGCCGATGCGATGATCTTTCTGCGCGATGCCAACGTTGTGGTGCGCGTGCCGTACCTGAGGGTGTGGACGTCGACCGATCCGTATCCGGGCGACATTGGTGAGAAGCTCGGCAGGGTTCGCGATCATTGGAATGACAAGATGCAACACGTCAACCGCAGCGTTACGTGCCTCCTTTCCGGAGAAGGCGGCGGCGGTCTGGCGTGGGTTGGTGTTCTTTGCGGCGGCTACGGGTACAACGTCTCCGGCGTGGATGGACGCGTGAACTTCCCGGCTCCGGGATATCAGTGGGACGTCGACGTGACGTCGCACGAGCTTGGCCACAACATCGGCTCGTCGCACACGCACAACTGCGGCTGGAATCCTCCGATCGATTCCTGCTGGAATGCCGAAGGCGGATGCTACCAAGGCACACGCACGCGCCGCGGAACGATCATGAGCTACTGTCACCTTCAGTCGCTCGGCACCGAACTGCAGTTCCATCCGCGCGTGGCTACGTTGTTCAACCGCGTCCTGGCCAATTCTCCATGTACCGGACCTGAGCGCTCTCAGCACGATACGGATCTTGCCGTGGTTGATATTCGCATGCCGATCAATGGTGCGTCGGTCATTGCTCGACAGTCCTTCATCCCTGCGGCAGTCATCCGCAACGTCGGACGCAAGGCGATCACCGGAGCTGAGGTTCGTTGTTTGGTAACGTATCTTGACAACCACGTCAGCCGAACCCTGTTTGCCACGCTCGGCCGACTCGACCCCGGGCAGTCGCAGGAGGTGACGTTCAGTGCGATAGCGCTTGACACGGTGGGTGACTATCTGCTGCGCGCATCTCATGATCTGTGGTCGGATAAGTTCTCCACCAACAATGCGATGACCAGGCCGTTTCGCGTTGTGGACCGCGATTCAGGCACGGTCCGCGTGACCTCGCCCAACGGTGGCGAAACTCTGATATCAGGCCGCAATGCCAAGATCACATTCACGGCCTCTCAGGCGCCGAATGTTTTCATTGAGTATTCGACGAACTCAGGAGCCGAGTGGTTCACCGTACAGCGCAGTGTTGAATCGCTTCCCGGTGAGTACACCTGGGCTGTGCCGTTCACACCATCGCGTACATGCCTGGTTCGTGTTCGCAGCACCCTGAACTCCGGAGCAAGCGACGTCTCGGACGCACCCTTCACCATCGTTACCGAGCAGGATGTGCAGGCCCATGACATCGTGGACCCATCGACCGAAGGCGTCACGGCAACACCGTTCGTTCCGCGTGTGGTGATCCGCAACAACGGCACCGTCGATGTCAGAGATGTTTCCGTGCGTCTGACCATGAGATGGAACAGGGCCGGAGCATATTCGTTTGACACCACGATCGTGCATCCTCTTCTTAAGGGGCTTGCCAGCGACACGATCTCATTCTCCCCGGCGCCGGTCCTGGCCAACGGCGTTCACATTGTTGAGCTGTTTGTCGATGCCAAGGACGATACCAATAAGACCAACAATCGTTTCTGGCGTGAATTCAATGCCAGCGGCCTGAACCCTCCGTACAACGTGCGTCTCGAGGCTGGCGCCAATCGCGTGATCGTTCAGTGGTCACTTCTTGATGTGGACCCGACGGCACGCATTGAGCTCTGGAGAGGCGAGAGCCAGTCGAGCATGTCGCGCGTTCGGTCACTGCGTCCATCGGTCAATACCTACGTCGATGACGGGCTCGTCAATGGCCGACGCTACTTCTATGCGCTCCGCACGGTGCGAGGTTCGCAGTTCAGTGTCTTTTCGGCACCTGCCTCGGAGCAGCCGATGTCCTACCCTGCCGGTGGCGCTCCACAAGCCCCCTTAACAATTTCCCCTCTGGATGGTGCGCAAGGCGTCCCTACGATGGCTGATCTGGTGTGGTCCTCTGTTCAGGGGGCCGATCAGTATGAGATCAATGTGGCCACCGATGCTTCCTTCCAGGATCTTGAGCACGTCTTTGTTGTGCGTGATGCCGGCGACATCGTTGTACCGCTCGACTTCAACGTCACCCGCCGCTGGCGCGTGCGAGCGATGAATCAGACCGTCATCGGTCCATGGTCAACTGCTCCAACATTCATCACCACGCGAAACTGCGCAGGATCTGCATTGTCCTTCGATACGCCCGGCATCAAGGCCACGGATTCATCGCTGACGTGGAAGGGTGGGCCGGTGACAGTGGAGTTCTGGACGTATGTGAAGCGTTCGACGCTTCGGCCAACGTCGACCTTCATGGTAGGCCTCAACGATAACGGCGGTAATCGTTTCCAGGGTCACGTCCCATGGGAAGACGGTCGCATCTACTGGGACTACGGAGACATCGGAGGTAAGGGGCGGATCTCGGGTCCGTTCGGTGACAACAACTACGATCGGTGGACGCATATCGCGCTGGTGAGCAACGGATCCACGTTCAAGGCCATATACGTCAACGGCGAGCCCGTGGCTGAGGCCAACGAGGCCGCATCACCGGCTGATCTCAAAGAACTGACCATCGGCGGAATGCGAACATCTACGTGGTTCAATGGAATGGTCGACGAGTTCCGTGTCTGGAACGTGGTCCGCACCGCCGAAGAGATCCGAACCACGATGATGCGCCGCACGCCGCAGCCGTCAGAAAGCGCAAAGGTCGTTGGATGGTGGCGTATGGATGAGGGATCCGGCACAACCGCTCGAGATGCCGTCAGGGGGCGCATCCTGACGCTTGGTGCTGATAACCTCTGGACATCAAGTCAGGCAGGCATCCTTTGTGAAGATCCCGTCACGCTTGCCCCAACCGGCTTCACTGCCGGCACGGGAACGGCTCCCGCCGTCCGTAGTGCCGTGCACGATCTTACATGGAGTGCGGGCTCTGCCGCGCGCGGCTCGCTGTGGTATCAGTTGCAGCTCGTGGATACGGCCACGAAGCGCGTGATGATGGACATCAATAACATCCCTTCCATTGCCGGGTCAAAATCGGTCACCTATCCTCTGCGTGGTCTGCCATCGGATTCAACGGTGATCGTTCAGGTTCGTCCTCGCAACACCTACGGCGACGGACCATGGTCAACCTCGACCATCACCACGCGCACGCCATGTTCGAATCATGCCGTAACGCTCGAGGGTAACGGCAACCGCCTGATCTCGGACGACTTTCTCTACAGCGGCCGCGCCGCCACTGTTGAGTACTGGAGTTTGGTAGACTCGGCACAGGTGATGAACAGTGTGTCCTTCATGATCGGTCAGGCCGATAACGAATCACGTCGCTTCCAGTCACATGCACCGTGGGGTGATCGAAATCTATACTGGGACTTCGGCAACTGGCGTGAGCTGGGTCGAGTGTCGACGTCGTATGCCGACAACATCGGCAAGTGGACGCATGTTGCGCTCGTGAGCAATGGACACGATTCGATGGCCATCTACTATAACGGCGTTCGAGCCGCCAGCTCGGTCTTCACCGGACAGCCGGGTGAGCTACGTCAGCTCACCATCGGCGGTAATCCGTTCTCGCGCACCTTCTGGAAGGGATCCATGCGCGACTTCCGCGTGTGGAATACCATGCGCAGTGAACGGCAGATCCGGCATTCGATGTTCGATCGCATGACCGAGCCGAACAGCGGCCTGCTGGGGTCATGGCTCCTGAATGAGGGGGCTGGCCTACGCTCATTTGACGCGACATTCCGCAGCGCTTCGGCGCGCGCCGAAGTGGAGTTCAAGTGGGATGCAACCGGCGGCAAGCTCGCTCATTCCTCTGCGGTTGTGCGCGGACGTCGCCTTGTGCAACGCGGTGATACCGCTGCGTATGACGTGAGGGAGATCCGTGATGCCTCTTACATGTGGTCGGCAATCGGCGGCACGCTTCAGACGAATCCGACCTTGGC
>VERF01000028.1 GCA_018882895.1 Candidatus Kapaibacterium sp.
CCTCCCGTAGGAGTCTGGACCGTGTCTCAGTTCCAGTGTGGCTGTTCGTCCTCTCAGACCAGCTACTGATCGTCGCCTTGGTGAGCCATTACCTCACCAACTAGCTAATCAGCCGCAGGCTCATCCCCATCCGCTTGCGCTTTGACCTCTCGGCCTCATCAGTGTTTAGCCTCGGTTTCCCGAGGTTGTCACTGTGATGGGGGCAGATGACCTACGTGTTACTCACCCGTGCGCCAGTGGCACCGAAGTGCCCCTAGACTTGCATGTGTTAGGCATGCCGCCAGCGTTCGTCCTGAGCCAGGATCAAACTCTCCGTTGTAGAAGTTGTTTGATGCTGTTTCATTGTTGTTCCGAATCGATCGCATGTTCCCGCATCCTTGCAGATGCGAGCTCATGACGGGGGTAGATTTAAAACCTACCCTTTGCATGGTTTTCTTGTCTCTTTCCTTCCGGCTGTCAAAGAACACCCGACTCGACACAAAAAAACACCGCTACAGTCATCGTAAATGCCGGTTGCGGTGCCGGTCTGTCAGCCCCCTTTGGCGCCGTGCGCGCTCAAGGGGCCACAAACATAAGGGGAAAATTTGAATCTGCAAATGCTGAGAACGAAAAGTTGCCAGAATTGCGAAAAAAAGTACGTACGTCGTTGTGGATAACGTCGGAGGCGACGTTTTGAGCGCTATTTTTGCAGCTCGGGGGAGTATTGACCTACCTACACGGGCTGACTTCATGGCCAAACCACTAAGCATCTTGTTCGTAACGAGCGAGATCTATCCATTCATCAAGACGTCGGAATTCGCCGACCTCTGCTACGCCCATTCGCTGGGCGTGCGTGAGATCGGACACGACATCCGCGCCATGATGCCAAAGTATGGCTTCATTTCAGAACGAAAGAACCGTATTCACGAGATCAACCGACTGCGCGATATACCAATCCCTGTCGGCGAGGAAGCACACCTGGCTACGGTGAAGTCGAGCTCGATCAACAACCCTCGCGTTAAAGTTCAAGCCTATATCACGACGAATTCGAACTATCTCGACGTGAACAAGGGCATCGAACACGACAATGCAACCGGGACGGTATTCGCCGATAACGACGAACGCTTCATCTTCTATAACCGCACGGTGCTGGAGACATGCCTGCTGCTTGGGTGGTTCCCCGACATCATTCACTGCGTAGGATGGCAGACGGCTCTGATCCCTGCCTACATCCGCACACGCTATGAGCAGGAGTTCAAGAAGACCAAGGTCGTCTTCTCGATCACAGATTTCAACGAGCAAGGCGTGTTCCCGGTAAAATCACTGAAGAAGACAGGTCTTACCGACGACGTGCTCGAAAAAGGACGCTACAAGAACAAGATGAACTTCACCCGCCTCGGTATGGCATACGCAGACCGCGTCTCGACCCTGTCTCCGGGCTACGCTGCGGAACTGACTGCACTGAAGGAGTTCAAAGAGAACTGGTCGCCCCTTCTCAATAAGAAACCTCTGGTGGGAATCAATCACGGGATCGACCTTCTGCAGTGGAATCCAAAGACGGATGCGATGATCCGTCCAAAGTTCCATGCCGAAGATGCCTCCGGCAAATCATCGGTACGCGAATCACTGCAGCGTGCTTGCGGACTTGAAGTCGATGGTTCAAAAGCACTCGCTTCATTCCTCGGCCCCCTGACGGAAGAGCGCGGCGCAGATCACGTGATCGCCGCAGCATCAGATCTGGTCAAGCTCGGCGCTCAAGTACTGATTGGATTCGACGTGCCAACGCCCCTGAAGAAGTCGGCCGAAGCACTTGTAAAGAAGCATCCACGTCAGGTAGCCATGCGCGCACCTATGGATGAAGACTTCCTGCATCTGGCAATTGCCGGATCAACGATCCTGCTGAAACCGTCACGTCACGAAAACAGCGGACAGTTCCAACGTATCGCACTGGCCTATGGCACGATACCGGTGATCACCTCCGTTGGCGGAATCGCAGAAGGCCTTACAGACGTTAGTGCCGATGGCTCAAAAGGAATGGCCTTCCTGATGAAGAAGGGTGATGCAGCCGAGATCACGAAGACGATGAAGCGCGCGCTGGCACTGCACGCATCAGACACCACGTGGGACGGAATTGTCCAGCGGGCAATGGCCACCCCGGTCGGCTGGAGCGTATCTGCGAAACACTACGACGAGTTCTACCGCTCTCTGGTCAAGGACGTTAAGTAGCCGTGACCCGACCCATCTGTCTGCGACTGTTCGGCTGGCTCGGAACGCTGGCCCTGTGCCTTTCGGTGATCTCATGCAACGATGCCCCCTCGATCGTTGGCAGCGAGCTGATCCCCGGCACCGATACACTGTATACGGCGTCAACCGCGACGTTGCCTCTTCTTTCGGGTGATACAACCACGACGTCGGAGCTTCCGCTGGTGAACTCCTCATTCGTCCTGCTTGGATCAACCCGCACAGCAGATGCCCGGATGTTCGTCGAGATCCTGCGCTACCCGGCCGAGATACTGGGTGATTCGTCGTTCTCCGACTCAACATTTGACGTATCGAGCGCGAACCTTCAACTCTTCCCTCAAGGATATGCCGTTGGCGACACTGCCGACAAGCTGATGTCGTTCAAAGTGTATGAGCTGAAGAAGTTCTGGTTCGCCAACGTCACGTGGGATTCAGTTTGGAACGGGGCTGATGCTTCGGAGTATTACTCAACAGCAGACAAGCCGATCGCAACCTATTCCGAGCCCCTTCCAAGCATCGTGGCAGATTCGACGGTGATCAATATCCCGTTCGATCAGTCGGCTGTTAAGCGGTGGCTTGTGGCCTCCCGCGACACGGCAAAGCTCAAGACCGTCTATGGATTCGTCATCGTTCCGACGAACATGAAGCAGATCCGCCAGTTCCGCAACTCTGCTTCCGGTGCTCAGAAGACGCGCCTTCGCGTGATCACTCGGAGCCGAAGAGATAC
Organism: Candidatus Kapaibacterium sp.; assembly: GCA_018882895.1. GTDB lineage: Bacteria > Bacteroidota > Ignavibacteria > Kapaibacteriales > Kapaibacteriaceae > UBA10438. The sequence goes on from VERF01000028.1 coordinate 2,948, forward strand.
GACCACGCAGATCTACTCGCTGGAATCAACCGTCGCTAGCTTCGTCAATGACGCAGAGCCCCCTGCCACGTCGCTGACGATACAAGGATCCCGCAATGTGAAGTTTCAGATGACGGTGCGGCTCGACTCGATACCGGCCAACGCCGTGATCATGGGCGGAGACATGCGGCTGACCCTGGATCAACAAGCAAGTGTTGTGGGCACGTCGGGACGTGATCAGAAGATCAGCTTGCGCTACCAGCCCCCTACCGGACAGCCCATCGTTATCGAATCGAGTGCCGACTCATCAGGCACTTACAGATTCCGCAACATCGGACCGCTGATCGATGTGATGCTCAGAAGTCGGAAGCCGGCTACACTCACCTTCCAAGCCACCGGAGGGAATGAGTTCTGGGCCATGAATCGGCTGGTGTTCCATGGCACAACAGCCTCGGAAGCTTTGCGTCCACGGCTGACGATGATCTACACAATTCCGCCGGTGAAGAAGTGATAGCGCGCCTCTCAATCTTGGTTGGTGCAGCTCTGATTCTCTGCGCCCCCGGTCGGCAGTTGATGGGGCAAGGGGGCTCGAATTACTCGACCCTGGGATTTGGCGACCTTCGACTTTCGTCCGGTGCGCTCTATGATGGCATGGCCGGCACTAGTATCGCCATGCCGAACGATCACGGCATCAACGTGGTGAACCCGGCCCTTCTCGGCATGTCGAATTTCACTCGACTTCAGGCCAGCTACCGATTCTCGCAGCATTCGGTAACCGCACGCGATGGATCGACAAACCAATACAATGGCGAAGTCGACGGGATCTTGGCGCTGTTCTCGATCGATACGGCAATGGGCCTTGGCGTGAACTTCGGCGTCACCCCGTATTCAAGCATGAACTATGCCGTCGAACGCGTCATTGGCTCTGCCGCGGACTCAACACGCCCCAACGGCAGAAGCTCACAGATCGGCTCGGGAGGAGTCTCCACGATACAGCTCGGCGCGTCGTACCGCATCCTACCGATCCTCTATGCCGGCGTCTCAACGCATATCCTGTTCGGTTTGACATCGCAGACCGACGAGGTCGGCACGTCGACCTACTCAGAACGCGTACGCACGCTTACAGGCTTCGACGTGCGTGGTCTGCTGCTGCGCTCGGGACTCTACCTTCGTCCGAATCCCTCGTGGTCCATCGGCGCCTTCGTGTCGGGCGGGGCCGATGCCAGCTACACCGTCACGCGCAGCGTTGTCGGCTTCTTCGGTACGGCCACATACTACGACACCACGACCACGTCGAGCGGAACCACCGGACTTCCGTTCTCATACGGACTGGGTGTATCATTCAACAAGGGCCGCACGATGCTTGGGGCCGACCTTGAGATCGCAGACCTTTCTTCGGTGACGATGAACGTTCCACAGTGGGCTTCGCTGGGACAGTTCATGCGATTGTCGATCGGATTCAGTCAGACGGCCGCAGGATATGCTCCAACCTTCTTCGATAAACTTGGTTACAGAGCAGGCATCGCCTATCAGCGCCAGTACTACACGGTGAACGGACAAGACGTGAACGAGTACTTTGGTTCGTTTGGCATGGACTTCCCTCTCGGCGGTTCTGCCACGGTTGACCTAGCCCTGCAAGGGGGCTTTCGTGGACCTTCGACCGGGCTGCAAGAGTACTTTGGCCGATTCATGGCCAGTGTTAGCATCGGCGAACTCTGGTTCAGACCGTTCGCGCGCGATTGATGATGTTGGTGGTCGACCGCCCTTCCACCAACGGAATGGTCACCACCGTGCCACCCGAAGCTTCAACATCGTCGGCTCCAACAATGGTCTGCCGCGTGTAGTCGCCCCCTTTTACCAACACGTCAGGTCGAATGGCCCTGATGAGGTCCAGCGGCGTATCGTCTGAGAACAACACAACGTGATCGACGCTGCGCAGAGCGGCAAGGACCGTTGCACGGTCGAGCTCGGTGTTAATGGGCCGTTCAGGTCCCTTCAGACGGCGCACCGATTCATCGGTGTTGAGTCCGACCACAAGCACATCCCCAAGCGCCTTCGCCGCATCGAGATAGGTCGTATGCCCGGCATGCAGAATGTCGAACACGCCATTGGTGAACACCACGCGACGTCCCTCCGAGCGAAGCTGGCTAACGAGCTGGCTAAGCTGTTCGGATGAGGCAACGATCATGATGCCGAACCTTCGGCGAGGCCTGCCACATCAGCAACCAGCTGATCACTCGTGATCGCCACGATGCCGGGCTCAGCCACCACGTGGCCGGCAGCAACATTGGCCAAGGCAGCCGCTTCGGGAATGGATGCGCCGGCGCAGACCATTGCGGCCAGCGTTGCAATGGTCGTATCTCCCGCCCCGGAAACATCAGCCACCTTACGCGCGCGCGTTGGCACAGTTCTAGGTGCAGCATCACGCTCAATGAGCATCATGCCCTCAGCACCCAGAGTGATCAGGACGCTTTGACATTGCAGTCGATCCAACAACGCACGGCCGACGTGTTCGACATCTTCCATGGTGCGAACAGGAACTCCCAGCGCATCGGATACTTCCTTGCGATTGGGCTTGAAGACCGTGCAGTGTTCGTAGTTGAAGAACTGACGTCGCTTCGGATCGACAAATACAGGTATCTGCCTCTGGCGAGCCATGCTGATGACATCAGTGATGAGAAGGGGCGACAGAAGCCCCTTGTCATAATCCTCCAGAACGATGCCACGCAGATCATCGCACTCGGCAAGCGTATGCATCACCTGATCACGAACCCGTTCGTCGATGTAGTTCCGCACCTCATGGTCAATGCGGGCGATCTGCTGGTTGTTTCCGATGATCCGCGTCTTGGTCGTTGTTGGTCGCTCGGCGCTTACGGCCAAGCAGCTCGACGAAAGTCCGGTCTCCCGGCACAGCGCTTGCACGGTCTCTCCGGCCGAATCATGCCCGATCACACCAACCAGCAGGGGGCGTACCCCGAGTCCGGCCAGATTCATGGCCACATTTGCCGCTCCGCCCAGATGCGCTGTCTCGTGCTCAACGTCCACCACCGGCACAGGGGCTTCGGGAGAGACACGGTGCACCGATCCCCAGTAATAGCGGTCAAGCATCACATCGCCGACGACAGCAATGGCAGCCCCCTTCAATGAATCGAGGTACCGGCGTGTTCTTTGCCAGGAAAGCTCAACCATCTCGATTCGTCTCAGGCCTCTTCCGCACCAGGCGTGCGTGTGGCCATCTGGCGATCGAGGAGATAGATCGATGGTCCATCAGAACCGACAAGTTTGAGACGCTCAATGATCTCGATCACGAGGGCCTCTTCTTCAACCTGCTCGTTGATGAACCACTGCAGAACGATCTGCGACGGAAGATCCTTGGTGTTGAGGGCGTGCTCGTAAAGGTCATTGATACTCGACGTGATTGACTGCTCGTGTTTATGCACATGCTCAAACACATCCAGAGCCGACGAGTAAGTTCTGCTTGGAGCGGTCAGGGGGCGAAGTTCGACGCTTTCACCACGGTTATGCAGGAAGTCGAAGAGCTTCATCGCATGCTGCGTTTCTTCTTCCCACTGAACGCGCATCCACTGAGCAAAGCCCGGGAGATTGTTCTCCGTGAACCACGCCGACATACCGAGATAGACGTAAGCGCTCTGAAACTCAGCCTGGATCTGAGCGTTGAACGCGTCAACAAGTTGTTTATTCATTGCCATGATGATCACCGTTAATGTTTGTCAAAATTACCCAATTCGGCGGTAGTTTGGGGGCCGATTCATCACCCCATATCACCACCTGACATCATGAAACGCCAATCATCGCTAGCCCGCATCTCCGTTGCCAACGCCGAGTTCTTTGCATTTCACGGTGTCCGTGAAGAAGAGCGCAGTCTGGGTGGACGTTACCAGGTCGACGTAGACGTATGGTTCGATCCGGTCAAGGTATCGGTGAGCGACGATCTGAGCGACACCGTGAACTATGAGGATCTGCTCTTCGTGGTCAACGAGTACATGACTGGTGAAAGCTGCGAGCTCATCGAAACGCTTGCCTCGGATATCGCCTCCGGAATCCTCGATCGCATGGAGATCGTGCGTCAGGTCACGATTCGTGTGCGCAAGCTCTCGGTGCCGATCCAGCAGGTGCTGGACCATGTCGAGACCGAGGTAACCTTGGTGCGCGAGATCTGATCGTGGCCTTGGTTCTGCTGTCATTGGGCGCCAACCTCGGCGATCCGATCGCGACTCTGTCGAATGCAATCGAACTTCTGCAAAAGAACGTCTTGGACGACGTTCACGTGTCGCCGTTCTACGAGACCGAGCCTGTCGGCGTCACCGATCAGCCCCGTTTCATCAACGTCGCCGTAACCGGTACGTCTGACGCCTCGGCACGGCAGATCCACGATGCCTGCAAGGACCTCGAACTCTACCTCGGACGCCAGCAGCGCCAACGCTGGCATGAACGCGAGATAGACATCGACGTGATCCTCGTCGGCAACAGCATTCTCGACGATGAGGACGTCCACATCCCCCACCTGCGAATGCATGAACGGCGTTTCGTGCTCCAACCCTCCTGCGACCTCGTCCCCGATGCAGTTTGTCCACGCACCGGCAAGCCCCTTTCCCAATTGCTGCTTGAATGCACAGATGCGGTGTCGAGACCCATCAGGTTACAGGTTACAGGTTACAGGTGACAGCCGTCATTCCCGCGAAGGCGGGAATCCATTCCGTCATTGACGCGAAGGCGGGAATCCATTCCGTCATTGACGCGAAGGCGGGAATCCATTCCGTCATTGACGCGAAGGCGGGAATCCATTCCGTCATTGACGCGAAGGCGGGAATCCAAACGGACGACTAATGACCTGAGCAACCCTGTATCTTGCAACCCAAAACCCAAAACCCAAAACCCATTTGCGCATCCCCCAGCACATCATCGAGCAAGTGCGTCAGCAGTCGGACATCGTTGATGTCATCGGCGAGCACGTGAAGTTGCGGAAGAACAACCGCAACTACATCGGGTTGTGCCCCTTTCACAAGGAGAAGACTCCGTCGTTCAACGTCAACGCCGAGCGGGGAATCTTCAAATGTTTCGGATGCGGCAAGGCAGGCAACGTAATCACGTTCGTCGAACAGCACATGCATATGGGGTTTGTCGATGCCGTGCGGCACCTGGCGCAAAGGGCTGGCATTGAGATACCGGATCAGCAGCGAGATGACCCAACGGGCGAGTTTGCCCGGCAAGACAATGCAATGCGTGCGTTGAGGGAAGCCACGGAGTTCTACCAGCACGTGCTGGGATCGTCAGATGGGGCGCCGGCGCGAGCATTCTTTACGCGACGTGGCTTCTCTGAGCAGACGTGTACAGATTTCCGTCTCGGCGCGGCCCCTGCCGCTTGGGACGCAACGATGCAGCATCTGCTCTCAAGGGGCTATTCCATCGAACATCTTGTCGATGCAGGCCTGGTCATCACCCGGGAGGATGGGAAGACCTACGATCGATTCCGCGGGCGTGCCATGTTTGCCATCGCTGACGTTTCGGGACGTGTTGTTGGATTTAGCGCGCGGACGCTTACGGATGACCCCGGACAGCCTAAGTATGTGAATTCTCCGCAGTCCATCGTCTTTGAGAAAAGTAAACTTCTCTATGGACTGGATCGAGCAAAGAGAGCCATTCAGGCCGAGCGTACCGCTATCCTCGTAGAGGGTCAGGCCGATGTGATCACCCTCCACCAGGCCGGCATCACCAACGTCGTGGCAAGCTCGGGCACAGCCCTGACGTCAGAGCACCTGCGGATACTCAAGCGCTTTGCCGACACTATCGTGTTGGTGTTCGACAGTGATGAGGCCGGACAGAAGGCCATCACCAAGGGCATCGAGCTTGCTCTTGCAGCCGGATACGACGTTCGTTGTGTGGTGCTCCCTGCCGGCACGGATCCGGACTCGCTTGTGCGCGACAAAGGGGCGGATGCTCTTCGGACGTTGATCGATCAGGGCATGACGTGGTTGACCTATCAGGTAGATCGACTGCGATCAAAGGGTCAGCTCGACGATGCCACGCAGCAGGCTAAGGCCGTGCGCACGATGCTGGAATGGATCGCTTCGGTGCCGGACACTTTGCGTCATCCATTTCTCATCCGCGATGTGGCAGATGCTTTCCGACTCAACGAACAAGTTCTTTCACAGGAGCTGCAACGCGTTGTTGCCGGGTCAGCCGCACGTCCGGTTGCACGCGTTCCGGATGCGCCCGTGCGGCAATCCTCGGGGCAAGCCCCTTCGTCGACCGCACCTACCGTTCCTGCAGACAAGCCTACCTACGTGGCAGCGCTGCTTCCATCCGAACGCGAGCTCATCCGCACGATGCTTAGCGTACCCGATGCTCTGGCCATCGCCCTGAACGAGTATCACGTCACACCCGAGAGCTTTTGGAGCGAGGGTGGTCGCATCATCTTCCGCAGCATTCTGGTTGGCACCGAGGAGCATGCTGACGCATCTGAGTATGTGCTTCATGACCCGTCGCTCACGTCAGAGCAACGCCGCGAGCTAGCGGATATGATGTTCGCAGCATCATCGCCGAGCTTGTCATGGAAACAGTTCGATGTGGAAGTTCCCGGCTACGACATTCATCGAACGATTCGCGACTCACTCGTCAACATCGAGATCCACCGCGTGCATCAGCGAATCGATGCCTCCACACAGTCACTTGAATCAATGGCCGACGTAGATGAGCGCAAGCGGATCATGTTTCGCATTGCTCAGCTGATCACACGTCGCGAAGAGCTTCGCGGCGTTTTTAACACCGACCCATCGGACATTTCATGGCTGCACGACGATCAAACGCTGCGACACTGATCGTCTCGATCGTCATGGCCTGCGGTCTGTGGGCCTACGTCACCCTCACACGCACGTACGAGGATGACATCGACGTGCCCATCACCGTGGTACCTCCGGCCGGCCAGACCATCATCTCCAACGTTCCAATGTCGGTATCGACGCGCGTCCGCACCAGTGGCCTGCAGATTGCGAACCTCCTGCTGTACAACCATCCGAAAACGTGCACGCTTGCGCTTGCCGAACAGGCTCAGGACGAGCCGAATGCCTTTCGCATCAGCAATGCAACCCTTGTGAGTCAGCTGGCAGCATCACTTGGCGTGCGTGTTCTTAGTGTGTCACCGGTCGACATTACCCTGCGTACCGGGACTCCTGAACTCAAGAGCGTTCCGCTGGTCGTGTCACACGGCATCATGTGCCGGCCGGGCTTCATCATGCCGTCGGAACCACGTGCCGATCGAGCCAGCGTTACGCTAAGGGGCATCAAGGAAGTTCTCGAGCCGCTCACGCAGTGGTCCACCAAAAAGATCATCCTTGACGATGTGCATGAGAGCCTCACCATCGACGTGCCGCTGAGCGATTCACTACGCTCGATGGTCGACGTCATGCCCAAGACCGTACGCGTCCACTTCCCCGTTCAGCAGGTTGCCGATGTGACCATTGAGGATGTTGAGATCACTCTTGCTAAGGGGCTTGCCGATATGGGCTACGTCATCAGGCCTGGCCGGCTGCGCGTCACCCTTCGTGGAGGTGTGCAGGACCTTTCGGAGCTAACGCGTCTTGACCTGCGATGCCAGATCAGTGCCGTGCCAACCAACGGCGTGGTCGTGCCCGTGGTTACATGTCCGCGCGGGATGCGAGTGATCTCCACCTTCCCCCGGACTGTGCTCCTTGTGCGACGTCAGGTAGCCTCATTGCGAAACAGCAGCGACGAGTCTCCGTAACTCAGGAATCGATAGTCGTTGGCAAGGGCCGCATCATAGATGACCCTCCAGTTGTCCGTGCCCACGAATCCCGCTATCAGTGCAAGAAGCGTATTGCCTGGCTGGTGAAAGTTGGTGATCAGTCGATCTGTCGAACGGATCATGCAGCCGGGAGCGATCATCAGCTGCGTCGACCCGTGGAGCGACGTCATGGCATGCTGCTGCATCCACAAACTCACACGAGCAAAAGACTCGCCCCTTGATGCCACATGCAGCGATGGATCGAATGCGTCCCATTGATCAATGCTGACCGGCACAGCCCCCTGATCGCCATCGCGCAAGAGACGGGAGCCCCATAGATACAGGGATTCCATCGTGCGGATCGAGGTGGTGCCCACGCAGGTGAAGGTTACTCCTCTATTTGCTGCTTCGGCCATGCGCTGCACCTCGTGGTCGGTTGCGATGATGCGTTCGCTGTGCATGACGTGGTCGCGCAGATCACCGGCCTCGACCGGACGAAACGTGCCGAGACCGACGTGCAGCGTCACACGAGCCACATCGATTCCTCGACCGGCTATGTCCTGCATCACTCTTTCGGTAAAGTGCAGGCCTGCCGTCGGTGCTGCCACCGAGCCCTGATCACGAGCATAGATCGTCTGATATCGCTCCTCGTCGGCTCGCTCAACCTCGCGCTGAATGTACGGAGGCAACGGCACGGCTCCGCAGCGATCGATGATCTCGGACAATGATGAGCCCCCTTCCCAAGCGAGCTCAACGATGCCTTCGGTGGAGGTCCGATCCAGCACGCGAATCATCAGGCTGCCGTCGCTTCCAACCAGCTCCATTCCCGGGTGCACATTGCGTCCACCAATGAGGCACCGCCACTGCGATGCTTCATTCATGGCCAGCACCACGGCCGGATCTGTGGAAGGGGCGACCGGATCGGTGATGAGGACCTCGACCATGCCGCCGGTGGGCTTGCGGGCATAGAGCCGCGCGGCGATGACACGTGTCTGGTTCACGATCAAGAGAGAGTCGTCATCAAGCAAGGGGGCGATACCGCGAAATTTCGTATGCTCGATCGGCACGTCCGAACTGCGCCATACCAGCAGTTTGCTGGCGTCACGTTCTTCGAGCGGATGCATTGCAATTCTGTCCGACGGAAGGTCGTACGTCAACATCGTCGAGGTCGGCAGTGAAACCTTCCAGGATTCTGCCGTGTCAAAAGCGCGATTCACAAAACGTCACTACCTCCATTCTGTCAGGGAAAAGCCACCATGCAAGATACACAGCCACCAATCCCGCCTCCACCGGGTGGAACTCCTCAACCAATCCCCAACTACGCCGCGCCGTATGCACCGCCGCCTCGCAGGAGCCGCTGGTGGATACCACTGGCCGTCATTGGCGGAGTGCTTCTAATGGGACTGGTCGTCTTCATGGTCTTCATTGGTGCGGTCATTGGCGGACTCTTTGCCGGACTCGAGGATGGCTCCAAGCACGGGCCGATCAAGGAGAATACGGTTCTCATGATCGACCTGTCGAGTGGACTCAAAGAGACCTCCACGCAAGATCCGTTTGCAGCGTTCTCAGGGGGCGGAGGCGGCGAGTCGCTCTACGACGTGCTTGATGCAATCCGCAAGGCAAAGAGTGACGATAAGATCAAGGGCCTCTACATAACCGGTGGCCCCTCCGGCGCCGGCATGGCCAAGCTGGCCGAGGTGCGTGATGCTATCGAGGACTTCAAGCGCTCACGGAAGTTCGTCTATGCCTACATCGACATGGGAACCAAGTCGCAGTACTATCTGGCTTCGGTTGCCGACTCGATCTTCATGCCTCATGAGGGACTCATGGAGTTCACATCGTTCGGCGCATCAGCCCCCTTCATGAAGGGCCTGTTCGATAAGGTTGGTGTTACGTGGCACGTCGAACAGTTTGAGGAATACAAGTCTGCTGCCGAAATGTTCACACGAGACAAGTGGTCGGAGCCGGCCAAGGAAGAAGTTCGTGCACTTCTCGAGCAGCGTACGGACATGTTCGTCACAACCGTGGCCGAGTCACGTCGCCTGGAACCTGCATACATCAAAGCCGTCATGGATCACGGCGTGTTTGAGCCTGACACGTTGAAGCACTACCGTCTGGTCGACGCGCTTGTCCACGAAGAAGAAGTGCGCCGCCGCATCCATGCTCGGATGAATCCGAACGATACCACCGAGTACACCAAGCTGCGCACCGTAAGCGTGTCGCGCTACATCGATCAGGCCAAGGATGAAGAGTCAAGCGGCGACAAAGGCATTGCGATCGTCTACGCCAGCGGCACGATCAACTCCGGCAAGCGGGGTGGTCCATTTGAGGAAGACGGAGTCTATTCACAGAGTTTCATCAAGCAGCTGAAGAAGGCCGCCGACGATGAAGATGTCAACGGCATCATCATTCGCATCGACAGTCCGGGTGGTTCGGCCTTTGCCTCCGACGAGATGTGGACGGCCATCCGCGAAGTGCGCAAGAAGAAGCCAGTGTACGCTTCCATGAGTGACGTGGCCGCCTCCGGTGGGTACTACATGGCCATGGCCTGCGACACCATCGTTGCGCACCCTGCCACCATCACCGGATCGATCGGCGTGATCATGTCGCTGCCGAACTTCGCCGGCACCATCTCCAAGGTCGGCGTCACGGTCGACACGATCAGTCTCGGGGCTTCGGCAGCTTTCATGAACCCGCTGCTTACAATGACCGATGCCGAGCGTGATCGCCTGCGCAGCTACGGCGCCAATACGTATCGTCGATTTGTTCAGAAGGTGGCAGACTCGCGGGGCAAGGATTTCGAATCCACGCGTCTGCTTGCCCGTGGACGCGTCTGGACGGGCGCAGCTGCTCTTGAAAGGGGCTTAGTGGACGTCGAGGGTGGACTCAATGCTGCCATTGCAGCGATGAAGAAGCGCATCGGCGCCGGTAAGGATGAGAAGGTCGCGATCACGCGCTTCCCACGTCAGCAGGATGGACTCGAAGCCCTGCTTGCCATGTTCGGAAAAGACGAGGATGCCGAGGCAGGCGATGAACCGTCAGCCGGTGCATCGGCCCGCAGCGTGGTCGAGAGCATGCTTGCTCGCGTGTCGTCGGACCCGGTGGGTGCCCGCCAGGTGTATGAAGCCATGCCGGCCCCACTGCGCCGTCAGGTTGAGCATACGTCGGCTGTCACACGTCTGGCGGTCAAGGAGCCGGTCCTTGCAGTGCTGCCGATGAGCTATCCGATGGAATGACCTCAACGATTACGATATCTGCGCGACATTGGCCAAGATCTGAACTAAATCCCGTCGACAGTCGTTGACGTGTAACCTTTCGAAAGCGCCGTTTCGAGACGGATCTGCACCACGGATTCGATCTAACACCGAGACATAGGGCGCCTCCCGGCGGCGCCGGCCTGCTCCATGGCCGGTGCCGCTCTTTTTTTCATAGAAAGCCCCCTTCATTGCGACCAACAACCCGTCGCGACGCTCTCGGTGGTAATTTTGCGCCATGAATCTCGAAACCTTCCCCAATCCGCGCCCCGGCAGGCGCTACACGATCACCCACGTCAACCCCGAATTCACCTCGGTGTGCCCCAAAACGGGGCTGCCCGATTTCGGCACCATCACCGTGGAGTACATCCCCAACGAGACCTGCATCGAGCTGAAGGCTCTGAAGTACTACTACTTCGATTTCCGGCAGCGCGGGATCTTCTACGAAGCGGTCACCAATCAGATCCTTGATGATCTCGTGGCGGCATGCGATCCACTCTGGATGCAGGTAACGGCTGACTGGAAGGCTCGCGGCGGAATCAACAGCATTATCCGCGCCGAGTATACCAAGGGCTAATGATGCTGACGACGATATCAAAACAGTTCCGTTGGGAAATGGGGCATCGGTTGCCCTTTCACGAGGGACTCTGTCGAAACATGCATGGGCACTCCTACGAGGCACACGTCATCCTGACGGGCCATCCGGATGACCACGGCATGGTGATGGACTACTACGACATGAAGTGGTTGATCCAGGATAAGATCGACGAGTTGGACCACTGCTTCCTTTGCGATGCATCCGACAATGTTGTTCTGGACTTCCTTCAGTCGCACTCGATGAAGACCGTCGTCGTCGATATGCCCACAACGGCCGAGAACATTGCTCGGCTTCTTCTTGAACATGTCTGCGCCAAGCTCCCGGCGCCAAACCGCATCACGTCGGTCCGCGTTCGCGTGTACGAAACGGAAAAGACGTATGCCGAAGTGGAGCAATCACTATGAGCGTTCGCGTACGATTCGCCCCCTCACCAACGGGCTTTCTGCATATCGGTAGTCTGCGCACGGCGCTCTACAACTACCTTTTTGCTCGACATAACGGCGGCAGCTGCATCCTGCGCATTGAGGATACCGATCGCACGCGATTTGTCGAAGGTGCCATCGAAGAACAGATCGCCTCACTTGCATGGGCCGGCATCACCTTCGATGAAGGGCCTCATGTGGGCGGCAATCATGGCCCGTACACGCAAAGCGAACGATTCGATCTCTATCGCGAATACGGCATGAAGCTCGTCGAGAACGGCACGGCATACTATGCCTTCGACACGTCTGAAGAGCTTGATGCGATGCGCCTTCGTCAGCAGTCCGCCGGCATCGCGCCGAAGTATGATCGCTCGGCAATGCGCAATCAGTACACGCTGGGTGAGGAGGAAACGCGCAGACTTCTCGACGAAGGGGCTGCGCACGTTATCCGTTTGAAGGTGCCTCTGCACCAGGATGTGCGCTTCAGCGACATCATCCGCGGGGAGGTGATCGTCAACGGACGCGAGATCGACGATCAGATCCTGCTCAAGAGCGACGGATTCCCGACGTATCACCTGGCCAACGTGGTCGACGATCACCTCATGGAGATCACGCACGTTATCCGCGCCGAAGAGTGGCTCCCCTCGACGCCGAAGCACATCATTCTCTATCAGGCCTTTGGTTGGGAACCGCCAACGTTTGCGCACGTTCCGCTGCTGCTCAATCCCGATAGATCGAAGATGAGCAAGCGGCATGGCGATGTGATGGTGAAGGACTTCATTCGCAAAGGGTTCTTTCCCGACGCCCTCGTCAACTTCGTGTCACTCTGCGGTTGGAATCCCGGCTCCGACAACGAGTTCTACTCGATGCAGGATCTGGTCAACTCCTTCACACTTGAGCGAGTCAACAAGGCCGGTGCCGTCTTTGACTATCAGAAGCTCAATTGGATGAACGGCGAGTACCTGAAGCAGCGCGATCCGCAAGATCTGGCCCGAGAACTCCACCCCGTGCTCGTTGAAAGGGGCTTCAACTACGTTGACCCAACATTCGTGGCCGAGGTCATCGCACTCGTGCGTGAGCGCGTGACGTTTGTGGCTGACATTGCGGAGTTTGCCGACTACCTCTTTGGGGATGCTCTCGTGCCACTTTCGGCCGAAGCTCAAGCGATGCTCGACGGCAACGACAAAATATCTTCTGCCCTTGATACGTTTCGCAAGGGGCTTGATGCCTCGGTCATCGCCGACGCCGATTCATTCAAGGGGCTTGCACAGCGCTCGGCAGAGTCCGTTGGACTCAAGTCGGGAGCACTCATGAAGCCACTCCGACTGGTGCTGACGCATCGTGAAGTAGGAGCCGACCTTTTCAGAACCGTTCAATTACTTGGACTGGAACGATGCCTATCGCGTCTCGACGCCTTCACATCGCATTCGTAATACTATCGTGCGCGCTTGCTGCGTGCACGACGCCTCGTCCGACCACGCTCGCCCCCTGCGTAACAGAGAAGACGGGTCAGCTGACCATTCGATGGGGCACGCAGGATGACTCCCTACAGGTCGTCGACGTGTATCGCATGAATACGAAGGGCGAGATCTTTCACTACTCTGGACCCGTCACGCAGAACGTGATGGATGAATACCTGCTGCATGTCGATCAGTCAGATTACTGTGCCGCAGCGGCATCCGTCAACGCCTGTTTCCTCAAGACGCAGGCGCTGAATACGGCCGCTCGCAAGGGGCGATTCATCGAGTACTTCAACCCTGCCACGGACGTATATTTACGCGCCGCATGGAACCCGGATCTGCAGACGTTTCAGAGTCGGGACATGCGCAAAGAATACGACCAATTGATGAACCTCGTCACCAAATGAATCCGTCATTGAAGATCCTCATCGTCGATGACAATCGCGATTTCTCGGCCACTATTGCCGACGTCGTGCGTTCGCAAGGATGGACGCCCGAGGTCTATAACAGCCCCGAGCAGGCGCTGACGTACTTGTCGCGCAACAGCGCGGATGTCGGTCTGATGCTGCTCGACATTGAGTTCGGAAGCGAGTCATCAATGACGGGTATCGAGGTCCTTGGCCGCTCGATCCGCGAGTACCCGTCGATCCCCGTTATCATGATCTCGGGCAAGGGTACGATCGAGATGGCCGTTCAGGCCACAAAGCTCGGTGCGATCAACTTCATCGATAAGTCTACACTGAGCAACGATCGCCTTGTTGGCGTTCTTTCAAGCTCAATGGATCGCCTGCGCAGTGCTGCCAACGAAGAAGATCGCAGACGTGTGATGGAAGCGCAGGGCATCGTTGGCACAAGTCGTGCCATGATGGAGGTCGCCGATCTGATCATGCTTTATGGACGCACAGACCTCAACGTCTTGGTCCTTGGCGAGACCGGCACCGGAAAGAAACTCGTCGCCCAGGCTCTTCACACCGTGAGCCGGCGCGGCAAGCAACCGTTTGTGACCGTGGACATTCCCAACATTCCGCGCGACCTGTTCCAGAGTGAGCTCTTCGGACACAAACGCGGCTCGTTCTCCGGCGCCATGGAGAACAAGATCGGCCTCTTTCAAAAGGCTCACAAGGGCACACTGTTCATGGATGAGATCGGAGACATGCCCCCTGAGCTTCAGGCCAACCTTCTTCTGCCAATGGAGCAGGAAGGTGTGCGCCGCCTCGGCTCTGTTGAGGTGGAACCGGTGGACATACGCTTTATCAGTGCCACGGACCGCGACCTGATCGCAGCCATGGCCGAGGGTAAGTTCCGCGATCAGCTCTACCACCGACTGAGAGAGTGCGAGATCTTCATTCCGCCTCTGCGTGATCGCCTGGATGATGTGCCCGCCATCGTGGACTTCTACATCTCGAAGCATAACCGCGAAGCCGGTGACTCCAAGACGATCTCCCCTGCCGCCATCGACTACCTGCGTCAGTACCACTGGCCCGGCAATGTGCGCGAACTTGCCAGTACGCTTCGTGTGGCCTTGCAAACGCTCTCGAGCGACGAGCTCGAAGTGGCCGACGTGCACCGCATCATCGGACGATCAATGGATGCAGCGCGCGCCAACACAGCCGCAGCCGCTCAGCCTGCTGCAACTGCAACGTCGTCTCAACCGCCGGCTTCCTCGGAAGCAGATCCAGCAACCGACGACCGCTCCAAGATCGAGCAGGCTCTGAAGCGCACAGCAGGCAACGTCTCCAAAGCCGCCGCCATCCTCGGCATGAGCCGCGAAACACTGCATAACCGCATCAAAAAGATCGGCATCGACGTGGCCGAGTATCGGGCGTAAGAGACGGCTGCGCCGTGGGAAACGCCTTCGGCGTGGGGGACGCCTTCGGCGTGCGAGACAGCTGCGCCGTGGGGGACGGCTTCGCCGTGGGATACGCAATAATATTGGGTCACTCGTACCACGGGCCAAGGCCCGGGGCTAGTAAATCCATGATTCCGATCGTGGGTTTGAATCACGCCTGGGTGGTGAAACATTTTTGCGCGGTCTGGGATAATGTGGCAACCACACACCATGGAATTACTAGCCCCGGGCCTTGGCCCGGGGTACGCGATGTGTAATGCGCGGTAACGTCCGCAACGCGTCCCACGGCTGAAGCCGTGGGCTGAGCTGCAGCACAGCCTGTTAGGCGTTGTGCGTCACTTGTCACTCGTCACTTGTCACTCGGATTCCCGCCTTCGCGGGAATGACGCCCACGGTATCCCACGGCTGAAGCCGTGGGCTGAGCTGCAGCACAGCCTGTTAGGCGTTGTGCGTCACTTGTCACTCGTCACTTGTCACTCGTCACTCGTCACTTGTCACTTGTCACTCGTCACTCTCTTCCTCACCAGCTCCACATTATGGACGCGGATGATGCTAACGCTGGCGGGAAGGAGTTTGGCATGTAGTTCTGCGGTGGCAGGGTCGCGGTCGGCGGGGGTGTTGATTCCTAACATTGTGCCGATGAATCGTTTGCGGGAGATTCCGAGCAGTTGGCCGGCACCGATGTTGTTGAATGACGCGAGATTATCGAGCAGCGTGAGGTTGTGCTCATAGGTCTTTCCGAAGCCGATGCCTACGTCGACGTAGACCTGGCCAATGCCAAGGCTGTGGGCAGCATCGACGCGTTCGAGCAGGAAGTTGCGCACTTCGGCTACCACATCGATGTAGCGCGGATCGGACTGCATGGTGCCGGGTGTGCCCTGCATGTGCATGACCACATACGGGACGCCGAGTTCGGACACGGTGCCTAGCATGTCGGGGTCGGTTCGGCCGGCACTTACGTCGTTGACCATTGTGGCACCCGCGGCAACGGCCAAGCGGGCGATGGTGGACTTCGTCGTGTCGATGCTGATCTGTATCTCGGGGTTGGCAGAGCGGATCGTTTCGATCACGGGGATCACGCGCTCGCGTTCCGCGGCGAGCGATACCGGCTCGGCGCCCGGACGTGTGCTCTCTCCGCCAATGTCGAGTATGTCAGCCCCCTGCCTTGCGAGCATGAGAGCATGCTCCACGGCTGCCGCCGTGCCATCGAACATTCCGCCATCGGAGAATGAATCGGGAGTCACATTCACAATGCCCATGATACGCGGCATTGTCATGCGTCAACAAAGTCCTGCATAATGCTGCCAAGGGCCTCCTGCGTGGCGTTTGAGGCCTTGGTAAGGGGCAGGCGGTACTCGCACTGGATGTGGCCCAGCACGTGCATGATGTGCTTTACGGGAATCGGATTCGACTCGATGAAGTTGGCCGTGAAGAACGGCATGAGAGCCATCTGTTCAGCTCGAGCGGTCAACACATCCCCCTCGAGTGCGGCACGCACCAAACGTCCGAAGCGCTTAGGGGCGTAGTTGGAGATGACGGCGATCACGCCCCCTGCCCCGCAGGCAATGGCTGGAAGCGTCAGCACATCATCGCCGGCAAGCAGCGTGAAGCCGCCGCGCGCATGCCGCATGATCTGGCACATCTGCTCAAGATTCGCCGAGGCCTCCTTTGTGGCCACAACGCTTGGGCATGCCTCGGCAACAGCCAGCTGTGTTTCCGCTGAGACATTCTGTCCGGTGCGGCCCGGCACATTGTAGATGATCATTGGCACATCCGTTGCGTCGGCAATGGCACGGAAGTGCGCCACGAGTCCGGTCGACGTTGGCTTGTTGTAGTAAGGCGTCACCACAAGAACAGCGTCGACTCCACACTGGCGAGCTTTGACCGATAGGTCGACCGTTGAGCGGGTATCGTTTGTACCTGTTCCGGCGGTGACGGTGATCCTGCCGGCAACGCGTTCGACAGCCGTGCGCCAGAGCGTTTGCTTTTCGTCTGTCGTGAGGGTAGCCCCCTCCCCCGTCGAGCCGCAGACCACGATGCCGTCAACACCCGCGTCGACCTGCATGTCGATGATGCGCTCAAACGCCGGCAGGTCGAGCTCACCGGAATTCGTAAACGGCGTTACGATCGCCGTATGCAGTCCACGTATCTTCATGATGATTGATCCGGAGAGTGTTACCAGCTTCGGCTGGCGCGCTTGACCAGGTATTCGCGCAATGCCACATCAAACGGCATGTCTGTTGTGATGCGCACATAGTCGACGTTCAGGGCATGACATCCGCGCTTCATACGCGAGGTGTGATCTTCAACGGCCTGACGGTAGGCACCGCGGATCTGAAGCGGCTGCGTGGTGATCTCCGCGCCCGTCTCCATGTCCCGAAACACCGTCGAAGCATCAAATCCCAGATCGATCTCGCGCGGGTCCATCACGTGGAACACCATCACATCATGCTGGTCATGCCGAAAGTGTCGCAGTCCGGAGAGGATCGCCTCCGTATCATCCAGCAGGTCGCTGATGATCACCACCAGCCCCCTGCGAGAAAGGCGCTCAGCAATGTGATGCAACGAAACTCCCGAGCCCGTCTCGGATGACGGCCGAGCCTGCTCGAGCGTTCTCATCAGCTCCTGCGCATACGTCATCTTTGAGCGAGGGGGCATGTAGGCCTGCACGTCCGTGTTGTACAGGGCAAGACCCGCGGCATCGCGCTGGTGCATGATCAGGTACGACAACGAGGCGGCCAGAAAGGTTGCGTAGCGGTACTTGCTTACGTGTCCCTCCGAGCCATAGGACATCGAGGCGGACATGTCGACGCAGATCATGGCGCGCAGGTTCGTCTCATCTTCAAACTGCTTCACATAGAAGCGGTTCGAGCGTCCATAGATCTTCCAGTCGATATGCTTCAGCTCATCGCCCCGCCGGTACTGACGGTGCTCTGAGAATTCGGCGCTGAAGCCGTGAAAGGGCGACTTATGAAGACCGGTGATGAATCCCTCTACCACGAGCCGGGCTCGCAATTCCATGCTGCCGAGCTGGGCGACGGTCTCCGGTGTAAGGATCATGTATCGGTGGCGTGTTGATTGGCGGTAATTGGTGCAGCCGGCGTATTCGTCATCGATAGACGAACAAGTCCGGCAGCATTGTTGACCCCCAATTTAGCCATGATCCGAGCTCGGTGCGTTTCAACCGTTCGCCGACTTATCTCAAGGTGTTCGGCGATCTGCTGACTGGTGAACCCCGAGGAGACCAGGGCCACGACCTGCCGCTCCCGCTTGGTAAGGGGAAGCCCATCTGTGGTTGCAGCACCCGAGCCGTTAGCTTCTTCAACCGAACGTTGCGCCGTGGCGCTCAGGATGCGCTCGCCCACTCCGATGCTCTTGACGGCCATGACGAGTTCTTCAGGTAGCACGTCCTTGACGAGGTAGCCGTTGGCTCCGACGTCGAATGAGCGCACGATGGACTCCACATCCGATGCGGCGGTGAGCATGAGGATATGCGTTGTGGGCATTTCTCTCTTTATGAAGGCCGTTGCCTCATGGCCACTCATCAGAGGCATACGCACATCCATGAGGATGACGTCCGGACGTGTGCGCCGGGCCATCTCAACTGCCTGACCACCGTCGGCGGCCTCCCCGACAACGTCGAGACCATCCTCAGCCATCAGCACGGTGCGTACACCGGCACGGACCAACTCATGGTCATCCGCGATCAAGACACGAATCTTCTGAAGCATTCCGCCGTCCATTGTGGAAAAATACGGTCACGCTCGCCGGAAAGAACAACTTTCCATAGAAAATGTTACGTGTCAACGCTGCGAACCAGGGCGATCAGCGCATCGGCGCTCATATCGCTGGGCATTCGCCAGTCGGCACGCGGAGAGAGCGAGACGGAGCCAACCTTGGGGCCATCCGGCATGCAGGATCGTTTGAACTGATTGTTTACGAACCGGCGGACGAAGACTTCCAGCCACGCAAGAATCTGCCCCCTCTCATGCACACCATCGAAGACATGCATGGCAAGGACGGCGATTGTGTTGATGGGCTGACGCAGGCGCACGAAGTGGTAGAGGAAGAAGTCGTGTACCTCGTATGGACCGAGCACGTCTTCGGTGCGCTGCGTACTGTCAGCACTTGCATCCGAAGGCAGCAGCTCAGGTGAGATGGGCGTGTCGAGAATATCTCGCAGGATCACAGCGGTCGACTCCGGAAGCTCGGCAGCATGCCACTCGATCATGGACCGCACAAGGGTCTTCGGTACGCCGGCATTGGGATTGTACATCGACATATGGTCGGCATTGTACGTACTCCATCCGAGTGCGATCTCCGAAAGGTCGCCCGTACCGACGACCATGCCGGCGTGCATGTTCGCAAGGTCCATCAGCACATGAGTGCGTTCGCGTGCCTGGGCGTTCTCATACGTCACGTCATGCACCGAAGGATCATGCCCGATATCACGGAAGTGATCCATCACGGCCGTTGTGATGTCGATCACTCGATACGGGATGCCTAGCTCGGCACAGAGGAGTTCTGCATTCGAATGCGTGCGACGCGTCGTTCCCGGCCCTGGCAGCGCCACGGCAAGGATCGTGTCGGTTGAACGTTCCAGCATCCGACATGCGTCGCGGCACACCAGAAGGGCCAGGGTCGAATCAAGTCCACCCGAGACTCCGATCACCAGACGCTTCGAGCGCGAGCGCTCAAGGCGCATGGCAAGCCCCGTAGCCTGAATCGAAGCGATCTCCCGACATCGCTCGTCGCGGTCGGCCGCGTTTGACGGAACGAAAGGTCGCGGATCCACCGGGCGCAGAATGGTGCTCTTGGTATGGCGCGGCACGGAGACTTCAATGCTCACAACATCATGCGGCAGGACTTCCTGCGGGAACGACGTTGAGCCAAGCCGCTCGCGAACGCATCGCGCTACGTCAACGTCGGCAATACACTGCGTACCGGCTAGCACAAATCGCTCGCCTTCGGCAAGGGGCTCGCCGCATTCTGAGATCAGGCAATGTCCGCCAAAGACCGTGTCGGTGGTCGACTCGCCCGGGCCGGCCGACGCGTATGCATAGCATGTGTAGGTACGGGCCGACTGAGTCTGGACCAGGCGACGTCGATATACGGACTTGCCGACAAGTTCATTGCTGGCTGAAAGGTTCAGGATCAGTGTCGCCCCGGCTCGTGCAAGCCTGCCCGAAGGGGGCTCTGCACTCCATAGGTCCTCACAGAGCTCAATACCAATGCGGAGTTCCTGACGTTGCACGTCAGCAAGGATCAGATCTGTGCCGAAGGGAACTCGTGAACCAGCGATCGAGATCGTCTCTGATCGAACAGAACGTCCGCTGCGAAACCAGCGCCCATCATAGAACTCGCCCGTGTTCGGCAGAAATGTCTTGGGTACGCACGCCACAACATTGCCGTTGCAGATCGCAACGGCTGCGTTGTACATGTGTCCGCCATGCACGACAGGCGCTCCAACAACGAAGAGGCACGAGAGGTTTTCGCTCCACTGCCGAAGGCGCTCCAAGCCGGCCGTGGTTGCCGCCATCAGGGACGCATCCCGGAACATGTCTCCGCAGGTATACCCCGTCAGACACAGCTCCGGCAGCACCATGATCTCGGCGCCTTGGGCATGTGCATCCGTGATGGCACGCTGAATGTTCTCGACGTTCCGCTGAACATCACCGATCGAAACGACGGGGGCTATCGTTGCCACCCGCACGAATCCGAGCGAGGTGATCAGCGAGGGTTTCATCGCGTATTGGTGATGACCATCGAGATCGTGCGCTCAAATGCACCCATGGACTTGCCGTCGGTGAAAATGTCGCGGTCTGCCTTCTCAAGCCCCTTCTCAACCTTCTTCAGTCGAGCGGTGCCTTCGCGCGTGAGCTCCACGAGCCGTGCACGCGAATCATTCGGATCATCCACTCGGCGGATGAGAGCCTCTTCTTCGAGGGCGCGCACGTTCTTTGAGAGCGTCATTACGTCGATGCCGGCGTAACTGGCAATGTGAACCTGCTTGGCAATTCCGGTGGTACGCTGAAGCGTCTGCACGGCAAGAAGCACGTTGACTTGTAGGGGCGACAGGCCGGCGTCGCGGTAAACGGCATCAACGTGAGCACGCCAGCGCGAGGCTGCGAGATACAGTCGAATGCCATGTCCGGAAACCGCCGGCTCGGTTGGTGTGGTGGTGATCTTTTTGGCCATAGAACACAAAATTATGTGATTGTTTCGGTTTGAGCCGCTTGAAGGACGAATTCAATTTGAAAAAATGATAGCGTGATTTACTTGCGGCATTTTCTCTGTGTCAAATCTTTGCCAAGGCAGGCACCAATAGACCGAGAATTACGTTATTGCGCGGATGAGATCAGTACTACTTCTGCACATGCTGCTTCTGACGGCCTCGGCCGCGGTTGCACAGACCCTCACGGTGCGCGGCAAGGTTGTCAGCGCGGATGATTCAAGCCCCCTACCGAGCGCCACGGTGCGCTTCGTTTCACTCAAGGACACAACGGTCATACGTGGTAGTTATACCGAGCGTGACGGTTCATTCTCCATCAAGGAGATGCCTACGGGCTCATGGAAGCTGACGATCTCGTATGTGGGCTATCGCAAGCTCGAGTCGACGCAGTTCTTGCGCGAGTCGCGTCCCGACCTAGGAACCTTCCGTCTGCAGCGTGACACGGTGGCTGGCAAATCGGTCGAAGTTGAGGCCATGGCCGTGCGCATGGAGGTGAAGGGCGACACGATGGACTACAATGCGCAGGCCTTCAAGACCAATCCGAATGCCACGGCGGAGGACCTCGTCAAGAAGATGCCCGGCATCACGGTTGAATCTGGTACTGTGCGCGCACAGGGTGAAGAGGTGCGAAGGGTGACGGTGGATGGACGTGAGTTCTTCGGCGACGATGCGCAGGCGACGCTCCGCAATCTTCCGGCCGACATGGTTGACCGCGTGCAGGTATTCGACCGTGGCAGTGACCTGTCGATGTTCTCCGGATTTGACGATGGCAACACATCAAAGCAGATGAATCTTGTGACGCGCAAGGACCGCCGCAACGGCGCCTTCGGCAGGGTCTATGCCGGCTACGGCACGGAAGACCGCTACGGCGTGGGCGGCACGATCAACGATTTCCGAGGCATGCAGCGCGTAACGGTGCTTGGTCTGAGCAACAACATCAACCAGCAGAACTTTGCCTTTCAGGACATCCTTGGCATGTCCGGCGGCGGCGGCATGGGCGGCGGCATGGGACGCATGATGCAACGCTACATGAGTGGCGGCGGCATGCAGTCCATGATGCGTATGGGCGGCGGTGGAGGTGGAGGGGGCGGCCCCTTCTCAAGCTTCTCGAACTTCTTTGTCGGACAGCAAGGGGGCATCACGGAGACCAATGCTCTTGGCATGAACTACTCCGACATGTGGGGCGATCGCACGAATGTTTCGTCGAGCTATTTCTTCAACTATGCCGACAACGACCGGACGAGTTCGCTCGACCGGACGTTTGTGGCGGCTCAAAATGCCGGACAGCTGTACAACCAGCTCGACACGTCGGTGTCGGTAAGCCGCAATCACCGATTCAACGCACGTATCGAGTCCTACATCGACAGCGCCAACGTCATCGTCGTCACCCCTCGCGTCACCCTTCAGGCATCCAATGCCAACAGCCTGGTATCGGGCCTGACATCGTTCCGCGAGCAGGATCTCAACTCGACGCTTACTGATAACGCCACCACCAGTGGCGGGTATTCGGCATCGATCGGCACAACGTACCGACGTCTCATCTCCAAGACCGGGCGCTCTCTTGCGGTATCGTTGAACGTCGACCGTAATGATCGTTGGAATGACGGGGCACTTGCATCCACCAATCGTTTCTTCTTCGGTGCGGACTCGGCCATCCGCTTCGATCAAAGGTCAGACGGCATCTCCGACGGCACAACCGTCGGCGGTCAGATCGCCTACACCGAGCCGATCGGCGAGCGCGACATGATCCAGATGTCATACGAGCCCTCGTTCTCCACCAATGGATCTCGCAGAACAACAAATGCGCTCGACACGGCGACCAGCACGTTCAGTATTGTCGACTCCCTACTAAGCAACACCTTCACCAATGACTACCAGACGCATCGACTTGGCGCGCTGTATCGCCTGCGGATGGACAACACGATCGTCACCTTTGGTGGCAATTACCAGTACGCTCTTCTGACCGGTGAGCAGACGTTCCCGATGTCGGCACGCGTAGAGCGAGAATTCCAGAACTTTCTGCCAACGCTTTTGGTGCAACACAAGTGGTCGAACTCCACCAACATTCGCTTCTTCTATCGCACGAGCACCAACGCCCCCTCCATCTCGCAGCTCCAGAACGTTGTCAACAATTCGAATCCACTTCAGCTGACGGTGGGCAATCCCGATCTCGTGCAGGAATACACGCATAGCATCAACGCCCGCTTCGTCAAGGCCGACTGGCTCGTCGGCCGCACGTTGTTTGCCGTTGCCAACGTTTCGTACACCTCCAACTTCATCGGCAACTCGAGTCAGATCGTACTGCGCGACACCACGCTGGATGCGGCGCAGCCCATTCGATTGGGTCCGGGCACGCAGATCACGCGTCCAGTCAACCTCGAGGGCAACTGGAACGTCCGAAGCTTCCTGACCTATGGCTTCCCTATTTGGGGAATGAACCTCAATACCAATGCGGCCCTTCTGTATTCGCGTACGCCGGGCCTCATAAACACGCAGACCAACTACGCAAACTCCACGACGGGGTCGCTCGGCTTCTTCCTCAGTTCATCGTCATCGGAAGACCTCGACATCTCGTTCAACTACAACGGCTCGTACACCTGGGTGGCCAACACGTTGCAGACCTCGGCTGACGATAACTACTTCACACATCTTGCGGGCGCACGCATCATCTGGAACATCGGTGCCATTGCCTGCAGCACAGACGTTAACCAGACACTCTACACGGGTCTTGGCACGGGCTTCAACCGCACCTTCACCGTATGGAATGCCGGCATCGGTTACCGCTTCCTCGAGGGCCGCGCCGCCGAGATACGCCTCACCGTCAACGACATCCTCAACCAGAACGATGCCATCAACCGCTCCGTAAACGACGTCACCATCGAAGACTCCCGCACAAACGCCCTTCGGCGATATGCCCAGCTTACCTTCAGCTACGATCTGAAGTCGTTCGGTCAGGGGGCAGGCGGCGCTCGCAAAGGCATGTAGGAGCGACGGGACGTCTGCGACGGGACGCTTGCAGCGGGACGCTTCGCGGGAAGCCGCTTCGCGGCGGGAAGCTTCGCGGGACGCCTTGCGGCGGGACGCTTCGCGGGAAGCCGCTTCGCGGCGGGACGCCTTGCGGCGGGAACGCATGTCTCGTGCGTTACCCGGCATTCATGCCGCGAATGAATCCTTCATGATTTGTTGTTCCCTTCGCGGGATACCGAAGGTGGCGGCCACATCCGGCCATGTCTTGACGATGTATGGTGCGCGCGTGGCTCATGGCTTCCGTTTACGCCGTCCATTGGACACACGCTTTCTCGCTGCAAGACCGAGGTCCTGCAGTTTGCGTCCTAGCTCGTCATGGCTAGCCGCCGTGCCAAGCCCCGTTTCCAGGCCAAGCACGACAAGTACCTGCAGGTACGCACCCATGGATACAGTTGGTGTACCGGACTCTACGCGCAGAAGCGTTAACCTGCTGATTCCGGCCCGCTCAGCCACCTGATCGGCTGTGAGAGACCTCCGCAGTCGAGCAAGCTTGATGTCCGAACCAAGGTTTTGCAACTGACGCAGATGCTTCGGCAGAATGTGGTCGAAGGCGCTCATAATTGACCGTATAGTGATGCTTGAGGCATATAATGTGCAATATACGATACATAACGGGCGAGACATGAGTTTCGCCCCTACAAGCCGAACTTCCCGCGAAGCGTCCCGCGAAGCGTCCCGCGAAGCGTCCCGCCGCAAGGCTTCCCGCCGCGAAGCGGCGTCCCGCGAAGCGTCCCGCGAAGCGTCCCGTCGCAGACTTCCCGCCGCAAGGCGTCCCGTCGCAGACTTCCCGCCGCGAAGCGGCTTCCCGCCGCAAGGCTTCCCCGCCGCGAAGCGGCTTCCCGCCGCAAGGCTTCCCGCCGCGAAGCGGCTTCCCGTCGCAGACTTCCCGCCGCAAGGCTTCCCGCCGCGAAGCGGCTTCCCGTCGCAGACTTCCCGTCGCAGACTTCCCGCCGCAAGGCTGTTATTGCGCACTTGCCTTATCCAAGAGCTTTCAAAACGGTTGCTCTGGCGATAACGAGTCGAAGCGAATCATTACTGATGGGCACGAATCCATACCTTTCGTACCAGGCTGATGCAGCTGTGTCAAGGGCATCAACAATGACAAATGCCCAGGCAGCATCTATCATGCTTGCTCTGGCAAAAGCATCGATGAGGAGTGCTTCACCAAGACCCTTGCCCTGATGGCTGACATCGACTCCTAACCTTCCAATACGAATTGCCGGAATCTGGATGGTCTTGGGTAGTTGCCGCCCTCCAATATCGACTACGTCCTCACAGGACAGTGCCGCAGCACTCAACGTATAGAATCCAATGATGTTCTTTGAATTGTCCGACTCTAATACCCAGCAAGACGACAGGCCTTTGCGAATCCACTGTGTCGTCTGATGTCGTAGGAATCCGTTTATGCTATCGACACCGCAATCGAAAGAAGTGCGATCGTGCACTTCAGCATCAAATGCAGTGGTGATCACTCATTCCTCCCCGCCCGATTTCTTTACCTGAAGCTGTCGATATGCTTTTGCGGCGGCAGTTAAACGGACGTTCGGTTCTTCCGGCGAATTCATGAGCTCCCGTAGAATTGAAAACTCTTCTCGCGTCAGCGTGATAGTTTCTGATTCGAGGATCGTTAGATACCGGATGTAATGATCTATGGCCCTCTTGATGAACTCGGAGCTCGAAACTTTGTACTTCTTGGATAGCCTGGACACCTTCCGTTTGTCCTGCTCCTCCATGCGTAAAGCTATTCTCTCTGTTGCTGCCATGATGTGATCCTATTGTATGTACAATGTGCGTACAATATACATCGCTCCTGCGTTTGGCCGGACGGGCGAGACTGCGTCCCGCCCCTACATGTTCCTACATGTTCCCCGGGCCAAGGCCCGGGGCTATTATTGTACTCTCGTCACTCGTTCCCCGGGCCAAGGCCCGGGGCTATTTTCGTCCCCCATGCCCGCAATCATCATTCCTGCGCTCAACGAAGAGAAGTCCATCGGATTAGTGGTGGAGTCTGTCAAGGGGCATGTGGATCGTGTGATTGTCGTCGACAACGGGTCGACCGATGCGACGGTTGAAGTGGCGCGCGCAGCCGGCGCTCACGTTGTGTCCGAGCCGCAGCGCGGATATGGGGCAGCGTGCCTGCGAGGACTGTCGGAACTTTCTGCCTCGCCCCCTGACGTTGTGCTGTTCCTCGATGGGGATGCAAGTGATCATCCCGAAGACGCGTTGATGATTCTTGAAACCGTGATGACCACGCATGTTGAGATGTGTCTCGGCAGCAGGACGCTTGGCGATGCAGAACGAGGGTCGTTGACACCAGTGCAGCGATTTGGCAACTGGCTCTCAACGAATCTCATCAAGCTGATCTGGGGTGTTCATTACACCGACCTTGGTCCCCTGAGGGCCATTCGTTGGGACGCACTACGGAGGCTAGACATGCAGGACCGTACATGGGGGTGGACGGTTGAGATGCAGATCAAGGTGGCCAAGCACGGCATTGCTTTCCAAGAGATACCCGTGCGCTACCGTCGTCGCATTGGCACATCCAAGATCTCGGGAACCGTCGTAGGTTCCGTCCGTGCGGGTGCAAAGATTCTCTCAACCATCGCGCGTCTTGCCATTCGTCGCTGACGCGTCCCTAGCGGTCATCCTTCTCGGGATGCTCCTGCTTGCTCTCCGTCTGGTTGGCCTGGCGTCGTGGGCTGACCCCATTACCATCTGGTATGGCATGTCTGTTGGATGGCTTGCGTTGGCGATCTCGTTTCTGCGGTCAACTACGCCACAGCGTGCTTCCATCACAAAGCATGCAGTGATCGTTGTTCTCGCATCTCTGATGTGCAGCGCACTTCCCTACGGACTCTTCACCGACGACATACTTCGCTACCAGTGGGATGGGTGGCTTACGTTGCACGGCGTAAGTCCGTACGCGTATGCACCAAATGATGTGGACTTGCAGAGGCTGTCATTCTCGAATGGCTCTGCAACGCTGCCGCAGCAACTCCCGTATGCGGACATGCTCACGATCTACCCACCCGGTGCACAGCTCCTTTTTGCTGTTGCAAGTCTCATCTCAGGGGGCGATGCCGTCGCTTGGAAGTTGATGCTGTGGCTGATCTCTATCGTGCTGGGCGTGACCCTTTGGCGAATGCATGACGGGCAGCAGCGTGCATGGATTCTCCTTTCTGCCCTATCGCCGATTGTTCTGTTACATGGCTTCGTAGACGGACACATCGACCTGGCGATGGCGCTTTTCATGATGATGTCAATATCGACTCGCGGCTCACACCGCATCATGCTGAGTGGCGTTCTCCTGGGTGTAGCAATAAGCATCAAGTATCTACCGATTGTTGCTCTTCCCATGATACTCGCCGGTCTCGGGCGCCGAGATCAGGGTCGACTCATCACAGCAATGCTTGCTGCATTGTTACTTATCTACGTGCCCTTTATCGGACCGAACCTGCTTGGGTCGCTTGGCGCATTTACCGCAACGTGGCAAACAAACTCAGCATCATACAGTGTACTGGCGTCGCTGGTTGGTGATGGGCCCACGCGACCAATTCTGATGCTCCTTGGACTTGCCTGCTCCGGCCTGATCGTCACTCGATGGCGAGAGCGACCCGGCGTTGCTCTGGCCATGGTGCTCGTGACTGTTGCTGTGCTGTCGCCCGTTGTTCACCCATGGTATCTGATAGCGCCCCTTGCCCTGATGCCACTTGCACCGTTGCGATCGGTCATCGCGTGGACCTTTACGATATGTCTGTATGCCGTGGGATATTCAACGTACAAGGGCAGCGGTGTGTGGTTGGAACACCCCGCTGCCCTTGCATTTCAATTCGTACCTGTTGTGGTGGCGCTGATCGTTGACTATCAGCGTGGACCCTTATCGCTTCTGCACGAGGATTGACTCGGCGCGTCCGGCATAGCGAAGACGAACAACATACACTCCCGTTACGCCATCGATCTCGATCGACTCACTTGAGGTGGCCGTGGCAACGTGTGCTACTGTGCGGCCGACCATGTCGGTGACCGTGATCTCTACTCCCTCGGCACCGGTGATCGTGA
>VERF01000088.1 GCA_018882895.1 Candidatus Kapaibacterium sp.
AATGACGGAACCGACGAACCGCTGCGCAAAGCCCCCTTCCAGAGGTCGCGGATCGAGCGGAAGTGCTCACGAAGCAACTCCAGGGAATACCCGGAGTGGTATGCTTCGACCTTCTTCGGCTCTGACGTTGTCTGTCCGGCTCTCAGGCCAAGGGGCAAACCAAGCTTGAAGTTCTTGAGAAGCTCGAAACTCTTGTTGAACTCATTGAACAGCAGCGATACCGAACTTCCGGCATCGGTGCCGGAGCGGCTGAGAAACACTTCGCGATAGGACGACTTCCACTCGGATGCAGCCCCCGTCAGGTCCGATGACATTCGCCGCACGACGGCGCGCAGGTAGGCACGGCGCGGTGCACCGGCCTGGCCGCTGAGTGCATCGGCCGTTGATGCGCTGCTTTGCGAGAACAGCAGATAGTCTGCCGTGGCCAAGCCTCGCGTGTCGCGTCGAAAGTCCTTCAGTAACGTATCGGCACGAAGGATGCGCTGCTCCACCTCCGACGTATCACATGGGAACGTCGCAAGCTCTTGGGAGAGTGTTCCTAGATCGTCCTCTGCCGGACCGAAGTTAAAGGTCACGATACGCTGCCATGCAAGTGCTGCTGACAGATACAACTTGCGTGCGCGCTCGACATCGGCAGACGTAACGACATTGGCTGATAGACCATCTATGGACCCTGCCAACGCGGCCATCGCAGCACTGGCGGAATCGTATGATGGGATGATGAGGTTATCGGCAACACCGCGAAGCATTGCCGGACGGTCGAATGCATCCGTCACCGGTCCTTCATTCCCGCCGCAGGATCCGAGCACGAGGGCAAGGACAACTACTGATATGATGCATCGCGAATTCATCACTTCCGTCCCTGCGTGGCAACCCAGTTGGTCTTAAACGAGATCATCTCCTCGTCACTGAAGCCATAGATGTCTTGCAGGCGCTCGCGAACCATCACAACACGGCTGAGATTATCTGCCGGCAGCTGCCAGATCTCGTAACATGTCCATGGACCGTTCAGCGGCGCCTTGAGAAGCAACAGCAGTTCGTCGATCTGTTCGGTGGTGATCGTGCGCTGAGGAGCATTCACATAGCGCCATCCGGTAAGAAAGCCAACACATTCTCCGTAGGCGTGCATGGCAAGGGCACGCGAAGAGTCGGATGGATTCGATGCACTGAGTTCGCCGATGACCGTGTAGGTGTAGTTGATCACCGTGGCCATGATGGCCCGCTCCCACAACTTCAGAACCTGCATGGCGGCACTCTTGGCCTGAGCCGAGCCTTCAGCGGCCGACATTGCGGTGACGAATTCGCGGCGGATCTGTGAGTACATCCCCTTGCCATCGTTCTGATCTCGTCGAGCGCAATAGGCAGCAGCAAGCATGTCGGGATTCACAAGCGCACGGTCCGTGTTGGGAAACCCGGGATTAGCACCGAACAGTGCAAGCATGCGATGGATCGACTGACGGTTGACCGATTCATCGGCAATGTCAGAGGCCTTGCTGAAGAACATTGCCCCGTAAAGCCCCTTATCGATCATCTGCTCCATCTCAAGGCCGTGCTCATTGAACAGATATCCGCCGAATGTTCCTCCATTGGCAGATCCACCCGGCCGTGACTGCCAGCTGTGCGCTCCACCGCTGGCATCGGCCAGTTCGGCCACATACTTTACCAGCTGACTTGCAAAGGCGGGGTCGATCGATGAGCTCAAGGGTAGCAGCGCGGTGCTGATCTCAGACTGAGACAGACGCACACCCGGCTGACGCGCCGTTTTCAGGAGTGCGACGAGCGCAGTCATTTGGCTGCGCAGCTGAAACTCGCCTTGGGTTGCCGCAGCATACCCAGTCGAATCATACGTGACCGGTGTTACGGGATTCGTTGGATTGTCATCGCTCTGACATCCAGTGAAGACGGCAATGGCCACGAGCGCGGCCAAGAGCAGCAGGACGTTGCGGAACATGTTCGGACTCCGGTTGTGTGATATACGACCGATTCAGTCCGAAATTAATTTGTATTTGGACTTTGTCCAAATAAGGAATCCGTTATGCGGCGCTTCCGATGACCCGCAAGTACTTCAGATGCGACGTAAGTGCTTGCATCAGAGTAGGATACTCGATGTACGGCACTCCGTATTCACGGCATGTCGATTCCACGATTCCCTTGATGGCCGGGTAGTGAACATGACTGATCTTCGGGAAGATGTGATGTTCGACCTGGAAGTTTAGGCCTCCGAGGAACCACGAGACCACCTTGCTACGGGTTGAGAAGTTTGCCGTTGTGACGAATTGGTGGACGATGAACTCTCCGTCGACCTTGTTGGTCTCTTCGTCGGGCTCCATGAAATGCGTCTGCTCATTGACGTGAGCCAGCTGGAAGACCACACTGATGAGAATACCCGTCGCAGCCGCTGAGATGAGATACGTAACGATCCCGAACTGCCATCCCAGAACGATCATCGGGATCACAACGAACACACTGAGGTAGAACGCCTTGGACAGCCAAAAGATCATGTGATCGCGGAACGTGAACTTCGTTATCTCAAGTCCGGCAATCGAACGATCAAGATACTTGCGAGTGTCGGCCCAGAAGACCCACTGCAGGTACGTGATGCAGTACAGGAACAGACCATACACGTGCTGATACCGGTGGAACCACAGCCGCTTCTGATGAGCGCTTGAGCGAATGAACGGCCATACGTCGATGTCTTCGTCCTGACCCTCAACGTTTGGGAAGGTGTGGTGGGCCACGTTGTGCTTCAGCTTCCAGAAGTACGTGTTGCCACCAACGACGTTCAGGCTGTAACCCATCAGATCGTTCACCCACCTGCGGCGGGAGTAACTGCCGTGAGCGCCATCGTGCATGACGTTGAATCCGATCAAAGCATGATTAATGCCCAGAAGGATGGCCGAAAGGACCGATGCCCAGACAGGTAGGTCCAGCACGACCCATCCGCAGTAGAATAGAATTCCACTTACAGCCAGCACCGTGGTCTTGAGATATAGACGCCAGTCACCCGTTGGACGAATGCTGTGATTCTGGAAGTACTCGTTAACGCGTTGCTTCAGAACGGCAGAGAATTTGCCGTGTGGTTGCGCAAACTTTGCGACAGCCATGGGGGATCCCTCGAATTCGTCGTTGATAGCCAGGGAAGTTATCCCCGACCGAAAAAATGCCGCGAAAAATACGAAGTCGTGGGGTGTCTACGACAAAGTGTGTCAGCTGACGAATGTGATCGCCCTGGGGATAACCGTCACCTTCAAGGGCGTAAAACCACTGAATTCCCCGTCAATCTCAATCGGAAGGGGCGTTTCCGCGTCGAGCGAGCCTGCTGCTGCACGCAGATATTGAATCTCCGGGTTGGACACTTCCCGGGCCTTTCGCAGGGTTGGGATCATTCCTACGAACTGCAGGGGGCTGACCGAACCGGCCACCGTAAGATCGATCATCCCGTCATCAGGGGCTGCATGTGGTGCCACACCCATGCCCGAGCCGAACCAGCGGCTGTTAGCAAAGACGGCCAAGAGTAAACGTTGCCTGGCCTCGGCTCCGTCGTGCGATAGACGCGCCAACCGTGGTGAGAACCTTGAGAATGACACTAGAGCTGCGGCGATGTATCCCAGATCAGGCGGCAGCCATCGCATCGATCGGTTGAACACCTGCGACACATCGGCCGTGATCCCTGCGCTCATCACGTTGATGCAGTAGCGCACATCGGGCACATTTAGGGGGCTTGTCAGCTCCGCCCGAAGAACGTCCCACTGCACGGTGCGCCGCTCGCGGAGTCGACGGGCCACGTCAGCAGCATTTCGACGCAGCCCCAACATCCGAGCCACGTCGTTGCCGGAGCCGCCGGGAATGATGAGAACGGACGGACGTTGTTCGGACGGACGCTGCATGAGACCGTTGACGACTTCGCTCACCGTGCCATCGCCCCCTGACACGACAAGCAGTGACGCGTCAGACGGCAAACTCGCGGCCAGCTGCTCGGCATGCCGAATATGCTCGGTGAGGATCGGCTTGCATCCAAGCAGCGAAGAGGCATGCGCCAGCACGGGGCATGTGCTGCGCTTATGCAGGGCGATGATGTGCTCGCTCACGGCAGGGAAACTACGAAAGCAGGGGGCCTGCGTAGCTTTGTCACGATGTATATCGTCACCGGAACAGCACCGTGCGTGTAGGATTTGCCTGTCAGTGGGATCGCAAGGATCGCAAGCGGACGTGGTCACACACGCCCTACCATCTGCTCTCTGCTCTGCAGCAGCTTGCACAGCAACAGGTGGTGGATATGCCCATTGAGCTACCCCGATTGCGCGAACTGCTCGTCAAACTCCGGTATGCACGTCCCCACCCGACTGGACTGCTGAGTGTGGCATCGTGGACGCCGGCCATGTATGCACTGCGGCACAGGGCGCTGCTGAGAGCTGCTGCCTCTGCTACGAATTGCGATGCGGTGATCACCATTGGCGAGAACGGTCCGATCGATGCTCCACAGTTTGTGTATCAGGACCAAAGCGTGGGTCAGTTCATCGAATACTACAACGCCCACGGCCGCATGGCCGATGTACGCGACGTTCCGCCGATGCACCTGTTGAAGAGCCGCACCGAGATCGAGCAGCACACCTACAGCACCCTTGCGGGGGTGCTCACGATGAGTCATTGGAACGCTCGACATGTGATAGCCACCGGTAGCATCGCTGCAGATCGCGTGCATGTGGTCGGTGCCGGAATCAATGTGGCCAGCGACCTTCCGACGCAGGATGACGTGGCGAGAAGACTCGAAAAAGACTCGCGCACTGTGCTCTTTGTTGGACGTCACTTTCATCGCAAAGGGGGCGACATTGTGGTGGCCGGCGTCGAACGGGCACGCCAGCTCTCGGGTCAGACCATCCGACTTGTTGTGGCCGGCCCTACCGCGTGGCCACTGCCGGGTGAGCCCCCTGCATGGGTTGAGTTCATTGGCGATGCGCCGCTGGAGCGCGTACAGAAAGAGCTGCGTCAGGCAGATGTCCTTGCACTGCCATCCCGCTTCGAGGCCTACGGCATTGCCGTGCTGGAGGCCCTGGCAGGGGGCGTCCCGGTGATCGGACGCAATGACTTCGCCATGCCGGAGATGATCGAGGCCGGCCGAACCGGTGCTCTCGTCGATGGCGATGCAGATGAGCAGTTTGCCGAGGCATTACTCAGTGTGCTTGGTAATGAGACCATCGCTTGGGAAACCTTACTTGTGGCCCCCGAGGTACGCGCAAGACACGCCTGGCCGGCAGTGGCACGGAAAATGCTTGACGGTGTAGAAATGACACTGTGATGGTGAATATCTCCTATACGATCAAACTTCATACGCTTGCGGTCACGCTCGGAATTGCGTTTGCCGCCCATAATCTTAGCGCACAGCTCATTCTCAGAGGCGTGATCGATCAATGTCATGCAGTGCAGATTCTCGACAATGCCCTGCCTGTCGACTCTTTACGTATCAATCCGCCGCTGCGGGAATCCACATCCTCGGCCGTACTTCTTGGCATGGTAGGAGCATTTGCCGTTCCAAAGAACACCGATGCGGTAACCGTCACAGGAGATGTCGGCCGCTCCACTCCGATAACATTCCTGTCGGTAAGTGATACGCTTACGATCATCGAGCCGGTAATCCTAGATGCGGCCTTTCGCAGAAATATCTATCAACTGATCGTGCCCATTGAGGGTGACACGATCGTTGTTGGTTCGGAACTCACGGCCACTGCATGGGATGGTACACGCGGAGGCGTTATCATGCTTCATGCACGCGATTTGATTGACATGCGTGCATCGATCAATGTGTCGGGCCAGGGATTTGCCGGAGGACGTCGGTCGGCTGATGGCGGTGCATGCGGCATGATCGTTCAATGTGATCCAGAAATTAGTGATCGTACGGCACAGAAGGGGTATTCGCCACTACTGCCCGACCCTTTGTGCGCGTCGGGCCACACCCCTTGGGCCTCGGGCGGAGGGGGCGGAGATGCCCACAACGCCGGAGGGGGCGGTGGTGGAAACGGTGGCTCAGGCGGCCGAGGCGGATACCAATATCCGTGCAGTAATCCTCCGGGGATGTGGGGAATGGGCGGCATGCGGTTAGATGATGATGCCGGTCGCTTGTTCCTTGGTGGTGGTGCAGGAGGCGGTCACCAAAACAATGGTCTGTCTACGGATGGCGAGCGTGGAGGGGGCATCGTCATCCTTCAGGCGCCCTTGCTACGGGGCGACTCGACGATCATCAAATCAAGGGGAAACAGCGTCAAGCAGGTGGCCGGCAACGACGGAGCTGGAGGGGGCGGAGCAGGAGGATCAGTGGCCCTGCATGTCTGCGCCCTCAAATCGCCCCTTACAGTTGATGTATCGGGCGGACGCGGAGGCAGTGCCAATGCCTCTCACGGACCGGGCGGAGGTGGTGCGGGTGGCCGTGTGCTTTTGCAACCGGCGCTCGTAAATCAGCACCGCAGAGAGATCTATGTGATCGCAACCGGCGGACAATCAGGCTCCGTCAATGGTCAGCCCCAAAACTCCAACGGGGCCGAACGCGGCACAGACGGAGCAAGCTTCACAATCTGCGACAGCGTAACTCCGCATGATATCTATGTGCCACCATATGGGTTGATCGGAGATACACTATCGGTGGTCATCACCCCTCGTGGTCCAACGCCGGCATGTGAATGCGCGATAACGCACGAGGTGAAACTTGATGGTTTCGCCGTTGCTGCAACCACTGAAGGCACATCTCTTATCGGTGGTAAGCTAGTGACAGCCATGCGTGGTTCAACGGGAACAACATTTCGTGTTGAGGTCCCTAGCCGACAGTCTTTTTCGATTCCAATGCTGGCGGTCCTTACGTCGGATTCTATTGTTACGGCAACCACCAGCGCACTGATCGAAGGGTTCGGTGTGACCACCGGTTGTCTGTGGGACAGACAAGAAACACAGATGAACATTGATGCCTGTGCAAGATCACAACGTCGGGTCATACTTCGTTCACCATTCAGCATCACCGCTCGCTCAGACGCATCGCGCAACATCACGATCGCACTTGAAAGCGCACTCAACATGCCGACGATTGTTCGGGTCTTCACATCGATAGGAACGCTCATGGCCGAGCACGATGCCACATGGGTGCGCACAGCAGAGGGCAACACGTCGGCGATGTACCTGGATGCATCCACCTGGCCTCAGGGCATATACTTCGTGGTGGCACAGACCGCACACGGCGCGCGGACGGCAATGATCAGGATATGACCGAGGTAGCGCTATCGCACGATGGCAAGGGGCGTGGCACGACGTGACTTCGGCCCGCTAAGCACAAGCGTGTACGCACCAGGGGCGAGCATCGATACGTCCAGTCGGTCATCACTACAACTGCTCGCTTCAAGGCAAACACGACCGGCTGCGTCAATCACCCAGGCGGTATGTCCGTCGGACATGCCCGAGATCACCAGCGATGTTGCGGCAGGATTCGGGATGATCAGCGGTTCATCTGTCAAGGGGGCTTCATCAACCGAGAGCTCCTGCGTGAGGATCTCGATCATGCGGGCAGCAATAATGAATGGTTCGGACGGACCTTGATTCACAAGGACCGATATGCCAACGTCGATCGATGGAACGTAAAGAACGATGCTTTCATATCCACGGATCGAACCGGTGTGTCCGAGAACAACATTGCCGGCTAGAATCTGACGCCTGACCCCAAGTCCGTAGGCATTTGTGTCAG
>VERF01000089.1 GCA_018882895.1 Candidatus Kapaibacterium sp.
GCGTATCAGCGCGACATGAAGATGGGGCGTCTTGGATTTGGCAATCACGACACAACGGCGATCGGAATCAACGTTGTGTATGTGAGAGACGACCCGAACTCCCTGAAGAACAACATCGTCTCGATCTCGCCGAGTCAACCCTTCGAGGGTGATTCCTCGGTGATCCTTCCGGCAGATACGCTGCGCCTTCGTGCTGAAGAAGGAATGATCACATCCATCGACGTCAAGTTCCAAGTGGCGCCCGGTGTGAACTTTTCTGCTGAAGGGGCTGCCTCGGTCTTCACGCGTGATCAGTCGTCGGAGCTCATCACGTCGTTGGATAACCCACTGGCCGGCATCTTAGATGCGCGCACGTCCACGCGGGTGGATGGATCCGGGAGTGCCAATCTCTCGTTTCGATTCAGTTCATGGGGCCTAACCCTATCAGGATTGTATATGGGCGCAGGCTTTCAGCCCCTTGCCTATCCCTTTGTACAGTCAGATCGGATCGACCTGAAAGTGTCTCCGATGTTGAATCTGTTCGACGGCGACCTGTCGATCTCCGGTACCATCGGTCAGCGAGTGAACAATCTGTCGGAAACCAAGGGAGAGCGCCTTACGCAGGCCATTGCCAACGGACAGTTGTCAGTGCGGTTCTCAGACGTGGTCTCGCTTTCATCGTCGTACTCCAACTTTGGGATTCGTAACAACCGACAAAATGCGTTCGACTCAGCCCGCGTGCAGAACGTAAGCGAGAGCTTCAGTATCGACCCGATGATAACGTTCTCGGGAGTAGGTGCGATGCACACGATCACGGCTAGCTTTCTGCTCGACCGATTCGATGACTTCAACATCGTAAGTGGTGTTGAGAGCTCGAACGACACACGCGGACTCTTCCTTTCCTACACGGCAATGTTGGAAGATATTCCGATGACCGTTGGTGCCAGCACGAGTTATACGGAGAATGCACTATCGGCTGGAACGCTTGCCATCCGCTCTGTTGGCCTGAACGCGTCGTATCGGCTGTTCGGAGGTGAGGTCGTCCCAACAGCTTCAGTGAATATCAATGGCTCCACTTTCGGAGCCAATGCTGCAGACTCGCAGATGTTTGTGCGTGCCGGTGTCAGGTGGCGCATCAACAAGGCCGTGACGTTCACCGGGAACTACGGTGTGAACACCTATGAGTACGGCAATCCTGGCACACGGGGCAAGGGCTTCACAGAGCAGATGTTGCAGCTGGCTCTTTTGACGACATTTTGAACGTGAACTTGAACACGGGGATCGCACCCATGAAGACAGCCATGTACCGATTGAACA
This sequence comes from Candidatus Kapaibacterium sp., assembly GCA_018882895.1. Lineage (GTDB taxonomy): Bacteria > Bacteroidota > Ignavibacteria > Kapaibacteriales > Kapaibacteriaceae > UBA10438. The sequence goes on from VERF01000089.1 coordinate 1,297, forward strand.
TCCTGCTGACAGTTTTGCTCTTCGGGGCGATTGCTTCGTCGGCTCAGTTGCGCGTAACGCTCAACATTAGTTCACGACCCGACCCATACCTGTCGAACTGGGCCCAACGTCGAGACATGGCCGTGGTAACGGTCATCAATTCAACGGGAAGCGACATCCAAGGCAAGTTCAGCTGTCGCATCAACAAGGATGGATCGTTTCTTGCGCGAACGAAGCCCGAGAGCATGAGGGTGATCTCCTTTCCTCCCGGAACCAGTCAGTACTTCGGAGACGAACTCGTACCGATGGAGAACACGGAAGTTGCCGAAGGGACTGTCAACACGTCCGTTCGCACCGGCATGCTTCCGGGAGGTCTATATGAGTTCTGCGTGAGCATTCTCAATCCGACCACCAACGAGGTGATCTCGCAGCCGGTGTGTCGCACCATCACGATACGCTCCTACCAGGCTCCAATTCTACTGTTGCCGGCCGATAAGAGTGAGATCGCGTTCGGTTCGCGTCCGATGCTGCGGTGGACGTCGGTATCGCCCCGCCCCGACTTCGTGGTCAGCTACCGTGTGAAGGTCTTCGAGGTGATGGCCGGTCAGACACCGATCAATGCATTTCGCGTCAACAAACCCATACTTGATGTGTCGGATGTGACAGCTACGCAGCTGCTCTGGCCCCCTGACTTTGAGATGCCGCGAGCAGGACAACAGTATATCTGGACCGTTCGCGCCACCGACGACCGCGGCACGGCGCTTGGTGAGCCGGATGGGTATGCCACACCATTCACGTTCAGCACTCTGCAGGTGATGTCGAGAGGCGGCGATGAAGGGGCGAAGAAATCAGGCGGTGGAGATACAACGACATTTGCGAAGAAGTCCGGCGGTAGTGGAGAAAACACCGGCAACAAGACAAAGTCAGCCGGTACCGGTAACCAGGGAATTGACACCGCTCTGATCGATTCAAATCCACCGGGTCAGCCGTGCGGAACATGTGGCACGGCCGTTGTTCTGACTGACACTCTTGTAGGGTCCCAGCCCGTTGCCGTAAACGATTCGCTCGTTGTTGGCAAGTTCATGATGAAGGTGACCGAGGTGACAAACTCCGCGCCGGGTAGTGCTGCCGGGAAGGGTGAGATCGTGATTCCGTGGCTGCTGGCCCGTGTGAAGGTGACCTTTGACAACATCGTTGTGAATGCGTCCCGACGCGTCGTTGCCGGCCAGGTCAGCGGTGAGGTCGATGCATCGGCACCTCAGTACCCGCAGCAGTGGGCCATCAATCAGGTGACGAGCTGGAACTGGGTCAAGAACACCGTTGCAGCGGTCGACCAATGGGTGAAGGGCAACGGACAGCTCGTTAAGCAAGTCAACAGCATGAACACACCGTTGAAGCTGCCACTGGGCTTCAACAACGTCAAGGGCTACACGCTGTGTATCTCCGAGATGAAGTTCATGCCAACCGAGGCCGTGATGGCGTCGGTGGCAACACTGCCCCTTACCAAGCTGGATGATACACTGAGCTTTGGCCTGAAGCAGCTGCCGATCTGTCCGGAGGGAGTGGGCAAGTCCGGACGTCTCGAGCTTCTGCAGGACATCGATATCCGCGGCATCACTTCTTCGCAACCCACGTTCACGATCGCCGCCAAGGCAAAGTCCGGTTCACGTCCGGGATGCTACATCACATGGGGCTGCGACAACAATTCCGATACCATGTCCCTCGACATCGATGTGATGTTCCCGCGCGCATGGATGACGCCACGTCCGGATGCTGATACGACCAAACAGTCCATCGCTACTCTTCGTGGCAAGACGATCGACTGGAAGGAATGGATGCTTATCGGCAATCTGCCGTCTGCCACATTTGCCGGCACGAACGGTCTTGGTCTGCAGATCGACACGATGGCATTCGACTTCAGTGATCTGGAGAATGCTCCCGGGATGACGTTCCCGGCCAACTACGTTGGTACGCAGGACATTACATTCAATGGTTTCTACGCCAAACAGATCAAGATGTTCATGCCTGATGGCTGGCGAACATTTGCTGATAGCAATGCGGCACCGCAGTTCATTGCTCAGAACCTGATCATCAACAAAAACGGCTTCACCGGAACGATGCTTGCCGCCAACGTGATCATGTTCCCATCGATGAACCTGAACCGTCTTGGAGCAAGCGTCGACACGGTCAAGGTCGTCATGCTCAACAGCAATCTCACACAGGCATACATGCGTGGACGCATGCTATTGCCGGTAACGGATTCAACGCCGCAGAACGCGATCATGTACAAGGCATTGTTTAACAACGTTCAGAAGACGTTCGACTTTTCCATGCAGCCTCAGAACGACATAGAGATGAAGCTCTTTGGCAATGCAAAGCTGAAGATCGAGGCAACGTCGACCCTGACGATGGCACTAAAGAAGGGTCGCAAGAAATTCCTCATTAACCTCAATGGCGAGGCCGGTTGGAACGATGCAACGCTGCAGGTTGGGGCAAAGACGATCACCCTTGATCTAGCGCCGGACTTCGAGAACATGCGGATGTCCTTTGATGATTCGTTGTCCAAACCTTTTGGCTATGACGCCGGTGATTGGAGCTTTGCGAGTCCACAGAAGAAACTCGCCAAGTTTCCGATCACCATCGATAAAGTGAAGTTCGATCAGGCCACAGCGCAGGGCAACGAGCTCTTCAGAGGCAAACTGGCATTCGACGTCGTCGTGGCACTCGATTCGAATCGCATTGGGGGAAGGGGCTCATTCGAAGTCATCGGTGCGGTTGAAAAGACCACATCGAATGCCAACTTCAAGTTCAAGCCGAAGTTTGTCGACTTCAACGTTGGCAAGATCATCGTCTTTGCCAACCTTCCGGCCGTTCAGATGAACGGTGAACTGAACTTCTACAATTCTGACCCGACGTGGGGCAACGGATTTGCCGCAACGATCCAGGCCAAGTTCAAGGAAATGCAAATGCAGCTTGATGCTGCTGCGCGATTCGGATCCAAAGTCGACAACAACGTTCGCTACAGATACTGGTACGCCAGCGCCAAGGCAATCCTTCCGCCCCCTGGTATCGTGTTCCTGCCTGGTTATGCATTCTATGGCTTCGGTGTTGCCGCATGGCGCAAGGTCAACGTGAACATGCTGCCGGCGCAACCGAACATCAACGCAGTGGCAGCAGCCGGCACAACCACGACGTCAGCTACCAGTGGCGCTACGATGGTGCCGGACCGCACAGTGGCCTTTGGTTTCCGTGCGATGGCGGTTCTTGGTACGGCGCCCGATCCGAAAAAGATGAATGCTGACATCGCTCTGTTTGGTCAGTTCAACAACTCCGGAGGTATGAGCTACATCGGCCTTCAGGGTGATCTGTGGCTTCAGGCCAAACTGCTTGAGCGTGCCAGTGCGCCTGTGAAGGGTACGCTGAACATTGTGTATGACTTCACCACGAAGATCTTCGACCTAAATGCCGGCGTGATCGTTAACAAGTCGCCGATCACCGGCAATGCCAACCTGAACATTCACATCGAAGGCAAGACCGGCATCTGGTGGGTGAAGCTGGGCGACCCGTCGAACCGCAACGTTCTGAACGTGAATGTCTTCAACACAAACATCAATTCGAACTCATACTTCATGTTCGGCAAGAACATCTCGCCACCGAGCGGCTTTACCTCTCGCACAAACAATGGCTTGGCTGCAGCAGGCTGTTACGGAATGTCGCCAAGTGCAGCAGGCACCACCGACGCTATTGCAGGTAACGGCTTTGCCGGCGGAGCTGATCTGGGGTTTGACACCGGCGACAGAAGCAAGCACCTCTTTGGACGTGTGAACGTTAAGTGGCGCTTTGGAGGAGGTATGGAGTTCAACGCCTCGTTCCTGCGCTATCCGGAAGGCTCACTCTGTGGTCAGAACGGCTACAACTGGTGGTACTTCCGTGCGAATGCCGCTGCTTGGGCAAATGCATCGTGTGGTATTGAGGTTGAAAAGGGCAAGGTGTATTGTAAGAATGGCTGTTACTGGGGTCTGGCAAGTCTAAAATTCGGTGCCTGGGCGCAGGCGGGATTCCCCAATTCATCATGGGTCGAAGGTCAGGCCTCGGGAACCTTCGACTTTCTTTCGGGCGTCGTCAAGGGCAGCTTCAATGTCGAGTTCGACATGGGCAACAAGTGCTACCCAGCTGCACCGGCGGCTACCACGACGGCTGCACAGGATGTGGCCGCAGAGCAGAAGAACCAGCTGGTGAAGTCCATCACGCCAGCGGTGCCTGCCTATAACGTCGCATTGACGGAGCCGGTGATGGTGGTCTACAATTTTGTGCCGGGCGCAAGCTTTGAGCTTCAGGAGATGACGGGCGGTGCGTCGGGCAACACCATCAATCGCACGTTCCAAGTCACCTATACGGTAGGCATCGATGAGAAAGACGGGGCAACCTGGAAGCCCCTTACCCTTCAGTCAACTAAGGATGCTCTGGGTGCCTACCTGTTCCGAAAAAAGAAGAGCATCGTATTCAATCCAATCAATACTCCGATCTCCAATGCAAAGACGACCTTCGGCGGTAAGGGCGGCGGATCGTCTCCGGCCCCTGAGAGTATTTCGGTAGGGGGCTTGCAGTTCACTACGCAGGTTTCAGTTCCGCCTTCGCCGCCGCCGACTTTGCCCATCAAGGGCGTTGCCGCACCGAAGAATCCGGGAACGTATCTGCTTGATCCGGAAAAGCCGGCACCAACGCCGACGGAGAGCGACAACTTCAGCTTCGACAATAGCGGGACGCAGAACTTCATTTCGGCAACTGCAGACTGGGAAAAGTCAAAGACCTACCGCGTCACGGTCGTAGGAACGTTATGGGAACTCGTAAGCGGAAACTGGGTGGTCGCCAAGGATCGGGCAACCAATCAGGACGTTAAGCAAACGGTGACGCAGAACTTCTCAACGCCGTTCGATCCGGTGGCGATTGATAAGAATGTGAAGCCAATCAATTCCAACAAGTGACCACGTCGGCAAAAGGAACATCACTATGAAGACGAAAACGATGAAATCCCTGCTGACGATCTTGATCGCTGCATGCAGCATCATCAGCATAACTCATGCCCAGACCCCTGCACAACTAGATCAGGCACTGCAGCACCGAGTGGCTGGGATCGCTAAACGGTATGCTGACTCGGTCGTTCTGCGATGGGCTCCAAGCACATCGGCACTCTGGATAAAGGCCAAGATGTCCGGCTACCGCATTGAGCGCGCCGAGCTTCAGGGAACGCAACCAGGTTCGTTCTCTGCACTTTCTGATGCTCCGGTAAAACCATGGACAACCGCCCAGTGGGAAGCGTATGCGAATGCAAATCCAAGTACGGACATGGATGTGATGGGACCCGTTGCCGTGGCGGCCATGCTCTCGGAAGAGACGATGGATCCGGCGGATTACCCGACCAATGATCCGGGCCAGCTTGATGCCCTGCGCGAAGCACGGAGCCGATTCGAGATGGCCTATGGCATGGCGGCTCTGGCAGCTGAAAGAAGCCGTGACGCAGCTACGGGGCTGGGCATGCGGTTTGTCGACAAGACCGCTCGTGCGGGCATCGCCTATCGCTATCGCATAACACTCCTTGGCGACACCAAGCCATACCGAGTCGACCCAGCGCTGATCGACATCGGGCCCGAGCCAACGCGTGTGACGTTTGATAATGCAGGTCTGTCTGTTGACGAGCTTGATGGATCGGTGCTGATCAAATGGAACAACACCACCGGTCACTCCACGTTTGACGTGTATCGCTCAACTGATGGGCAGAACTTCAGCAAACTGACGCAGTCGCCGATGCTTACGCTCAACACGGGTGTTGGGCCGGCATCGAACAGCTTTCTCGATTCGAATCTTATCAACTATCGAACCTACACCTACAGGATCGTTGGCAACAATGCCTTCGCAGAGACCGATGTGATCGGCATTCTCAAGGCAACACCGCGCGACATTACGCCCCCTGCCATGCCCATCGGTGTGAAGGCAGTCCATGAAGGTGTTCGTGACGTGGTCATCACATGGGAAATGGCAGTGCCGGTGAGCCCTGATCTTGCCGGGTTTCTCGTCATGCGCGACACAGCGATCGACGGAATGTTTGACCGCGCTATCGTTGAGAAGCCCCTTGATAAGGGGGCTCGCACGTTCCGCGACAACAATGTGATCCTTGGTGGTACCTACTACTACCAAGTCGTGGCTGTCGATACTGCTCGCAATGCCGTCCGATCATATCCTGCCTATGTGGCGTTTGCCGACAGTGTGCCACCATCGCCGGGCGTGCTTGTCTCCGGCACAATGGACACCAACGGCGTTGTGCGGATCATTGTGCGCCATCCGGCGGATAGGGACCTGATGGGTTACCGACTACTGCATGCGAATGATCCGTCACACGAATTCACTGTTCGACGTGATCTGTTCCACGAAGACT
>VERF01000090.1 GCA_018882895.1 Candidatus Kapaibacterium sp.
TCTTCAGCGTCGGACCCAAGAGTCCGCATGGGATGCTAAAAAAGATGATGGCCTTGTCGGGACGGTACCGCTTGACGATGCCACCCAGCGCTCTGCGGGCATGCCACACGAAGCTGAGCATCTCCCTCGGGTTGGACGATGAGACCTTGGCCCTGCGCGAGGCCAGACGGTGAACATGCACGCCACCGTCCTCGACGCTCTCGCCTACGTGGCTGCCAATACCGGCCGTGAGCACAACGACCGTGTGCTCCATCTCCACCAATGCCTTTGCGATGTGACGCGTGGCATTGGCAGCACCGGCACCAATCGGAGGGTATTCGTAGTTGATCAACAGGATCGTCATGCCGTCCTACGATGTGCTGATTTAACGAGAAGCACTAGATTATCCACCCTATCGGTTCCGTCCATGCGACAGCAATACAACATCCCAAAGAAACGAGCTGTTGTCGATGACGTGGCTTTGATGCAATCGAACACGATTCTCAATAAAACTCTGATTCAGTCCCCACGGAGAGCCGTTAAGACTCTTGATGTCGACCCGATTGTCAGCCATCCAGGTTCCTATTGGAACGCCAAAACCCTTCTTCTGTCGATAAAGAATCTCGTGTGGCAAGTGCTTTTCCAAAACCTTCTTGAGGAGAAACTTCCGTTCTCCACGTCGAATACGGAATTGGATTGGTAGACGTCGCACGAAGTTCACGAAGTCAATGTCAAGGAACGGTGATCGCGCTTCAAGTGAATTCATCATGCTCGCGCGATCGACCTTGACAAGGATGTCATCCTGAAGGTAGGTCTTAACATACAGTTCTGTGGCCTTGTCGTAGTAGTTGGGTGAGTGACATCCATCCCATGCCTCTATGGCCTCACTGTAAAGCTCATGGACGTCCATTTTCTCACTGAACAAGTCACGCAGATCATCCGGCGGCAGGGGGCCCATCCATACCACATTCCAGAGGTGAGGGTCGTAAGACAGCCCCCTCAATGCCCTCTTGATCTTCATGTCGAAACTCATATTCCGGTGTGACACCGGTATGTACTGTGCCATATGCAGAACGGCATCGTGCAATGGTTTCGGCACAAACCGTTTGTACGCTTTGGCCATTGAGATCGCCCGGAACGTATCATACCCACAGAACAGCTCATCGGCGCCGTCGCCGCCGAGCGCAACAGTCACGTGCTTGCGTGTTTCGCGGCAGAGGAGGTAGGTTGGCAGCAGCGACGAATCCCCCATCGGCTCGTCGAGCAGACCAATGATGTTGGGCAACAGGTCCAGTGCGGTGTCGAGGTCGAGCACCTTCCGCGTGTGGTTGGTGCCAAACTTCTCGGCCACCAGCGTCGAGTAGGCCGACTCATCAAAGCTCTCTTCGGTGAAGCCGATGGAGAAGGTGTTGATCTTTGATCCGTCGATGAGCGTTGACGCCAGGGCAACCAGTGCCGAGGAATCGATGCCGCCGCTGAGGAAGAAGCCAAGGGGCACATCGGCGATCATCCGACGTTTGATGGCGGCCGTGAGCAGTTCGATGAGCTGCTCGCCCCATACCTCTTCAGCATTTGCGGGCACGTGCTCGTACGGGTCGATCTCGAACCTCCACCATTGCCGCACATCGAGCCGACGCTCGGCAAGGTCAAAGGTCATGTAATGTCCACCCGGCAGCTTGTGCACGCGCTCATACAGCGAATGTGGCGCCGGGATGTAGCCATAGGCGAAGTACTTCTGCAGGGCCTTGCGTGAGCGCTCCAGCGTGAGGCACTCGTGCTGCTCGAGCGAGGTGAGCTCGCTGGCAAAGGCAAAGGTCTCATGCTGCTGCGTATAGAAGAGCGGCTTCTTGCCAAACCGGTCGCGGGCCATAAAGCACCGCTTGCGGGCCACGTCGTAGATGCAGAAGGCGAACATGCCGTTCAGGCGTGGGAGCATGTCGGCGCCCCATGCCTTGTAGGCTTCCAGCAGGGTTTCGGTGTCGGAGTCGGCCGTGGTGAAGTGATGTCCGAGGCCGATCAGCGTTTCGCGCAGTTCGCGGTGATTATAGATCTCGCCATTGAAGGTGATCACCAGCAGACCAGTGTGGTCGGCCATCGGCTGGGCGCCGCCGGAGATGTCGAGGATGGAAAGGCGTCGGTGACCCAGGTGTACGCCCGCATCAGCGTCGACGTAAAACCCATCCGCATCCGGACCCCGGTGCGCGATCACATCCGTCATGCGCCTGAGCGTATCCGAAGAGCCCCTTCCAAAGAATCCGGCAATGCCACACATGTCTGCGTCTGGTCCTTACTCGTTCGTAAACTCGTTTGCGATGCTGTAGCTCGTCACTCAATTTCTCCCTGTGAGTACGTGCGCGATCGCTGTGGCAAACGGCAAATGCTCAATCTCGCGCAGTTCATGCTCCAGCATCGGCATCCATTCTTCTTCATCGTATTCAACCGAAGCTTGATCGAAGAACTCGGCAGTGTTGACGTGGCCGGACACCGCAGCCTTACGTTGCTGACGCAGCCTTCCACAGTCGAGGCCAAACACCCGGATGGTCTCGTTCGCGCGCCCACGTTCCCGCTCGGCAAGGGCATGCAGCGCCCTGACAGCTCCGGTTGACGTAAAGATCAGGAACTGCTCGGGATCTTCTGCATCGGGCTTGATCAGGTGGTCATTTGTGTAAGAACCAATACGATCCTTGTGCTTGCCACAAGAATCGCCGCGATCACAAGATCCAAAGAGGTTCTCCCATTCAAACGCGCCTTCGGGGTAGGAGCTTCTCTGGCGGAAATGTTCGATGTGGCGCTTGTTCGTGCGCAGATTGGTCTCGCAATAGGCGCAGCGGTTCCCTTGCATCGGTTCAAGCTTCGCCCAGATCTCCGCCCTATCAGAAGCGGTAACGTCGTCCCACGTTGACCGATTCTGCTTGTGCCTGTCGAGACAGCCGGGTGCCTGATCGTCGCGTTGCAACCTATGCATCGAGCTGCTCGTTCCCGTTGTTCCGAAGTGGCTGCCGCTGCTTATACGATTGCAGCCGTATCAAGCGATCGCATTCATGCATGAGCGGGTGATCGGAGCCGAAGTGTGCGTTGAGTTGTTCTCGGAGCGCGAGTGCATCAGGGTGCGTATGCAGGTTCTGCTCGATCAGTGCGTGATAGTCATCCAGCATGCGAGCTTCTGCGACATCCGGGACCGGAGCAACATGCATGATCTCAGCCAGAACATCTGCGCTGGACACGCCTTTGGTTTGCATGTCAACCGTGTCCACCCAGCCAGCCAACTCACCTTCGTCAACTGTCGACTTTCGCAGGACACGTATCGAAGTGCAGTCAACACTGGAGAGAACCTGAGGACTGTGCGTTGTGACGATGAACTGCATTCCCGGAAAAGCCAGCAGCAAATCCGCCAGAACTGTCTGTTGCCAGCCGGGATGAAGGTGCATGTCGACCTCGTCGATCAGCACGATTCCCGGTGTGAGCCTGGAGGCATCACGACCAAGGTGACCGTTGAGCTTTGTCGCACGAAACGCGATGTCTGCGACAAGACCGATCATGTTGCGGATTCCGTCACTGAGCTGTTCAACCGGCAATTCACCCAATTCATCGTGGTAGGCAACAAGTGCCTCGCGAGAGAATGAATAGGAGACATTTCGCCACCCTGCGAGCCGAAGGCAGATGTTGACGGCACTCGCGACGGATTCGATGTACCCGTCGAATTCTGATTCCCAGAAAGCTACGCCCTGCTCACTGGCCTTGATACGTGCAGTAGCCGCATTAAGACTCCAGTATCGAAACCACTGCTCAAAGGACTTGTAGCTTGACGCCGGATCGAAACAGTCGGTATAGCCAATCGTCCGCGACGTGTTCATGATCTTCTTCGTCTCCGTCAGCTTCTTCTGTTGCCACAAACGTCCGGTGCCATAGTACGCAACGAGTGGCAAGACGACGTCCGTGCCCGATTGCCGGGCCGACTCCTGCATCCGCTTACCATAGCTGATGAGCTGCTTTGCATCCTTGATCGTTGTCTTCGTCTTTTTTGGACCGGACAGTGCTCGACGCCAGACCACAGGTTGCAGATGATTGCTTCCATCAGGCAATGGTGGGATACAGCCTTCCACTTCCAGTTCCACACCACCCGAAGCATATTCCATCTCGTGCGACAGCGTCTCACGCACACGCAGCATTCGAATGTCGGCGGCACTGAAGTTCTTGCCCACGGCTTCATCGAATGCGCCGACGTACGGCCCGAGGGCAACGGCAACGGCATCAAGAATCGCCGTCTTACCAGCGCCATTTTCGGCAACAAGCACCGTCAGCTGGGGGTGAAACGCGATCTCGAGGCGCTCGAAACATCGGTAGTTTCGAACCTTTAATGCGTTGATGTGGAGGGACTGCATTGGTTTGTGTTGACTCTTGACCCTAACGTGCGTTTCACATAGTAGAACGTGACACTGCAGCGCATCATTCGGGCACCTTGCTTACACGACAAGTTACGACGTTGGTGTGATTCATCCTGTGCTCGACAAAAGAGCCCCTTTTTACATTACTCGTTCGTAAACTCGTTTGCGATGCTGTAGCTCACGTCGCGTGTACTGCCGAAGTAGGTCTTGATGGCGATGTCCGACAGGAGGCCGGCCACAAAGAGCTGCAGGCCCGACAGAAACAGGAAGGTCGTCAGGAGGGCCCAGCCAGAGTCATTGACGGCCTTGCCGTTGAGCACTTCCACCACGGCGAACATGCCGGCAATGCTACCCATGAGCATGAAGAGCAGGCCGATGCCGCCAAGCAGGTGAAGGGGGCGCACAGCGTACTTGTTCCAGAACCAGACGCTCGTCATATCGATGAGCCCCTTGAGAGTGCGCCGGTAGTTGTACTTCGTCTCCCCTGCCGTGCGGGCGCGGTGGCTCACCACGGCTTCGCCCACGCGGTAGCCTTTGATCTTGAGGATGGCCGGGATGAAGCGGTGCATTTCGCCGTAGAGCGTCAGACCCTCGAAGGCATCGCGCTTGTACACCTTCAGCGAGCACCCGCTGTCGTGGATGCCGTCGTTGATCAGGATCTTGCGCAGCAGGTTTGCGCCGCGACTCACAAAGTTCTTTGCGAACGGGTCTTGTCGGTTCTTGCGCCACCCGCTGATCACATCCAGCCGTTGCTGGCGCATCGTGGTGATCAGCATCGGGATGTCGTTCGGGTCGTTCTGCCGGTCCCCGTCCATCGTCACGATCAGCTCCTTGGTCGACGCCTTGATGCCGGCATCCATCGCCGCCGTCTGCCCGAAGTTGCGGCGCAGCTCGACGACCTTTACCGGAGAGAGGGTCCGGAGCACGTCCACCGTGGCATCGCTCGACCCGTCGTCGACGTAGATGATCTCAAAATCATACCCCTCGCGCCTGCACACTTCGAGGATCTCTGCATGCAGGGGGCCTACGTTGTCCTGCTCATTCATCACAGGCACAACCACGCTAATGCTGGCGCTCATACCGTTTCCTCCCTGGCACGAAGATACGGCGGCGCGTCATCCCGGCGAATGGATCCCGGCCTCCGACGGGATGACGGGCACGTCGCCCCTATGTAATTCACGCGATGTGTAATGCGCGGTAACGTCCGCATGCCCAACGAAATGACGATCACGCGTCCCACGGCTGAAGCCGTGGGCTGAGCTGCAGCATAGCGTGTTAGGCGTTGTGCGTCACTTGTCACTCGTCACTTGTCACTCGTCACTTGTCACTCGTCACTTGTCACTTGTCACTCGTCACTTGGATCCCGATGTAATTCACGCGGATCACACATTGCGTACCCCGGGCCAAGGCCCGGGGCTATTAAATCCATGATTCCGATCGTGGGTTTGCATCACGCCTGGGTGGTGAAACATTTCTGCGCGGTCTGGGACAATGTGGCAACCACACACCATGGAATTACTAGCCCCGGGCCTTGGCCCGGGGTACGCGATGTGTGATGCGCGATAACGCCCGCATGCCCAACGAAATGACGATCACGCGTCCCACGGCTGAAGCCGTGGGCTGAGCTGCAGCATAGCGTGTTAGGCGTTGTGCGTCACTCGTCACTTGTCACTCGTCACTCGTCACTTGTCACTTGTCACTCGTCACTCGTCACTCGTCACTTGTCACTCGTCACTCGTCACTTGTCACTCGTCACTTGTCACTTGTCACTCGTCACTTGTCACTCGTCACTTGTCACTCGTCACTTGTCACTCGTCACTCGGATCCCGGCGAATTCGGCGATCCATGCGGATGACTGATGGTCTGCTCTTTGCATAACTGCCCAGGGCTTCAGCCCTGGGAAGAAGGGGAAGCCCCCTTCACAGGCTACTGTTCATTTTCTACCTACTCAAACCCAGGGCTACTAAAGCCCTGGGCAAGTATGCATGGATTCCCGCCTTCCCCATCGCTAAGCTCTGGGTTTCAGCGGGAATGACAATGGACCGCGCGTCACGTTTCGGTGCCCTCGACGCACGAAGAGGGGATGACGCCACCCTACATCATTCTTATTGCCGGCCCAAACGGTGTTGGCAAATCAACCTTTGCGAAGTGGTACCTTCGGCAGCGCCTTGCATGCAAGATGATCGTCGACCCAGATGCAATAGCCAAGCAGCTCAACATCGCTGACGAAGCTCAGCGAAACATTGCTGCCGGGCGTATTGCCTTGGAAACGATCGATGCGAACATCCACATGCGAATTTCCTTCGCGATTGAAACGACACTGTCGGGTAAGACACTTGCATCCAAGCTAGAGCAAGCATGCGAGGCTGGATACACAATCGAGATATGCATCCTTCAGATACCCTCTGTTGAAATATCTAGCAATCGTGTTGCTGAGCGTGTAACCTCTGGCGGACACGACATTCCTTTTGACGCACAGCTACGCCGATTTGAACGCTCTTACCGTAATTTTCACGAGATATACAGTGAGGTATGCCATGAGTGGAGCATCTATGACGCAAGCATCAACCCTCCAGAACTCAAAAGCACAGGCTGTGGTGGATTCTCTACGAAGTGAGTTATTGTCCGGGCATGAACATCGTGCGTGCATTGCCGCTGCCTTCATCCGTTCAGCCTATGACATTCGTGATCAGTATCGCCGTGCAGGCAGGGGGCTCGTTGTTATGATCGATGGCGTAGTTCAGGACGTCCATCCCGACTCTCCGCTACTTCCAGACCTTTCTTCTCTCGTTCCCCTCGTCAAACAACTGTTTCCCCTTCCACCAGAAGATGAACCACCAGGGTTTGAGTGAGGATAGTTTCGAGGTTGTCGGCACGTATGGATTCCCGCTTTCGCGGGAATGACGGGCACGTCGCCCCGGCGATGTAGGGGCCCATGCGAAACATCGTCGCCCCGGCGCAGGCCGGGGCCCATGCGCTTTAATGGGGCATGAAGATGGATCCCGGCCTCCGCCGGGATGACGCACGTCTCGCCCCTTCATACCCCTGCACCACATGAATAATCATACGTACTTCCGTACTTCCGTACTTCCGTCATTCAGTAATCCGTAATCCGTCCTCCGTAATCCGTAATCCGTCCTCCGTAATCCGTCCTCCGTCCTCCGTAATCCGTAATCCGTCCTCCGTAATCCGTACTCGCCCCCTTCACCCGTCCGTATTCACCCAGGTTAGGATGTCGGATTTAGACAGTGCTGCAATGCGGGCC
>VERF01000127.1 GCA_018882895.1 Candidatus Kapaibacterium sp.
GGCTACATGGCTATTCCTACGAATGGTTGGGGTCAGGACTACATCTCTGTCAGTTACTGGGATTTCCGAGAAGTCAAGCCGTGGCCCGGAGGCTTTATGATCATCGCCAAGGAGCCCACCCAGGTTGACATCCTCCTGCGTGGACAGGGTCAGAGCGACGCAACAACATCGAATGGACGCAGGATCGGCGAGCGAATCACCGTGTCCCTCGACGAAGGCGAGGTCTACATGATCCATGGCGATGGTCAAACGCGTGCTGCTTTCGACCTCAGCGGTTCGCTCATTCGAGCAGACAAGCCCGTCGGCTTCATCAGCTTCCACATGCGCACGACGATGCCGAATCAGCTCATTAACGGCAACGGTCGGAATCACTTATGCGAGATGTTGCCTCCGGTAACGGCATGGGGTAAACGCTATTCAACCGTAGAGCTCAAGCGCGCACGGAGACTTGCTGGCAGAGGTGACGTATTCAAGGTCGTAGCGAAGGACGATCAGACACGCTGGACGATGAAGTTTTACGACAAGACAAGTGGGAACCTACTCGGTCAGAACGGGGGCCTTCTTGCCAAGGCCGGTGACTTCGCAGACATTACACAGGCGCAGCAGCCAACAGCCATCACCGAGGGCTTCTCGGTGTGGGAGGCGAACAAGCCGATCTTCGTGATGCAGTATTCTTGCTCTTCGAGCTGGGACGGCGATCAGATCCTTGACCCGTTCATGTTCAACGTTACGCCTGAAGAACAGTTCATTACCAGCACGATCTTTCAGTCGCCTACCATGGCGCAGTTCACGAAGCACTATCTGAACCTGATCGTGAAGACCGATACGACCGACAAGGTCGCCATGGTCGAAAACCTCAAGTCTCTGGAGATCGACGGCGTACCAGTTTGGAGTGACCCCCGCGCTGAGAAGCCATCATTGCTCTTCACGCGCATGCCCAATGGTCTATTCTGGGCCTCCATCGAATTCGGCACTGATGCACGTGCACACCGAATCAGTGGTAACGGACAGGTGAGCTTTGGTGGATACATCTACGGCTTCGGAGCTGTGGACGCCTACGGATGGCCTGCTGCTGCCGGCTTCCGTCCGACAACATCAGTCGACACTCTGGCACCGATCATCAAGGGCGACTCGATTTGCGGCGACTACACCTTCGAGGCCACGGAACTGCGAAATATCCCTGATCCACCGCGCGAAGTTCCGATCGATACCGATCAGGTTGAAACCGGCATAGCTGTTATCGATACTGTCCCGGGAAAGAACAGTTTCAATTATGCGTTGGAGCTTGTCACTGACCAAGGGTTCCCGGTCAACCCGTCGTTCAAGAGGTTCCGATATGAGTGGAAGGTCGTCGACAAGAGCAAGGATGCACGTGTGATCTATTACGTGCGCGACTTCGCCGACAACACCACCATTGACACCTGTTACTACTTCGCTGACAAGCTTGTGTTCGACCCGAATCCGTTATCGTTCGGCAAGATCAGGCTCGGCACTAATAAGACGATGACGCTCACGATCCGAAACAATTCAGACGCACCCGTCAAACTGACGGCGTCGAAGATACTGGTCGGCACGTACTACAAGATCGTGTCAGGCCAGATCGCAGATGCTGCTGAGATCACAATTCCGGGCCGCGGAACGTACGCTATCGACATCCAGTACACGGGCACCCGGGAAACTGCCGATGTGACGAAGGATTTCGACCTTGACACCATTCGGATCAACACCAGCTGTGGAATCTTTAAGCACGGCATGTCGGG
>VERF01000029.1 GCA_018882895.1 Candidatus Kapaibacterium sp.
ACAGTACGAACACAAAAACTGATTGTGAAATGAAGAATCAACTGATCAACTCATCTGAGGAGTTTACTATGAATCGTCGTTATGCTCTGTGGAGCGGCGGTGCCAAGTTTGGCGTCGTTGCCCTCCTAGCGGCATTGATCGGACTGAGTTCCGTCGTGCTTCAGGCCCAGAAGCCTGAGCTCCCGACGCTCTCTTTGACGGGCGAAGGCGCGAGCTGGAACAAGAATCTGTATCCTGATGGCCGTATTTGGTCATCTAGTCGTGGTCCGAACGGAGAGCGCACGCTGCTCGTTCCGGTGTTCATCAAGAACTGCTGGAGGAATACGGCTGTCTACGATGCGTTCCCGATCTACAGCTTTAAGTTCAAGGTGCAGTTCGACAGTGCCGCTTTGGAATTCATCGGCATTGAAAAGAACGGTCCACTGCGTGGTCCTCAGATGACTCCCATCTCGTGTCTTGCAAAGGATTTCGAGTTTTCGGCATCTGTTGCACGTGACACGACGTATCAGAACGTGATTGCTGCCCCAATTCAGAATCGCCTTCGTGGTAAGCGCGCAATGATCACGGCCATCTCTTCAAAGCCCCTTCCACAGACTGGTGATGTAACGCTTCCTTGCGATCAGCGTCCATATACGGAGCTGGTCTACTTGCGCTTCCGCGTTATTGCTAACACGGCAATTGATCCAGTAAGTGCTCGTACGCCGCTGATCATCACAAATGACACGCTGTACTACAATGACTTTGCTATGGGTAAGGAGATACCATTTCCTGGTGATCCTGCCCCGGATGAGTACGCTGGCCTCGGTGGCATCGATAACTACTTCGTTGATGCGTTCGGAGTCGATCAGATCCGTGATCCACTTCGTCCATCGCGTCGTGGTATGATCTGGTTGGAAGTAACGGACGTTGCCCCACGGCTCTCGTTCACAAACGTTGCTAATCCTGCTTTCCGTCTTGCTGACTCAGTAAATGGTTCGCTCGGCTCGCAGTGGTACGTTGTAGACCCGATCACGGTCGACTACGGAACACCATACGATGATCAAGCCGGTGGTATCGGTACTCGTGACGTTGACGTAATCAATGCAGTGACTGGTTCACGTGCTTATGACATCATGGTCCAGTCCGACACGAAGTGGCTCAAGTTCAAGTCATTCACCAAGGGCGGTGGCGGTGCTACGGAACTTAATCCGTTCCCTAATCCAGTCCGTGAAGGCTACATCCAGTACATGGACAAGGGTATCCTTGGCAGCACTGTGGGTTCCGATCCACAAGGAAATGCAACAGTTGGACAGCGTGACCTTAATCTGCGCATCATTTGTGATCCAAATGAGCTGCCTAGCGGTGATAATCAGGAAGTAACCGGTACATATGTCGGATACCTTACCTTCAAGT
This sequence comes from Candidatus Kapaibacterium sp., assembly GCA_018882895.1. Taxonomy (GTDB): domain Bacteria; phylum Bacteroidota; class Ignavibacteria; order Kapaibacteriales; family Kapaibacteriaceae; genus UBA10438. Next base: position 1,393 of record VERF01000029.1, read on the forward strand.
CGAACTCGCTTGATGTGTCGCCAGTGCGTCTGAAGGTCACCTTCATCTATTTCCGCACTCCATACGAACCAAACGTATTCGACGAGAACGAAAACTGGAAGCGTGGCCAGGAATTCCTTGGTCGCGGTATCACACTTCAAGTTCGCAATTCGAACACACCTAACGAGATCACGTATGTTACGTTCGGTGTTGGTAACCGTGCTACGGACGGTTGCGATACACTGTTTGGAGAAACAGTCTACGCTACGGACATCAGTGGATCTTCTTTTGCTGCTCGTTTCTATCCAAAGCTCAAAGATGGATCTCTGCTCATTCCTAATGGACTGGGCGACCTTTGGGCTGGAACTGCTCAGCGTCCAAAGAGCTCGTCACGTGATATCCGTTCTATCTACTCGGATACGACACTTGCTTACACCTGCCGCTTTAGTGCCGGTGGTGACCTTAACTATCCGATCGTTGTCGCTTGGAACACTGACGAATTTTCGCCAGGATCTGAACTGTTCATTCGCGACACGCTGAACGGTTCACGTTTCAACGTCAACATGCGCGCTGGAACGGTTCTCGGTGGAACACGTCAATCGTATACGATCCGTGACGCTGACATCAAGTCATTTGTCATTGAGTACACGTTGCCAAAGGTTGCCCGTTTCCCAGTCATCAACAAGGGATGGAATCTTCTTTCGGTTCCAGTTAATCCTTCGTCTAGCTACTGGAAGGATATCTTCAAGAACGCTCTGAACATCCCAGTTCGCTTCTCGCAGAACACGTATCAGACGAACGAAACGAATCTGAATCCAGGTGTCGGTTACTTCGTTAAGTACAGCGACGAAGTTGACAAGACGATCGCAGGTTCACGAATCCGTTTGATCGACGATTTGACCTATCCAACGCGTTTGTTCGAAGGTTGGAACACGATTGGTTCGCTTTCATTCCCGACCTCAGTAGAGAACCTCACAGTGTTGCCATACGGTACAGGCGCACGTCCACTCCGCGAAGGCGATGTGTACGGCTATGTTACCAATCGCGGATATCAAGCAGTTACGGAAATCGAGCCAGGTCTCGGTTACTGGATCAAGATCTCGGGTCAAGGCTACCTGAAGCTTGGTCTTGCTCCGAAGGCTTCTATCAACACAATGGCAGCACGTGAAGCAGTTGAGTCGAACTCGACACGTGTTTCTATCGCAGATGCGAGCAACAACGTCGGAACGGTTTTCGTGGCTCCGAACGGAATCATGGACAACAAGTCGATGTTTGAACTCCCACCAACGCCTCCACAGAACATCTTTGATGTCCGCTTCACTTCGCAAACGAGCATCGAGGACAACAACAACCCAACGATCCAGATTCAGGGCGTAACCTTCCCAGTATCTGTCACGATCAACAACCCACGTACGACGTACACAGTTGTTAATCCGATCTCGGGTGCAGTTCTTGGTACAGCTATCGCAGGCCGTCCAAACGTGATCACGATCACAGATGCACGCACACCTTACATTCGCCTGATGGGTGAAGAATCACAAGCAGGCTTGCTGAGCGTAAGTGCTTCGCCAAATCCAATCAGCGGAAATGGCCTGATCAACGTAACGGTTCCTGAAGCTGGTGTTGTATCGGTTGTAGTGTTTGATGCCGTCGGTCAGACAGTAGCAACGATAGTCAACGGTGAGTACATGACCGCTGGCATCTATCCTCACGAATTCAACACTTCAAACCTGAGCCAGGGCAGCTATGTCATCAAGGCAACGGTTAACGGTGTTTCGACAACGAGCTCGGTTTCCGTTGTTCGTTAATTCATGAAAATCTGAGCAAGAGAGGGCAGCAGGAAACTGCTGCCCTTTTTTGTTCGACATAGGGGTTGGAGATATGAAACGGATCGTGTTTTCGATGTTAGCGATGATCGCGACCGTCGGGCTGTCAGCCCAGACGGTGCAGTTTCCGCTCTCTTTCGTTAACGTACTGCCTACGGGTTCCTCGGCATTCGCATTTACAGTAGGCGCGCATCCGGCTGCGACTGTAGGAGTTGATTCGGTACTAAAGGAACAGGAAATACCATCCCTTCCTCCCCCTGCTGGTGTATTCATCGTGTATTCGGTACCTCCAACGAATGATTTTATCTGGTTGAGTCCACGAGACATCCGCCCCCTTATCGTTGGTGAACGGCACATGGTCACATATGAGCTTGGCATCACATGGAATGGCGGGCGACTAGACATCTCTTGGGGAGCGCTGCCGAAGTATGTCGACAGCGCATATATCACGGATGTGATCACTGACTTTCCTGACAACTTCATCAAGCAGAAGATTGTACCTGGCCAGTCCTACTCGACTACAAATTCAGCGATCACGAAGCTGAAAGTACTCGTTTGGTATGACGCAACGAATTACGCTTCGATCAACGAAGACCTAGCCGACGCTCGTATTCTTGCATATCCGAATCCAACGGTTGATCAAGTTCGACTGAAAGGGGCTCTGCAGGGTTCGCACGTGTGGATCACTGATCTCACAGGTCGTACACGAATCTCCACACTGATCAATGGCCCTGATCAGTCAATCGATCTGTCAGATGTTGAGCCCGGTATCTATGGGTTACACGTGTCGGAGCCACATGGTGCAATGCGTACAACAATGATCGTACGACGGTAACACTGGAGATGATAGAACAACGATGAGTGAAGATCAAGAACGTTCCCGGCAACCACAGCAGCGGCGAGTTCCCCGTGGTCGCAGATTTGATGGACGCCGCCCCGAAGGTGCCCGCAGAGACTCGTCTCGTGTCACAGGTTCAGTGTCAGTTGTGATACCTCTGCTGAACGAGGAGGAGTCACTCCAAGAACTTGCCAAGCAACTTGAGATCGTTCTCGAGCGGATTGCACGCGGACGCTACGAAGTCATATTCATCGATGACGGCTCCACGGACTCTTCCTTTGTTGTTCTTCAGAAGATCAACGCGGCAAATCCAAGATTTAAGGCCATTCGCTTCCGGACCAATCACGGCAAGTCAGCAGCCCTTGCTGTGGGATTTGCAGAGGCGACCGGGGACTTCGTCATTACGATGGACGCGGATCTACAGGATGATCCCAACGAAATCCCGGGGATGATCGCAAAGCTTGAGGAAGGGTACGACCTAGTATCGGGTTGGAAGCGCAAGCGCTACGACCCATGGCACAAGACCTTTCCGTCAAAGCTTTTCAACTATGTGACATCGAAGATGAGCGGTTTGCGACTTCACGATTTCAACTGTGGCCTCAAGGCATATCGCAGCGACGTCGTCAAGTCCGTGCAGGTCTACGGAGAGATGCACCGATACATTCCAGCTTTGGCCCATTGGGAAGGTTTCCGAGTGACGGAACTGCCGGTTCAGCACAAGGCCCGCCAGTTCGGAGTTTCGAAGTTCGGCATGAGCCGATTCCTAAAGGGGTACTTGGATCTGCTGACCGTGATGTTCACGACGCGGTACGTGAAGCGCCCCCTCCACTTCTTTGGGGCGATCGGAACACTGTTTGCGCTTATAGGATTCAGCACTGACCTATACCTTGCTATCGAGAAGTGGGCCTTCGGAGTACCATTGAGTCAGCGCCCATATTCGCTGCTCTTTGGGATCGCCATGATCATTGTAGGTGTCCAACTCATCTCCATAGGTCTGATCGGAGAGCTGATCGTCAAGAATAACCTAAGCGAACAACGTTTCAGTATTCGGGAGCGACTGTCGTAACATTGCCGCAGTCAGATTGTCTTTGCAGCATTGCCACGCGTCAGACCATTACATATGAACCGTACGATCATTCTCCTTGCAATGGCGCTCACAGCATTCTTCGTGAATTCTGTGCAGGCTCAGGTCCGTTTTCGTATTGCCACCGGTTTGTCTACCGACTGGATCACGAATGACAATCCGGCCGTCTATCAACTTTCCGGTTCGCCCGATACCAGCGATCCTGACAGACCGTATGGCGGTTCATTTGATGGTGCTCAGGTGGGATGGGGCTTGCGCGGATACATTGACCTTGACAAGCAGAAGACCTTCAGGATTCCTGTCGGCGTGGACATGTTTCTATACCGTGGGACGCAGTCGATAAAGGGAATCGGTTATGATTTCCGGGTCGACCACAGCTCGGATCTTGTTTCGGCATTCACCGGCTTTGAGTGGTCATTCGTAGAGTTTCCTCTGGCATTTGCCCGCGCATACGTAGGCGCCGAGGCACGCTTCCTCTTCGTAGGTGAGAATACCATCACGAACCGTGGGCGAACATTTATCGATGGTCAATGGCTAGCGACCGAAACACAGTACGTAGGAAAACCATCAGCGTTCCGTATGGGCGCCATGGCCCGTCTTGGTATTGAGGGCGAGATCTATTACCCGGTCTTCCTCAACACCAGCGTTGGCTACGGGGTCATGAACCTTGTTGGTCGCGATGAACGGCCAACTTGGCAGCAGGGTCGCGGAGAGCTCCTCACGGCTCGCCCCCTGAATGAGGCTTCCGAGGGACTACTTTACCATCTGAACTTCTCGTTCATGGTCCAAGTGCGTCTGTAACGCACAACCTCGTCAGGAGTAAAAGGTCTTCTCAAAAGCCCCTTGCTCGGGCTTGTTCAGAATGATCCGCCATATGATGCCGCGCATGAAGCCGCTCCCATAACCGATCAGTTGAACGTAGGCAGCGGCAACACAAAGAAGGCCCAATCCCGGATTACGGTACTTGAGTGTGCTTTCCATGAAAAGAGCCAGCGTGTATAGAGCTGGCAGCAGGAGAGCTATCTGGCCAAGGGGCTGACTAAGCGCTGCGACTAGTGCAAGTGCAACATAGGTTGTAAAGGCAGCCGGGAAGAAATGCGTGAGCTTCAGAGTGTGTGGGTGACGCAGGGTGATGTTGATTCGCGCGATACCGCTGTTGTGTACCTGCTTGAAGAACTTCTTGAGGTCTGTTCGACGCTTGTGATACACCCATGCGTCGGGTATCAACGCTACCTTGTAGCCCCGCGACATCATGCGAATGCTGAACTCGACGTCTTCGCCGAAGCGCATGCTTGAAAAGCCCTCGGTGTGATTGAACACCTCACGCGTGATGCCCATGTTGAATGACCGCGGATGAAAGACTCCGCCAACACGCACTTTAGAACCACGGATGCCGCCGGTCGTTAGCAGGGACGTCATTGAGTAGCTAATGGCCTTCTGCGTTGGGGTGAACGACTCATGCTCACGGTCGGGTCCACCGAATGCATCCAGACCATCACGCACTACCGCATCGTCTATCGCCTGCATATACCCGTCGGGCACCGTGCAATCGGAATCAAGGAAAATGAAAATGTCGCCCGACGCCCTCCGGCAGCCATAGTTCCTTGACGGCCCCGGACCGCTGTTTGGCTTTGCATAGTAGGCAAGCTTCAGCTGCGAAGAGTAGGTATCGCAGATATCCTTTGAGGGGAGCGTCGACCCGTCTTCGACAACAACAACCTCAAAATCCCTGAACGTCTGACGTGCCAGCGTCGCAAGTAGCTCCTGCAACTCGTCAGGACGGTTGTAGACGGCAATGATGATCGAGTACTTCATGCGTGGGCGCAAAGATACGCCCCCTGCCGGTGCTATTTTTGACGCACGATGACCCAACGCGATCCAGTAATGACAGTTGAGGCGATGGATCTGCATGAGCGGACCAAGCGCAACATTCGCATGCAATACCGGCTGGCCGAGCACACGCTCATTCCGTGGCTGGAAGACCTTGCTGTTCTGCCCAAGCATCCCGCTGTCTGTGAGATCGGGTGCGCCGAAGGGGGCGTCCTGGCCGCCTTTGTTGATCATGGTGCTATCAACGCGCTCGGTACCGACATCCAGGGTCCACTCTTGGATATCATCAGCCAGCCGATATGGTCCGGCCTTTCCTATGACATCACCTTCACGCATCACGACGTCATATACGATGATGTTCCGCCATCGTGGCAGCATGCGTTTGATGTTGTGCTTCTGCGCGATGTGATCGAGCATCTCGACGATGCCGGTGTTGCTCTCAAGAACATCGCCAGGCTGCTTAAACCGGGGGGAGTGGTTGTGGTGACCTTCCCACCGTATACGTCGCCGTTTGGTGGACATCAGCAACTTCTCGGCACAAAGCTTGGCTCGCTGCCCTTTATCCATTTGCTTCCGTGGCCGCTGTTTCGTCGCGTCATCTCAGCCGGCGATCCTGTCAACCATGAAGAGCTCGAGCGCCTACATAGCATTCGCTGTTCGGCAGATAAAGTAACATCGGCCGCTCGCCGTGCCGGCTTGAACATTGTTGACGAGCGATACTTTGCTCTGCGGCCTGTCTTCCGCTGGAAGTACCAGCGGAACATTCCGGTCTTCGAGGTCAGTAAGATCCGGCGGTTTCCGCTTGTGAAGCCCCTTGCCATGGAAGTGGCGTTTGTGTTGCAGCTTCCGGCATGAAGAAGGTCCTGGTCATCGCCTATCACTTCCCGCCCGGTGGCGGGCCCGGAGTGCAGCGCGTTCTCAAGCACGTGACGTATCTGCGGGAGGCGGGCTGGCAACCCATCGTGCTGACGGTGGAGAATGGCGACTTTCCGGCACGCGACGAGTCCCTGCTGTCGAAGGTGCCCTCCGACGTTACCGTGGTGCGAGTTCCGATCCTCGAGCCCTACTCTCTGTATCGTCGCTTCATGGGCGGCAAGGGGGCGGCCATCGACGTCAACGTCAACAAGTCCGGAGCGCAGCGCAGCGGCTGGAAGGAACGTCTCGCCGAGTTTGTTCGTGCCACGTTCTTCATCCCCGACGCACGAGTGGCTTGGATGCTCACGGCCGTTACCAAGGCTGTTGACTTGGTGCGTGAGCACGAGATATCAGCCATCTACAGCTCTTCTCCGCCCTACACCTGCGCATTGATCGCCCGCTCGGTCAAACGTCGCACCGGGCTACCGTGGGTGGCGGGGTTCCGGGATCCGTGGACGCAGTTTCTGACAACGCCCGACAGATGGTTTCTGCCGGCGATGATCGACCGTTCTCTTGAGCGCTCGGCCTTCGAAGAGGCAGATGCCGTTGAGTGTGCCTGGACGGGAATCATCGACGATGCTCGACGTAAGTACCCTCACCTTCCGGCTGAAAAGTTTCATCACGTTCCGAATGGGTATGATGCCTCGGACTTTCCGAACGTGTCTTATGCGCCCAACAGGAAGTTCACCATCACCTACACAGGTTCCATGTATGGCCGGCGCACACCTCGGGAGTTCCTTCGTGCGCTCGATCTGCTGAAGCAGCGCGGGGTCATTCGTCCCGAGGATGTTCACCTGAGATTCGTGGGCCGTTTTGGTGCCGAGGTGCATGCCATGCTCGACGCGTCGTCCTTCGGTGCATCCATCGAACGCATTTCCTATGTAACCCATCAAGAGAGTGTGGGCTTCTTGATGCGTAGTGAGGCATCGCTCTTGATTGTCGATGACGCGAAAGAGAGCGCGGAGATCGTTCCGGGCAAGGTCTATGAATACCTGGGTGTTGGCCGTCCGGTGATCGCCATCGCTCCACGAGACAGTGCCATTGAACGTCTACTGCGCGAAACCGATGCGGGGCGAAGTGCGTCACAGGAAGATATTGAGGGAGTTGCCTCCATTATCGAGGCCTATTTTACGCGCTGGCAAAGGGGCGAGCAGATCCTGACCCCCAATGCATCCGAGATCCTCAAGTACGAACGTCGAGCAGCCGCACATCAACTCGCTCATATTCTGCACACACTTACACCATGAACGCCAGAAACATCATCGCCATCCTTCTCGCCCTCGGCGTCGGCTACGTGCTGTGGGTGGTCCTGAAATGGGTCATAGGACTGATCTTCACTGTGACCTTCGCGCTGCTGCAGATTGTGGCTATTGCCGTGATCGCAGTGCCCGTGTTTTTTCTCATTCGTAACCGACTCAAACTGCCACGATGAAACCATCACTATTGATCCTCGCACTCGTAGCGGTTCTGACTACGTCCAAGGCACAGCCTCCGCAACCCTATCCGACCCCGCTGGCAGTAGACCTTACGCGCTCCGTCATGAAGAGTGTGTTCGAAAGCAACGCCGTGCCATTCGTGCAACCGATGGTCACAACAATCAACGCCACATCGAACGCTCGTTTCTTCACCATGGCATACGTTCCGACAAAGGTCGACAACCCCTATTTCCGTGTGAGCGTCAACGCAATGGCAGGACTGATCTCAGAGGAGCAAAAGTGGTTCGATCCGAGCCTCGACCTGGGTCCACGAGAAGATCTTGGTCAAGCACTGATCTCATACGGATCGATCTCCGGTGGAACCTACAAGATCGGCCCCCTCTATTCCGATACCCTTGGTCTGGCGTCTGTCTTCATGCGCGAACTGCTTCGCGATGCCCTTGCCGCCGGATACTTCGGTATTCCTGATCGGGCAGCATCTCTTTTCGGCTATCTGCCGGAAAACCGCGTGGTTCTGCCATCAAAGGCGAATCTCGAAACGGTGCTCCGTCAGCGTCCGGAGTACCTGGCCCTGTCGGCCACCGGACAGGCTGCCTTTCTCGACTCGTTGATCTCACGTCTTACTCTGCCAACGTCACTGACGCTTCCTCCCGGTGCAAACATGTCGTCCCTGACGGCCGCCGTACCACAGTTGGAGATCGGCTCGCTCTACGGCACCGAACTCTTGGTTCGACTGATCCCTCCGGTGCGTTTCGATCAGAACGTTGGCGACTTCTCTTTCTGGGGCGTCGGCCTCAAACACAGTATCTCGCAGTACTTCCCCGAGCGGTGGTTCGATATGGCCGTGCAGGGTGTTTATCAGGGAACGTCGCTGACGAATACGATCGGTGTGACGGATTCAAAGCTGGAAGCGCATGCATCCATGCGCAGTCTCAGCGTTCAGGTCGGTAAGCGGCTCTGGGATGCGATCGACATCTACGGGGCATACGCATACGAGCACATCGACGTGACGTCAACCTATACCTATGTCATTCCCCATGAAACGCAGGTGCAGCTTGGGCTGTTGCCGCTCGACCCACCCGGTGGAAAGTCTGAACCAACGGAAGATCGTCCGGGCGACCAAAAGCCACAGGTGTCACAGGTCTTGGCCGAAGACATCAACCACAAGTTCATCTTTGGGGTGAGCGCCAATCATGGGCCCATTCGTGCCGCGCTTGACGTGAACATCGGAAACTTCAACATCGTGTCGTTTGCTCTGGCCTATACGTTCAATCAGCCAGACTGACACGTCGCCCCTTGCGCGAAACGAGCCCGTCTGTCTCAAGGGCTGCAAGGAGCTCCGAAAGCCATTGCCTCTCGTCAGCCGAGTGCACGTCACCGAGGATCGTCACGGCAAGCGCAGCTTCGGACACGCCCCCTGCACCAACCGAGCGCAGATGGTCAACTACGCGGCCTCGCCAGAGTCGCCTCGGTTCACCTCGGAATGATGGTTCGGCTCGTCGCGCCACAGATGCAGGCTGCAAGGTGCCGGCAGATGCACAGCATTCGGATAGGGGGCAGGCAGAACACTTCGGATCGCGCGCAGTGCAGATCGTTGCCCCAAGGTCCATCACCGCGTGGTGCCACTTCGACGGAACATCGCGAGGTATCAATGCCGTCGCATACGTGGTCAGCTCCTTATCTGGCAACACGTCCACCGTTGTCAGCTGCCTTTGAGACCATCTCGAATACACGCGGCGTACGTTAACATCGAGCACCACGGTCCAAACATCAAAGGCGAAACACGCGATCGCAGCCGACGTGTAGGGCCCGACTCCGGGAAGAGCGCGCAGAAGCTCCGGACTTTGAGGTATGATTCCGCCGTGATGCTCAACGATGGCTCGCGCGGCATCACGAAGGCGTAGCGCCCGCGAGTTGTAACCAAGACCCTTCCAGTGCCTGATGATATCTGCATTGGATGCCTTTGCCAAAGCATGCACATGCGGAAACGCCTCCATGAACGGCGGTAGCAGCGCGGCCACTCTTGAGGCCTGCGTCTGCTGAAGCATCGTCTCGGATACCAGCACCATGTACGGATCCACGTCATCGCTTCGCCATGGGAACCGGCGTGCGGTGACGTCATACCATTCAAGGAGCCGTTGTGTGATTTCCATACGTAGATTCGGCGATGATTCCCTCCAACATTCCATCCGATACCATCGAGCGAGCTGTAGAAGCGGCTACGAACGTACGCCGCCGCGCCTATGCCCCCTACTCGAAGTTCCTCGTTGGTGCTGCCGTGGTTGATGCCGACGGTGGCATTCATGTTGGCTGCAATGTGGAGAACGCAAGCTACGGACTGACCAACTGCGCCGAGCGTGCCGCGGTCGCCGCTGCTACCGCGGCCGGACGTAGGGACCTTGTGCTCTGTGTTGTGGTGACCGATACACCTGCGGCCGCCTCTCCGTGTGGAGCATGCCGACAGGTTCTTAGCGAATGCAATTCTGCAATGGACGTTTTGTGTACCACACTTCAGAGGCACGACGCGTGGCATCGCATTGACGCGTTGCTGCCTCATGCGTTCGGACCGGATTCACTCTAACAATCACCGTCGCTTCATCGAGGATCAACTGCCGCCATGCACAACGACTCTAATCGCCGGATATGGATGACGGTGCTCGTGTCCGGACTCGGCTACTTTGTTGACATCTACGATCTGATCCTGTTCTCGATCGTGCGTCCGGAATCGCTCCGCGACATCGGCCTGGTCACTCCTGCCGAGATCATCAATGCCAGCGAGATCATTCTCAACGCACAGATGATCGGAATGCTCGTTGGCGGGATCATCTTCGGCGCATTGGCCGACAAGCGTGGCCGACTGAGCGTACTGATGGGAAGCATCCTGATGTACTCGATCATGAACATCGCCAATGCTTTCGTATCAAGCGTTGAGATGTATGCGGTGTTCCGGTTCTTCTCCGGAATAGGACTTGCCGGCGAGCTGGGAGTGGCCGTCACATTGGTAAGTGAGGTGATGCCGATCAAGACGCGTGGCTATGGGACCACGATCGTTGCCTCTATGGGAATTCTTGGAGCTGTTGGCGCCTACGCCGTCCACGAGTTCACAGACTGGCGAACAGCCTTCGTTGTCGGAGGCCTCATGGGTCTGGCACTGCTGGCCCTGAGGGTCCAGGTCCACGAGTCGGGGATGTTCAAGCGCCTTGAAGACAAACCCGTGGCCCGAGGCAATCTTGGAATGATCTTCTCTGCACGCCGACTCCCCACCTACCTCAGCAGCGTTGCCATCGGTCTGCCCATCTGGTTCGTCATCGGCATCCTGGTGACGTTTGCGCCGGAGTTCACTCTTGAGTCAGGGGGCTCTGCTAACGTTGTAGCCGGACAGGCCGTGATGTGGTGCTACGTTGGCCTTGCTGCCGGCGACCTTGCCAGCGGTCTTATCAGCCAGCTTTTGAAGAGTCGACGTCGAACGGTATTCGTTTTCCTCGTTCTGACCGTTGCCACAGTGGCATGGTATCTGACGTCGACCGGACGTTCGGAAGGGATGACGTATCTGCAGACGGGTCTGCTTGGTTTCGCTGTGGGCTACTGGGCCGTGTTCGTTACCACTGCCGCAGAGCAGTTCGGGACGAATCTTCGTGCAACCGTCGCTACCACGGTTCCGAACGTCGTGCGTGGGGCATTGTTTCCGGCCATGATCGCCTTCAAAACCCTACGGCAGGGTTCGGGTCATATCATTCCGGGAGAGCCCCTTGCAAGCTCAGCCATCATCGTCGGTGCCGTCACTCTGGTTTTGGCCTTCGTCGGCCTTGTGACCATGAAAGAAACCTATGGTAAGGACCTCGACTACGTCGAGGAGTACCATATCGGATGATCGCGTGCCGGGTGCGTGGTAACTTTGCCGCCATGACGCACGCTGAGCGAATCATCATTCTCGATTTTGGATCGCAGTACACACAGATCATCGCCCGCAAGGTGCGCGAAGTTGGGGTGTATGCAGAGATCCATCCGTATTCCATCTCACAAGAGGCACTCTCTGCACTGGCCCCGAAGGGCATCATCCTTTCGGGTGGTCCTTCGAGCGTGTATGCAGAGGGAGCACCGATACCAAGTGTTGACGTGTTCGATCAAGGGGTGCCGGTGCTCGGCATCTGCTATGGTCTGCAGCTGATCGCTCATCAGCTTGGCGGATCGGTCGACAAGGCCGCGCGACGTGAGTTTGGCCGAGCCATGCTTGAGGTTGATGATTTCACGGATTTGTTCAAGGGGCTTGACGCAACAACACAGGTATGGATGAGTCATGGTGACCATTGCACGGCCATGCCCACTGGTTTTGAACGCATTGCCCATACCGAGAACGCCGAGATCTGCGCCATTCGCAACAAAGATCGTCGCATCTGGGGCGTGCAATTCCATCCGGAGGTACATCACAGTACCGATGGCAAGACGATTCTAAAGAACTTCGTTATCGACATCTGCGGATGCTCGGCAACGTGGAATGCCACGTCGTTCATCGATAATGTCGTGGCCGAGATCCGTCAGCGCGTTGGCAACGGTGGCGTGATCTGTGCTCTCAGCGGCGGGGTCGATTCAACGGTGGCCGCTGTTCTACTTCACAGAGCCATCGGCGATCAGTTACACTGTATTCACATCGACAGCGGTGTGATGCGCAAGGGTGAGAGCGCCAACATCATCGAGATGTTTCGCACACACTTCAACATGAGTGTCGACCTTGTCGATGGATCCGAGCTGTTTCTCTCTCGCCTCGACGGCGTCAGTGACCCGGAACGCAAGCGCAAGATCATCGGTGGCACGTTCATCGACCTTTTCGAGGTCGAAGCCAAGAAGTTTTCAGACGCAAAGTTTCTTGCACAGGGAACCTTGTATCCGGATGTTATCGAATCGGTCAGCACCAAGGGCCCATCGGCCACCATCAAGACGCACCACAACGTTGGTGGACTGCCGGAGACAATGAATCTGCAGCTGATCGAGCCATTTCGTGAGCTGTTCAAAGATGAGGTCCGCGCCGTTGGACGCGAGCTTGGCATTCCTGCGTGGTTCATAGAACGACATCCGTTTCCGGGTCCGGGTCTGGCCATCCGCATCCCCGGTGCGATCACGCGCGAAAAGCTGGACATTCTCCGACTGGCCGACGAGATCTATCTCCACGAGATACGCCAGGCCGGACTCTACAATGAGATCTGGCAGGCCTTTGCCGTACTCCTGCCGGTGCAGACCGTTGGCGTGATGGGAGACGAACGCACCTACGAGCACGTCTGTGCGATCCGTGCCGTAACAAGTACCGATGGCATGACGGCAGACTGGTATCACATGCCGTATGATGTGCTGGCCCGCATCAGTAATCGCATCATCAATGAGGTTCGTGGTATCAACCGAGTTGTCTACGACATCTCTTCCAAGCCCCCTGCCACTATTGAATGGGAATGATCATGGACGGACTGCAACTGCACTTGCTAACCAACCACCTTCCGATCATCGGGACGTTTGCCGCGCTTCTTGTCGTGCTTGTCGGAATGATCCGGCGCAGTGATGCGGCCATCTCTGCCGGCCTGATCGTCTACGCCGTAATGGCACTGACGGCCATCCCCGCCTACCTGAGCGGTGAAGAGGCCGAAGAGCGCGTTGAGAACATAGCCGGCATCAATGAAGGGGCGATCCACGAACATGAAGAGATGGCCGAGTTCACGCTTTGGCTGACGGTCTTCTCGGGTCTGCTTGCCGTAGGGGCAGTTGTTACGCATGCACGGAACATGAAGATCTCATCGAAGATCGCATTGGCATTTGTTATCATCGCCATTGCTGCGTTTGCGCAGGCCGCACGTACCGGACACGAGGGCGGCAAGATCCGTCGACCCGATTTGGGAAGTCCGGCAGCGGCCTCGGGGCAGACGGAGACCGATCACCACTAACCGTTCCAACACTCATGGCTAAGATCCTTGTACCCATCTCCAACGGCACGGAGGAGATGGAGGCCGTCATCATCATCGATATGCTCCGTCGCGGCGGTTGCGACGTTCTGATTGCAGGCGACGGAGACGTTGTCGTCTGTGCCTGGGGCACGCGCCTGCTACCCGATGTGATGATAGATGATATTGCCGATGATGATACGTTTGATGCGATCGTTCTTCCCGGCGGTTCACAGGGAGTGAGCAACTTCTCCCGAAACGCAGCACTTGAAGCAATCCTACGTCGACATTCCGCGGCCAATGGGCTAATCGGTGCTATATGTGCAGCTCCGACCGTATTGCACGAGTTCAAGCTCATTCCGGATGGCGCCGTCGTCACCTCACACCCGGGCGTTGCCGACGTGCTGGCCCCCTACACGTACACACTGGACCGTGTGGCCAGTGACGGGTCGATCATCACCAGCCGCGGTGCTGGGACGGCCATAGAATTCTCTTTGGCCATTCTGCGGCGCCTCGGCGACGAAAAGGCGGCACGACGTGTGGCGTCCGACATCGTTCTGTACGAATAGGATCGGCCTACCCTTTCCCTAGGTCCGAATTCGGTAAATTCGGCCTGTGAAACGCTATCTCATTACCTCGGCACTGCCGTATGCCAGTGGTGTCACGCACTTAGGCAACGTTGTCGGATCGACGCTGCCGGCAGACATCTACGCGCGATACTGTCGCCTTCGCGGCCGTGACACTCTCTCGATCTGCGGTTCGGACGAACACGGCGTTGCGATCACGATCGCTGCCGAGAAAGAGGGCGTCACCCCGCAAACGGTCATCGACCGATATCATCGTGCCAATGCATCGGCCCTGGAAGGTCTAGACATACAGTTCGACCTCTACGACCGAACATCGAATCCGATCCATGCCGACACGGCTCAGGAGTTCTTCCGTGTTTGGCAGGATAAGGGGCTTCTGGAGCGCAAAGAGGACGATCAGTTCTATGACGAAGAGTCGTCGATGTTTCTTCCGGATCGCTACGTGGAGGGCGTATGCCCTAACTGCGGTTACGATAAGGCTCGTGGCGACCAATGCGACTCATGCGGTGCTTACTATGACCAGCTGGATCTGAAGTCGCCCCGTTCCCTGATCTCGGGCAAGACTCCCGTCGTGCGCAAGACCACACACTGGTACTTCAGACTTGATGCCTTTCAGCAGTGGTGTGAGCAGTATATCGAGTCGCATGCCGGAGACTGGAAGGATAACGTTCTTCAACAGTCACGGTCATGGCTCAAGCAGGGACTCTCCCCGCGCTCTGCCACACGTGACATGTCATGGGGCATTCCCGTTCCGGCCGACGATGCGGACGGAAAGGTGCTGTACGTATGGTTCGAAGCAGTCCTCGGCTACATCTCAATGACCAAGCAATGGGCAGCCAACGAAGGTAGTCCCGATGCATGGCGCCAGTGGTGGTGCAGCGCCGATACCGAGTACACGGCCTTTCTCGGTAAAGACAACATCGTGTTTCATACGATCATCTTCCCGATCCTGCTTGCAACACGAGCCGATGAGGGATACATCCTGCCAAAGAATGTACCGGCTAACGAGTTTCTGAATCTCGAAGGACAGAAATTCTCCAAGAGTCGCAACTGGGCAATCGATGTTCAGCAGTATCTGGAGGCATTTCCGGAGAAACAGCATGTTGACGTTGTTCGGTATGTGCTGACGATGAACATGCCCGAGACGAAGGATAGCGACTTCACGTGGCGTGACTTTCAGGCGCGCACCAACAATGAGTTGGCTGCGATCCTGGGCAACTACGTCAACCGTGTGATGACGTTTGTCCATAAGAACTTCGATGGCGCCGTACCAGCTGTTCCTGCTGCGTTTGTTGCCGGCGATCACGAGGGGCTTCTTGCTGAGTCGATTCAAACGGGACTGCACGAGGTTGCAAGGAATCTCGATGGCTTCCGATTCCGCGACGCAGCTACTGAGGCCATGAACGTTGCTCGTGCGGCCAATAAGTACTTCAACGACAAAGCACCGTGGAAGAGCATTAAGGAGAATCCCGATGACTGCGCGGCAACGATGAATGTTTGCCTGCAGACGATTCGGACACTCTCAGTTTTGTTCGCCCCCTTCCTGCCCGAAGCATCTGCCACAATGCAGTCAATGCTCGGCACAGTGGTCAACGCCGGTGCTCCTAAGCAGAACAAGGTTGGCGCTGACACATGGCAACAAGCGGGGGAGCATCTTCTCACGTCGGGAACGGCCTTGGGTCAGCCCATAATCCTTTTTACTAAAGTAGAGAACGACATCGTGGAACGCGAGATTTCAAAGCTAGGTTCACTATCTCCTGCACCATCATCATCGTCCGATGAGAAAGGGGCTGAGGAGTCGCTCATCACTATCGATCACTTCAGCACCGTAAAGCTTCGAACAGCTGTGGTCCTGGAGGCAGAGCGCGTAGCAAAGTCTGAGAAGCTTCTAAAGCTTCAGGTCGACCTTGGCGGCGAACGCCGGCAGATACTTGCCGGCATCGCAAAGCACTATGCACCCGAGGATCTGGTCGGCACCGTGATCGTTGTGGTCGCCAATCTGAAGCCAGCAAAGCTCATGGGCATGGAGTCACAAGGCATGGTGCTGGCAGCATCAAATGCGGATGGTAAACTCACGCTAGTCTCGCCCCGTGATGCCGGCATAGGGTCTGGAGCCGAGGTGCGGTAATGTCCACCGAACAGCAACCCGTCAAGGAATCTCCGCAGATTGTGCAGCAGAGAAGTCTGCTTAATCGCTGGAGCGTCTTTGTTCTGCTGATCGTCAGTGCTGCATTCACATTCCTCTACGTCAGCAATGTGATCGGTGTGCGGAAGCTTCTGGAGCAGAAGGAGATCCTGGGTAAGCGGATCGACTCGCTAAAGAGCGTCAACGAAACGCTGAAGACTGAGACATACCGGCTTCAGTCGGCACAGCGCATCACGCGAATCGCCCAGGAAGAACTTGGCCTGGTTCCGCCCAAACAGGCGCCAACCGTGATCGACGCAACGAAGGAATGAGCACTCAGGAAACGGTCTACGAACCAATCCAGATCAAGGCTGGTCTGTTGCGCCTTGTCTTTTCCGTTGCGTTCGGTTTGATAATCGGGCGTCTGTTCTTCGTGCAGGTCGTTGAAGGCGCACGCTATCAGGACCTTGCCAAGAAGCAGTATGAGAGCAAGGTTCCGCTCCGCGCCGAACGTGGACGTCTTACCGACAGGAGCGGCCGTGAGATCGCTTCGATGATGAAGATGACGTCGTTTGCGGCCGACCCATCGGTGATCGAGCAACGCGAGTTAGTGGCGGAGCTTCTGGCGGCATCGGCAGGAGAGACATCGCAGGAGTATCTCGAGCGAATGCGCAGTGCCAAGGGCAGGTTCGTATGGTTGGCGCGCGCGGTCAACACCGTTCTCTTTCCTGTGCTCGACACGATCAATGTCAGGGGACTTATCCGCGTAAAGGAACCCAAGCGCCTGTTTCCTCACGGACCGTTGGCTGCACAGGTTATTGGAACGACCGATGTCGATAATTCCGGCCTCACCGGCATCGAGTTGCAGTACAACGAGCTTCTGCGAGGACGCAGCGGATTCGTTGTGATGCAGCGCGATGGGCGCGGTCGGCTGCGTCCCGGTATCAACCCCGAGCGCGAAGCGCCCATGGACGGGCAAGGATTGCAGCTTACTCTTGACCTTGAGATACAGCGCGTGGTGGAGCAGGAACTCGAACGGGGAGTTCGCGAATCGGGTGCTGCCAGCGGAACGGTTGTGGCCATTGAGCCATCCAGCGGAGATGTGCTGGCGATGGCGTCGTTTCCGTCGTTCCATCCAAACAGGCTCGACCTTGCTTCGAATGACGACATCCGCATTCGAGCCATCACCGATCAGTTCGAGCCCGGGTCAACGATGAAGGCCATCACCGCTGCCGCCCTGCTTGAGGAGCGCCAGATCGGCCGAACCGACATCGTTAACGGGGGAAGCGGCGAACTGCTCATGCCGGGTGGTGCCATCGTCAAGGACGATCATCCTGTTGGGCAGACGACGTTTCAAGGTGCCCTCGAACAATCAAGCAACGTGGTGTTTGCCACATTGGCGCGCAAGCTCGATGATCGAGTGTTCTACAAGTATGTGCGCGACTTCGGCTTTGGTATTCCAAGCGGGATCGATCTGCCGGGTGAGGTCAGGGGGCGACTCAAACGCCCGAACGAGTTCGATGCTTCCACCAAGATGTACATGTCGTTTGGCTACGAGGTAAGTGCCACGCCCCTTCAAGTACTCTCTGCTTATGCGGCCATAGCCAACGAAGGAGTACTTATGCAGCCGCGCATCGTAAAGGCAATCACGGCGCGAGATGGCTCGATCATCAACCAGATCACTCCGCAGCGAGTGCGCCAGGTCATCCGGGCAGAGACGGCACGGACACTCACGGATATGCTTGTGGGTGTGGTGGACAACGGAACGGGGAAGCGTGCGGCCATCCCGGGAGTGCGCATTGCCGGCAAGACGGGAACGGCGCAGGCCTACACGCAGGGTGCCTACGACCGTAAGAATTACCGTGCATCGTTTGTGGGATTCTATCCGGCAGACAAGCCCCGTGTGGCAATGATGGTCATCCTTGAGAACCCAACCAATGACATCTACGGTGGTAGTACCGCAGCCCCCGTGTTTCATCGCATCGTTCAGAAGACCATGACGATGCTCAAGCTGGATGTTCGGACGCAGAAGACGATATCGGCGCTACCTTCTACCGATACGGTGGTCGTGCCGGACGTCAGGGGGCTTAGCCAAACCTCGGCTGATTCAGTTCTGGAACGTCTTGGCCTGAAAGCCAACAGCGTCGGTTCTACCGGCCTGATCATGCATCAGTGGCCTGAGCCTGGATCGCGCCTTGTGCGTGGTTCATCGGTGCGCACGACACTTCGCGTTGCTGCCTCAGGTAGCGCGCGTCCATCGGTCGTAGGGTTCTCAATGCGCAAGGCGATCACCGTAATTCATGCCGCCGGATTTGAGGTCCGCGTCAACGGTTCCGGCAAGGTGACACGGCAAGAATGGATCGATTCAACCTGCGTCATCTATGGCACGGCCGATGCTCGCTGATGATGTAACGCCGCAACACGAGGTGGGTTCTAAGAACTCACGCGGAGGACTATCAATGAAAACCTACTTTCTTCTGGCGATGCTGGTCTGGTCCTTCGGATTGACAAGGGCCCAACCTGTTGAGCTTAAGACCGAGACACTGCTGTTTCCACCGATGCCGATCGGTGCCACGCGTGAACTCGAGGTGACGGTACGCGGGCTGTTGGGTCAGGGCGTATATCGGGTTGTCAGCCTCCCGAACCCACCGTTCGAGTTCGCCAGCACTCCGCAGGATCTTTCGATCAAAGGTGGCGAGATCATCCTACGTGTCAGATGTTCACCGTCGTCGGTGGGAGATTTTTCTGACGAGATTCAGCTTGAAAGGCAGCCGCAAGGCGGCAACCCTTCGGAGAATGACATCAAGCTCCGACTCAATGCATCGGCATTTCGAATTGAACGTACAGAGGATCTGGATTTCGGGACCGTCACAGTTGGTGATTCTGTTCAGCGATTCGTGTTGTTCAGGATCGGTCCGGCGGACGAAGTTCGATTTGTGTACTCGCGGCTACCACAAGCCCCTTTCCGCTCGATTACGGTCAACGGGCCGATCAGGCGTGGACGTGATACGCTGGCATTCGCCTTCTCATTTCATCCGACGGCGGTTGGCCGCTACCGCGATACCGTTGGCATCGTGCGCATTGGCCGGGCAGGAGAGCGATTGGACACAGCATGGTTTTACTTGGCCGGGAATTCTCGGCCTCGACCTTTGAGACTGCGACTTGCACCGAGTATTGAGCGGTATGATGTTCGCATTGGTGACACGATAACCTTGGACGCCCGCATCCAGGCCGACGGTCCGATTGATCTGCCGGAGCGCATCCAGAGTCTGAGCTTTGATGTAGGGTACAACCCGACGATGCTGGTGCCGATCTTCGATTCACAGATAGATCGGCAGGCGCTGAAGGTTCGAAATGGTCAACAGTATCTAACGGTCAGACGAGACGTGTTTACAGGTGGTGGGCTCGTCGTTGATAGTGGCGGTATCAGTATCGCAAGAATTCGATTCGTTGTCGCTCTCGGCGATGCCGAGTCGACACCGTTGTCACTGGGATCCTTCCGATATGTAGACCAGGCAGGCATGGAGAAACTCCCGCCCACGTCGTCGTCATTCGTCAATGTCACCAACGTCTGGCGATATCAGGATGGACGAAGTCGGCTCGTTAACCCCTTGCAGGGTCCTCTTGTGCTGGACGTCGACCCTAACCCGGTGGAGACCGTTGCCACGATGCGTGTGCGCAATCTTCCTTCCGTTGGAGGCACGCTGCTGATCGGCAATTCCAACGGAGCAGTTGTTGCCGATCTCACCAAGGAGATCCTGTCCGGCAAGCGCGACTTTACGATCGCCTCTTCCGGAGCGGCCGATGTGATTCTGCCTCGCGGAGTCTACGTTGCCCGCCTTGCCGTGGAGAGTCAGCTAGGGGGCTCACTTCTGAGTGTGGTACGTCTCATAATTGTGCAGTAACACCTGATTTGTGACGTTACCCCTTCGGCATATATCGAGCATCGTCGCGGTGCTTCTTTGCGTCGGCCATGCTGCGGCTCAGACGATCGACAGTACATGGAACGTTGACGTTGGTCTTGGAGCAACGATCGCGGCTCCCGCTTCTGCCTTTGGAAGCGTGCCGGGCATCGCTTCTCCGGGTGGGCTGCGATATGATCCGATCAATGGGTCGACGAGAGCTTACGTTTCGATCGGTGCCGATGTGCCGATCGGTCGCCTAATACGATTCGGGCTGCGTGCGTCCTATTCCAGCTTCGAGAATCGGCATGCAGCACTGGAGAGTGCGCCCATTGCGGTTGAAGGGGGCTCGCTGGTAACGGCAACCCTGCGACATGATCTGCAGGGTGTGTTTCGAATGATCGGTCTCGAGCCCTATGTGCGATACGGCGTAACTCCGTGGCTATCTGTGAGTGCGGGCCTGCCGATCATGAATGTTGCCACGTCGAAGTACACGCAGACATTGACCTTTGTAGACCCGCCCGGGATACGGTTTGTGGATGGAAGCATTGAGCAGGTTACAGCGCGCGGCGATGTTCCAAATCTTCGCTCGGTGATCCCGATGATCTCGATTTCGGCAGAGGCGGCAATCCCAGCCAGCACGTCGGGTATGATCACACTTGTCCCGCGTATCGGTGTGATACGGTCGCTTAGCTCGTTCACTACGGATGGGGCTTTCAATGCGCAGGCCCTGAACGCCAGCATTGGCGTTCGATACAGCTTTTCATCTGCTCCCGTAAAGGAACCACCTGCCCCGGCAGAGAAGATCGCGGTGCCCATTGTGGCAACGGCAATTCCTTTGGCCATTCGGGTAGAGCGCGACACGTTTGTTGAGCTGACGCGAGGCATCTCACAAGAAGTAACGTCACTGGTGAGCACCACAGTTGATACGATCGAAACACGTCAGGGCGACGTAGTCACTAGACTGGTGCGACAGCGGGAGACGTATCGACTGGCGGTTCCCAAGCCCCCTTCCGTGCTTCGTGCATCGTTGCAGTTGCGATTTGTTGATGATGCCGGCGCTGTCACGGATAACGCTCGCCTGAGTGCGGTACGCGTCGAATCGCGCAGGGTGCTCAACTTCCTGCCTGTGCTTGTCTATGATGGTGCGGCTGAGTCTTTGCCGACGCGGTATCGTCAACTGTCGGTTCAAGAGGCACGCTCATGGAAAGAATCTTCTCTGGCAAGTTCCACGGCGTCACACTGGCAGTATCACATCCTGAACATCCTCGGATCGCGCATGCGCCAAGCACGCGCATCCCGCTGCAGGCTCGTCGGCAACGCAACAAAAGAAGGTCGTGCGCTTATCGAACGACGGCTTGATGGCATCCGAGAGTATCTGGCAACCCGCTATGGTGTTTCGCGTGACCGTCTTGATACAGAGATACGGTCGGGGTCGGAGAGCGACAATCCTAACACCATTATGATCGACCACGCGGGCGGTGATCTACTTGATCCGATAGAGTTTTCTCAGACATACATAGAAACGCAACTTCCCCGTCTTCAGCTCGTGCCGGATGTCATCACGGAAGCAGGTCTTCGATCCTGGTCCATTGAAGCCAAGCAGGGTGATGCGCGAATTCGTGAGTTCGCGGACAGTGCCGCACTTCCGGCGTCTTTTCTTTGGGACATGAACGAGGACATCGCCGCGGATGCCGCGATGAAACAACCGATCACGCTGGTCCTACGCGCAACAGACATTGACGAACAGAGAGCGGTAAGTGAGCCCGTGAGGGTATCGCTGACCTCGCGCTTGCCCCTTACTGCTGCTTCTCAGCCTGTAAGGAGGCTCGAGGTCTTTACTTTGGGTCGCCCGGCCAATGCCCGTCAGACTGCACCGGAGGCACGGGTCGACATATCAGCTCAGCGCCAGCTGGCGGAGTGGACAACTGCCGGACTGGAACTTCCGGAGCGACGCATCTATGAGCAGGCCGGAATGAACTTAACGGTGAAGGTTCTCGAGCGCCGTTGACCACGCAGTTGTGGGTACGCGGGCGCTTTGTCCGCGCTCAATTGCCTTCTCGAAGTAGGATGTTGCCTGTGCCACGTCGCCCCTTTCGGCAGCTATCAAGCCAAGTTCACCAAGCGCATCTACTTCGAACTGAGCAAGTCGGGTAGCGCGGGCGTGCCCTGTGGCGGCAGTCAGAAACTGTTCGGCTTCGGAGAGACGCTGCGTCTGACGCAGTCTCCTGCCGATCTGCAGTGCGATTTGTGCACACCGCACGCGATCATTTGTAGAGGAGCATGTTTCGTAGTCAGCCCGAAGCTGATCCAGCGCCGAATTTGTTGGTGTTGCCTTCACATTTACATCGACCTTGCTGATCTCCCGTGCGGTCACCACTGTCGGATCAGGAGTCGCCGCCGATACTGGTGCCTGTTCGATGACGGGAGGGGGCGTCATGGACGTCGGTGCCGACATGATCCTGGTCGGACGAGGATCCGGTTGCACATCGTCACCTTGTGTAGCAGCAACATAGAGAGCTGTTCCGCCTACGACGGCAGCCGTTGTGCCCCCTACGATCCAACCCCAGCCAACCTTGGCAAGAGTACCAAGAATGCCTCCGGTGGCGGCACCGGCAATGATCTGGGCGGCAATGGATGACTCGACCTTGGAGAGAAACTCAACAGGGTAGCGCACCTTTGGAGTCGACTCCGTAAGGAGGCCTTCTACCGTGAGCATTTCACGCACTTCTCGGGCAAACTCGGGTGATTCGAGTTGACGTTGCTCGAATTCGAGCAGCTGATCTTCGCTCAACGCTCGGTCGAGAAAGCCCGCCAGGAGTTCCTGATTCGTCATTGTAGTTCGCTGATGATACTGGACAGAGATTGCTGAATTAGTTTCTTGGCACGGAACACACGGACCTTTGCCAACGATACCGTGATGCCAAGAGCCGCCGCGATGTCTTCGTAGGGAAGGTCATCGAAGTACTTCATTTCGAGTGCTTCGCGAAACTCCTCGGGAAGCTCCGAGATGGCCTTGTGCAGAGCCTCGCGGAGCATGAAGTCACTGCTGTGGCGCTCTGCCTCCTCCTGAGGAGGGAGCTCTTCGGTGAACTCCACCGTGTGTTTTCGCTGACGCAGCCCTTTGAGGCAGGAGTTACGAGCGATCGTGAAGATCCATGCTGCGAAGGATCCCTCAGAGAAGGAAGCCCGCTTGTCGTACACGGTCAGTGATATGGTCTGAAACATATCCTGAGCATCTTCATGCGAACCGAGTGCGCGAAGACAGTAGGCATAGAGCCTCTTGTCGTATCGCTTGAAGAGGGTGCGGAATGCGTCCTCGTCGTTCCCGTCACGAACGAGTGCAAACAGCTCCTCATCGGTCATAAGTGTGTGCATGGATTGATGTTCCGGTTAGTGTCCGACCTGCAGAAGATACCCCAAGCCGTGTGCTTCGTTACAGCGTAAATTGGCAGATGCGCTCGTTTTGGGAAAGCCAGACATGGTCCGAGTCCGATGTTGTGATCATCGGAGGGGGCTTGATCGGAATGCAGACAGCTCTGGAGCTTGCCTCAAAGCGCCCCGGTGAGCGGGTCATGGTTCTTGAACGGGGCCTCATTCCCAGTGGAGCTTCTACCCGCAACGCCGGCTTTGCCTGCATCGGATCGTTGAGCGAGGTCGCTGCTGATATTGATCTTCTCGGACGAGATGCCGCACTCGATATCGTTCAGATGCGCTTTGACGGGCTCAATGGTCTGCGCTCTACGTGTGAGGGTTACGATATCGGTTACTTGCACCATGGAGGCAATGAGATCTTTCTGGAGGACCACCCTTCACTCGAACGTATCGTGGAGATAAATGACCTTCTGTCAGAGGTCACCGGTACAACGACGTTTCAACTTCGCAGCGATCTGATCTCAGCATTCGGATTCGCCGATCGCGTGCGGCACCTTGTGCATAGCCCCATTGAAGGAAGCCTCGACTCAGGCAAACTTGTCGACGTGCTATGGTCGAAGGCTCAACGCGCCGGAGTCCGGATTCGCACAGGCGCGCAGGTGCTTGGCATCGAGGAAACGTCAGGGGGCGTGAATCTTACGCTGCGTGCAGGCGCTGACGAACATCTTGTCAAGGCAGGCTCAGCTGTGATTGCTACAAATGCCTGGATACCTGATCTGGTGAAGGATCACGAAGCGTCACGGATCGTGCCGGCACGTGGACAGATCCTGGTTACCGAGCCTCTAGCTGCCATGCCGTTGAAAGGCACGTATCACTTCGACGAGGGCTATGTGTACTTCCGACCTGTTGGCAACCGCATCCTTCTTGGCGGTGCACGCAACCTTGCCTTTGAAGAGGAACAAACCACATCTCACGACATTACGGATCTCATCCAGGGGGCTCTCGAAGCTCTTTTGCGAGAAGTGATCGCCCCTTCTCAAAGCAACGTGTCAATCGACCATCGGTGGTCGGGCACAATGGCCTTTTCGCCGAGTAAGCACCCCATTGTCGAGCGCGTAAGCCCTCACGTTGTCGTTGCCTTTGGCTGCAACGGCATGGGTGTTGCACTCAGTAGCAGCATTGCGAAGAGAATTACTGAAGTACTGAAGTACTGAAGTACTGAGGTACTGAATTACTGAAGTACGGAACGTCATCCCCGCGAAAGCGGGGATCCATGCGCACCGTGGATGGATTCCCGCTTTCGCGGGAATGACGATTCCGACCCACAAAAAACAAAAAGGGGCGAAGCATAACGCCTCGCCCCTTTTCCAGCATAAAGCTGCTGGTAAATGTCTTACTTGTTGTCGCTGATGGCCATGCCGTAAACGACCAAGCCGAAGCCGATCTTGTTGACGGCGTCTCCGATGTTGTAGATCAGGTCCATGTTCGATGGTGCGATACCCATGCCTGAAAGCAGATTGCCTGGCAGGAGCATGTAGCCGATCGGATAGATCGCCCAACCCACGAGAGTGAACCAGCGGAGTTGCGTGAACGCTGCCTTAACAGCTGGGTTGTCTGATCCCGAAGCGAGCTTGCTGGCTTCTCCGGCATAGATCTCATAGATGATTCCGGCCCAACCGATGGTCGAGATGATGCCCCACATGACATTCTTGTCGGGCTGGACGGCCTCACCATAGTAACCGGCAACGAGCATGACGACAGCTCCGAGGATGAGGCGCCACATCATGTTGCTTGAGGCTCCGGCTGGACGCAGCAACAAGTAGTATTCGACGCACATCAACGGAACGGTCAGCGTCCAGTCGATGTAACGGAACTGCGTTGGCGACGTACCCGTATCGAGCCACACGCCCCGCATGTAGAAGTAGTGAACCGCGGCGATCATCGTGATCAGACCAGAGATCAGCAAGGACGTCTTCCACTTGTCGGCTACGCGGCCGCGCTCGAAGAAGAAGAACACCGAGGCGGCAAACATTGCCATGTACCCCGTGAAGAAGGTGAATCCGATATAGTCATTCGGACTCAGCACGCCGTTGGCTGCAAGAGCGGTGTTCGCTCCCATGCAGGAAAGCACTGCTGCCCAGAGGGCAACGCGTAGAGATTTGGTCATCGAAGAACTCCCCAAAGTGACCAGAAGTAAACCGCCGTTACTCGGCATTTTGTTCGTGCGTTTCGAAACAAGCGAGCTGTTTCTCGTTGTCTCGAAAACGACCGGACAAAAGGTCGGCAACGCTTCTAACCCGAACCGACAAGAATGAAGTTCCCGATAGCTGAAATTATTTCTTTGTTTATGGAAAATCCTATCAAACACCCACGCACTTATCCACAGGGTGTCCAAATGTAATGTGTTCTACGTATACACTTACCCACATAGTGCAATACTCATCCATAAACGAACTGATACATTGAATGTAAACACCCTGACAGAGGGCTATGTTCAGCACAAATGAACGACCAGATAACGATAAACTTCTTGGGGGCTGGCGTCGCTGCACATGTCTACTCGTTGGTTGCGTGTGCTGAGCTGGGTAGCGAATCCATTCGAGTAACGATGCTGGACAGGTCTCATGAGGTGCCTGATCGCACGCTTTGCGTCTGGGGAGAGCCGGACGCTGTGATACATGAGGCGCTGGTTGCTGAATGGCGGACGCTCCGTTTCGGATATGGCACGCAGTCATTTGTCCGAAGGATGGATCGGTTGCGCTACCAGCAGTACACGGCAGCCTCTATACGAGCGCTGCTGGATTCCAGGACCGATGTTGATAGGCTGACGGGTGAAGCCGGTGCTCCGGATGCTTCGTGTACGGTGACTTTCGACAGTAGGCACGATGATCGCGTGCTGCGTGCGGCCAGCATCAATCTTCTGCAGCATTTTCATGGATGGAGGGTACGGACAAACCATCCTGCCTTTGATCCCGATGTTGCAACGATGATGGATTTCAGGGTCGATCAGTCCGATGGCGTGTGTTTCATCTATGTCCTACCCTACGGCCCGGACGAAGCGCTCGTTGAATGTACTGTCTTCTCCGAAGTACCTTGGGTGCGGGAGCACTATGAACGGCGGCTGACAGCATACCTACGCGATGTGATCGTGGTCACCGACTACGAGATCGTCGCCACAGAGACTGGAGCGATACCGATGTGCGATCGGATCCCTTTGCGGGATCGTGGACGCTCGTGGATTGCCATCGGTGTGGCCGGTGGCTTGACCAAGCCAACCACCGGCTACACTGTTGCACGTTGCATCCGGGACGCGGAGGCGATGATGCGGCATTATCGGCAGACTGGAGTATTCACGTCACCAGCACCTTCTTCTCGACGATTTGATTGGTACGATCGGCTTCTTCTCAAGATCATTCGAGATGAACCGGCGGTGGTGCCTCGGATACTTTGGACGCTCTTCCGGCGTAACCCGATCGACCGGATTCTTCGATTTCTCGATGAACAGACACGTTTTCATGAAGAGCTCATGATCTTCTGGAGTCTACCATGGTTGCCCTTCCTCAAGGCACTCGTCAGACGCTGATAGCCCTGGCTGGTGCCGCTGTGGCACTTGTCCTGCAGCTAACGGGCTTATCGGCCTGGCTCGCCCTCCTCGGTATCGCCATAGGCCTTTTGGGCATCCCTCATGGAGCCATGGATCATCTCATGATGGGCGGGTCAGGGGGCGGGCGCAGCGCTGATCTGCTGCGTTACCTCGGAGGGATCGCGCTGGTGGTTACTATCTGGTGGCTTGCCCCCGGCGTGATGCTCGTTCTGTTTCTCCTGAACTCGGCGTGGCACTTTGGTGACTGTGATGTGCCGAACGTGGGAAGACTGCATCCGATTCGTGCGTTGATCTACGGTGTGGCTGTCTTGATACTCATCGTCGATCCACGAGATCCTTCGGTCAAGCCCATTATCGACGAGCTTCTACGTCAACCACTCGACCTTACACCCTTCGCTGGTCTTGATTCCTGGCGTGTTGCTGCCGCTGCAATGGTCATGATCATCCCATCCATGGTCGTCCATCCCGGAATCCGTCATCGCCTGATACGAAGTGCTGCCATCGTTGCGCTGGCCTACAGCGTCGATTCCCTCCTTGCCTTCACCTGGTACTTCACGATCATCCATGCCTATTCGAGCATGAACGACCTGCGCCACCATCTCGGAGGGCGCATCCCTTGGTCATGGGGCGAACTCATCCGTGCTGCGTTGCCCCTTTCTTTGGTCTCCTACGCCGGTATCGGTCTTGCCGGCATGATCCTTCCAAACACATCGGCAATCGTGGCTCTGTTCGTTGCCCTGAGCGCACTTACGCTTCCACATAGTGTATTGTTCCATCGTGTGTATAAGATGAATTACTGAAGTACTGAATTACTGAAGTACTGAAGTACGGAGTTACTGAGGTACTGAGTTACGAAATTACGGAGGTACGCATCGTCATCCCGGCGAAGGCCGGGATCCATCTTCATCACATCCCACGCATCCCACGGCTGAAGCCGTGGAATGAGTTGCAGCATGGCGTGTTAGGCGTTGTGCGCAACGTAACCTGTAACCCGTAACCTGTAACCTGTCCGTAATTTCGCCGCATGTCAACCGCAAAGCGCGATGTCGTCGCAGGCCCCATTGAGGTAAAGGGGCGCCCCTTACCGGATCTTGAACAGTTGCTCGTTGAGCATGGGGAGCGCAAGTACCGTGCACAGCAGGTGTATGATGCGCTGTATATCCAGCGTGCGGAAGATGCGGCCGCAATGCAGGTTTTGCCGCAGGCATTGCGTGAGCGTTTGTCCACGGAGTTTCGAACAGAGTCTGTTCGGCTCACGACGAAGCAGCAGTCGGCCGACGGGACGATCAAGTTCCTGTTTGAGCTTTACGACGGACGTCAGGTGGAGAGCGTGCTGATTCCCAGCGAGATGGTGGAGGCCGACGGAAAGCCACGGCGTCTGACCCTGTGCGTGTCAACGCAGGTGGGATGTAACCTTGGCTGTGTGTTCTGCGCGACGGCGTCACTGAAGCTCACACGCAATCTTACGGCGGGTGAGATCGTCGATCAGTTCCTACAAGCTCAGAAGCACACGGAGAAGCCGATCACGAACATCGTCTTCATGGGCATGGGCGAGCCGATGAACAACTACGACAACGTGATGAGCTCCACCGAGATCTTTACCGATCAGCGCACCAAGATGGTTGCACTGCGGCGAATCACGCTCTCAACGGCGGGGGTGATCCCGGGCATTGTGCGCATGGCTGACGAGGGCCGCATCATCAAGCTGGCTCTGTCGCTGCACGCTACAACGCAGGACGTGCGCGAGCAGCTGATGCCGATCGCCAAAAAGTATCGTCTGCCGGAACTTGTTGAATCGCTCGAGTATTACTACCGCAAGACGCGCAAGAGCATTACGTACGAGTACATCCTGTTTGAAGGCATCAACGATTCCATCGACGACGTAAGGCGACTCGTGAAGCTGGCGCGGCGCATGCCCACAAAGGTCAACGTGATCCCATTCCACGACATAGACTTTACCCAACCCCAGGGCTTTGCCGGCACGCTGCGTCCGACGTCAAAGCAGAAGTTCGACTGGTTTCTGAAGCAGCTGCGCGATGAAGGGGTGACGGTGTTCATTCGTTCTTCGAGTGGACTCGACATCGACGCTGCGTGTGGCCAGCTTGCCTTCTCGC
>VERF01000002.1 GCA_018882895.1 Candidatus Kapaibacterium sp.
CTCGCACGGCGCAGCCGTCTCGCACGCGAAGCGTCTCGCACGGCGCAGCCGTCTCGCACGCGAAGCGTCTCGCACGGCGCAGCCGTCTCGCACGCGAAGCGTCTCGCACGGCGCAGCCGTCTCGCACGCGAAGCGTCTCGCACGGCGCAGCCGTCTCGCACCGCAGGTCTCGCACGCGAAGCGTCTCGCACGGCGCAGCCGTCTCGCACGGCGCAGCCGTCTCGCACGGCGCAGCCGTCTCGCACCGCAGGTCTCGCACGCGAAGCGTCTCGCACGGCGCAGCCGTCTCGCACCGCAGGTCTCGCACGCGAAGCGTCTCGCCGCGCAGCCGTCTCGCACGCGAAGCGTCTCGCACGCGAAGCGTCTCGCACGCGAAGCGTCTCGCACCGCAGGTATCACTGTGCATAACTCGCCCCGTGCTATGTCTTTGTGCGGTCTAAATTTGTCTGCGTTTAACGGAGAAAATTCTTGAGATGAAAATCTCGCATCGTTGGTTGCAGGAGTTTGTGGCGCTTCCGGCCTCGGAGTGGGGTTCGGAGAGAGTGTCGAAGGTGTTGACGGACCTAGGACTTGAGGTCGAAGACGTCCTGGATATGTCCGCTGTGCTTGACGGGTTTGTGGTCGGCCATGTGGTCGATCGGCAGCCGCATCCGAAGGCCGACAAGTTATCGGTCTGCACGGTGGATGTCGGACAGGGGACGCCGAAGACGATCGTCTGTGGGGCTGCCAACGTGGCGGCTGGTCAGACGGTGCCGGTGGCACTGGTCGGGGCCGTTGTTCCGTCAGCCGGCTTTGCCATCGAAGAGCGCCCCTTGCGAGGCGTTACCTCCCAGGGCATGATCTGCTCCCAGGCAGAACTCGGACTCGGCGAAGATCATGCCGGGATCTGGGTGCTCGACCTTGATGCGGCGCCCGGGACGCCCCTTGCCAAAGCCTTGGGTGTCGACGATGTCATTTACGACGTGGCCATCACGCCCAACAGGGCCGATTGTTTGTCGCACCTGGGCATTGCCCGCGACCTGGCTGCCTTCATGCGCACTGGCGTGTGCCGCACGGATGTCTCGGCTGTGCCGCCGCACACTGATGCTGCACCTGAGGTGAAGATAGAGATCAGGGATGCTGAGCTGTGCCGACGTTTCATGGCGCGCCGCATCGATGGTGTGAGGATCGTGGAGTCGCCAACGTGGCTCAAGGACCGGTTGATGTCGCTCGGACTGCGTCCGAGGAACGTGATCGTTGACGTTACCAATTACGTGATGCACGAATGCGGTCAGCCCCTTCACGCCTACGACGCCCGTACCATCACCGAGGCGACCTTCCTGGTGCAGACCGCTGGGCAGGCCGGAGTGAAAGAGTATACCACGCTTGACGGGAAGCAGCGCACGCTGGATGCCGATATGCTGCTGATCTGTGATTCTGCCGGACCCGTGGGTATTGCCGGAGTGATGGGTGGGGAACATTCGGAGATCACCGATGACACCACCTCGGTGCTGCTTGAGAGTGCATGGTTTGCCCCCTCCTCGGTACGGCGCACGGCAAAGGTTCTCGGACTCTCTACCGATGCCTCGTATCGTTTTGAGCGAGGCGTGGATATCGATGGGGTAGAGTGGGCGCTCGACCGGGCAACGCAGCTGATCCTTGAACTGTCAGGGGGCGAGGCACTCAACCGCGTCGATGCCTATCCGGCTCCGCTTGTGCCGGCATCGTTTGATGTGAGATACGAGCGTATCCGCTCGATCGTCGGAATCGACGTCTCGAACGACTACATCACCAAGGTCTGTCAGGCCATAGGATGCCGGGTGCATCGCACCGATGATGCGGCCTGCAACATCACGGCGCCAACATGGCGCATGGACATTGCGGCCGAGATCGACATTGCCGAAGAGGTCATGCGCCTCTATGGTATCGACAATGTTCCCTCAGCCGAGAAAGCACACATCGCCATCGGTGCTTCGCGGCTGCCGGCGAATCTTCGCAGCGGTGGGCAGGGTGGACATTACCAGCGGCAGCATGTGCGCACGACGTTGTGCGCGCGTGGATACATTGACTGTGTGACCAACGTCCTCGGCTCGCCTGAGGATCAACACGACGGTGACGGCGTCACCCTTGCCAATGCGCTTGGACGCGAGTTCTCCGTTATGCGTACCTCGCTTGTGCCCTCGCTACTTCGCGTGGCATCGCGGAACCTGCGTCACGGCGCTCTTGGCGTGCGTCTGATGGAGATCGGCTCTGTGTTCCAAAGAGATACAGCCACCGAGTTCGGCATTCGGCAGCAGGAAGTGCTTGCCGTTCTGATCGCCGGCCGGCAGGCTGCGCATTGGAGTCAGAAGGGGCGCCCGCTGGATCTCTACGACCTCGTTAGTGACGTACAGGCTATCTCGTCAGACATTGTCATGCAGGCCACCGACGAGGACGTTGCGATGTTCACGATCAATACGCTTCGGTGCATGGTCGGCGACCGGGTTGTGGGGTATGTGGGCCAGGTCGATCCGTCGGTAGTGGCCGGTTGTGACATTGACGTGCCTGTAGTGGCGGCGGTGATTGATCTGCGCGGTCTGCCCGGACGCCAGCGCCGCTATGCTGCGGTGTCGGCCTTTCCTGTTGTCGAGCGCGACCTGGCACTGGTGGTGACTGATGAACTTCGTGCCGGCGAGCTGACGGCCGCAGCGCTGGGCGCGGGTGGTCCGCATATTCGCACCGCGGAGGTCTTTGACGTGTACCGTGACAAGGCACTTGGCGCAGGGCGCAAGTCGCTTGCCATGCGCATGACCTTTGGAGCGTCTGACCGCACGCTTGTTGATGCCGACGTTGATGCGGCCATTGCGGCCATCACGGCCGAGACCGGCAGGCGCTTCGGTGCCGTGCTCCGCGGTCAGGAGCAGCCCCTTGCCGAGACGACATCGAAAGAATCCTCATCCACGGGAGTAACCTCATGAGCAACCTCTTCAGTGCCGAACCAGAGCCTGAGTACGAGCCCGAGTCCACCGCGTCAGAGCAACTGCAGCCGGCAGCTCCTGCGGGAGCAGCGGCAGCCGAGGTGGAACTTGCCCTGCGAAAGTTCTGGGACGTTGTTCGTTCATCGGCCGAGACCATCGTTACGCTGCGTCAGGAAGTACTGACGCTGCGCAAACAAAATGAAGCCCTTTCCCGGCAGCCTGCGGCGGATGAGCATCTGCAGGTGCGCGTCAACGAACTTGAGGAGGCGCTCTCGACGGCGGAGGAGATGAGTCGACTCCTGGAGGCCGACGTTGCCAATTCCATGCGGCGGATCTCGGAGCTTGAAGCCGAACTGGACGACCTGGCGGCGGCGAAGGAAAAACTGCGTCAGGAAGCCTACGAGTCGGTCGCCCGGTTGGAGATCGAGTCAGACGTCCAGGGTCAGCAAAAGTCCTCTCTTGAGCAGGAGCTGGCAGGCATGAATCTGCGGGTAGCCCAGCTAGAGGCGCTGCTCGACGAGAAGAATGAACAACTTCAGGCAACCACCGAGATCAGTCTCAAGCACGAGATCCTCGAGCGCGAGAAGGATGAGCTTGGTCAGCGTGTTGATCGTCTCAACCAGCGTCTTGCGGATCTCGAGGGTATCATCGACGAAAAGACGCAGCGTATTGACTCGCTCAGTGTAGATCTATCGGCCGCAAGGCGAGACGTCGTAGAGTTTGAACTTCAGCTCAGCGCGCGAGACGCCGAAGTGCAAGATCTGCTCGATCAGCTGGCACGGCAGCGGCAGAGAGCCGAGGAGCTTGAAGAGAGCCTCGCTGCTCAGGCCGTGAGCATCGAGGCTGCCGAGCCCCCTTCCGAGATCATTGATGCCGACGTTGATTCCGGATGGCACGAGCAGCGGGAGCAGCTTGCGGCCGAAGTGGCCGACCTGCAGGGGCAGCTCCAGCGTGCCCTTGCGATCATCGAGACCTACCGCTCGGCCGGCCTGAGGCATATCGAGGACCCTAACAGGCGCAATCAGATGGCACTTTTCGCTATGGAACCCGAGCAGTTGCAGCCCGCAGCATCGGATCCGGTGCCACCGCCAGCGATCTCGTTGGATCCCGGTTCGGTGATCATGTCCGAGCAGGAGCTTCTTGCTATCGCCGGCCGACTCGATGAGCTGGCCGGGAGAGTGGAAGAATTGCTCGGGATTTCCTAACTTTCGGTTCGGACAACGAAATTTTTTCAATCCGACACCCCATGTTGAAAGCGATCAGAGTCACAATAGCAGGTAAAGACCTTACTCTTCGTGGAGATAACGAAGAGAAGATCAAGCAGTCCGTGCGCGAGGTCAACGTCCAGTTTCAACATCTTCAGCAGACACTCCGGGAACAATCCACCCCAACGCTCACCGTTTTGACCGCCTTGAACATCGCCGAGAGGTATGTCGAGGTAAACACACAACGTCAGAATGACGTGAGATACGTCGCCGAAGAACTGGAAGCCATGACCCGCCACCTCGAGCGGGCAGCGCAACAACCTCTTTTGTGATTCGTCCTCAAAGCCTGGGTGCGTCGGTAGGAACGCGTAGCCGCATTCCGCTACAGTTTTCGCACGCTTGAAAAAGAATCATACAAATTTTTTCACTCCAGGGAATCAGTCTCTGACCATCAATGGCAGGCCTCACCCGTTTTGGCGGGAATGGTCCGGAAGCCAGTGGCGCCGGCGCGGCTTGGCCGCAGCCATTCAGTGGACGTCAGCGATGGCTAGGATGATACCCACCGTGCGGTACCTTTGGTTCTTTTCCCAACCGAACACTTCGGACTCGGTCCGATGTAGTGGGATGCGGCTCCTTTATTTTTCTCGACCACCGGCCCTGTAAGGGGGCTGAGGTCGCCCGCTCGTTTGAGCGGAGAAGGAGTTTTTAACGTATGGACCCAATGATGATGGCCATCATTGCCGGGGTAGCCGTTGCAGCGGTTGGCTTCCTCGTCAGTTACTTTGCCGGCGCCAAGGTTGCCGCCACAAAGAAAGAAGCCGCTGAAGCCGAAGCCAAGATCATCCTGCAGGAAGCCGACAAGAAGGCCGAAGCGATCAAGAGGACGAAGATTGACGAAGCGGACGACAAGTTCCGCGAACTCAAGCGCAAGCTTGATTCCGAGCGCGACTCCAAGGATGCCAAACTGCGCAACCTCGAAAAGGAGCTGCGTAAGCGCGAAGAGGGGATCGAGCAAAAGCTCGAAGTGATCAACAAGAAGGAGAAGACGCTCTCCGGCATGGAGTCGGATGTGACGCGCAAGGCCGCTTCGATCGAAGGTAAGATCAAGCAGATCGACTCGCTGCTCGAAGAGCAGAACATCCGCCTTGAGCGCATCACGGGCATGAGCAAGGAGGATGCAAAGAAGTTCCTCGTCGACAACATGGTGAACGAGGCCAAGGCCGATGCCGCACAGCTTGTCAAGGACGTGCGTGATGAGGCCAAACTTAATGCCCGCAAGGAAGCGCAACGTATCGTTCTGATGGCGATTCAGCGAACGGCATCTGACCACTGTGTTGAGTCGACCGTTTCGGTGATCAACCTCCAGTCAGAAGAAATGAAGGGGCGTATCATCGGCCGTGAAGGCCGCAACATCCGCGCCTTTGAGGCTGCCACGGGTGTGGATCTGATCATCGACGACACACCGGAAGCAGTGGTGATCTCAGGCTTTGATCCGTTCCGCCGCGAAGTTGCCCGTGTATCGCTTGAGCGCCTGATGGGCGACGGACGCATCCACCCGGCTCGCATCGAAGAGGTCGTCGAAAAGGTCCGTAAGGAACTCGAAGAAGAAGTCGTCCGCGTGGGTGAGAACGCCCTCATGGAGCTGGGCATCCATAACATCCATCCGGAAATGATCCGCTACGTGGGTCGCATGAAGTATCGCTCGTCGTATGGCCAGAACCTCCTGGCTCACTCGATCGAGGTGGGCTTCCTGACCGGTATCATGGCTAATGAGCTCGGACTCGACGTGAACCTTGCCAAGCGCGCAGGTCTTCTGCACGATATCGGCAAGGTGATCGACCGCGAGCTGGAAGGCCCGCACGCTCTGCTCGGGATGGAACTCGTCAAGAAGTACAAGGAGCATCCACTGGTGGTCAACGCCGTCGGAGCTCACCACGACGATATTGAGATGGAATCTCCGATCGCCGTGCTTGTCCAGTCGGCCGACTCCATCAGCGGCGCCCGCCCGGGTGCTCGCCGCGAGTCGCTCGAGAACTACGTCAAGCGCCTTCAGCAACTCGAAGAGATCGCCACGTCTTTCGACGGCGTCACCAAGACCTTTGCTATCCAGGCCGGACGTGAGGTTCGCGTGATCATCGAGCCAGATCGTATCGACGATCTGCGCGCCGACCAGCTTGCCAACGACATCGCTGGTCGCATCGAATCCGAAATGGAATACCCCGGCCAGATCCGCGTCACCGTCGTTCGCGAACGTCGCTCCGTAGCCATCGCAAAGTAGG
Organism: Candidatus Kapaibacterium sp.; assembly: GCA_018882895.1. GTDB lineage: Bacteria > Bacteroidota > Ignavibacteria > Kapaibacteriales > Kapaibacteriaceae > UBA10438. The sequence continues at coordinate 6,421 of VERF01000002.1, forward strand.
GGCGAGTGCGAAATACTGATTACTGATTACTGATTACTGATTACTGATTACTGATTACAGATTACTGATTACTGATCACTGATCACGACTTAAAACAAAGAAGCACCGGAGGATGTGAAGCCTACCGGTGCTTTTTTTTGATCGTCAAAGGATTTAGAGGCTCATAGCCCCGTCATCCGTCATCCGTAATCCGTAATCCGTCCTCCGTCCTCCGTCCTCCGTAATCCGTCCTCATCAATCTTCTTCTTCTTCCAGCATTGCAAGCACATCGGACCAGAACGCCCCTTCGGTGAGGGCGCGTGGGTCGATGCGGTCGACGGCGCGTTCGAAGCGCTCGATGGCTTCGTCAACTTCGTTAGCGTCATCCTGTTCCAGGACACGCCATGCTTCGAGACATTGCAGAAGGTGGCCAACGGAGGAGTTCACGAACTGCTGGGCATAGAAGCCCCATTCGGCATCGAGCACTACCACGGCGCAGTCGGCGCGCTCATCGATGCAGACGACGTCGCCGTCATCGGTCTGCCCGATCTTCCAGAACGTGGAGAAGAACTCCTTGCTGGAGGCATCATCGACGTCATCATCGGCAAGTTCGATGGTGTCGGCCAGCCTGGTTGGCGGCATTGAGAACGTCAGCTCCGGATCGGCCTTTGCCGGCAGGCCGGCCTTGGTGAGCACATCGAGCGTTGCGCGTGGTGCGATGATCTCGCGCACAGCATCGGCATCGCATGACAGCAGTAAGCCCCCTCCCCATCCGCGTGCGATCACCTGGGCGGCAGGCAGATCGGGCACGGGAACGTCCGACGCGATGGCACGAAGGAACAGTGCCGAGGCAAGCGTCATGTGTGCCAGGTATATGGTGTCGATGAGCTCGGCATTCGACTCGTCCGACTCCAGGGCATCAGCCGCTTCGTCGCGGATCGTTGCCAAGAGATCGATCTGCTCGTCATTGAGTTCGGCCAGGCGCTCGGGTTCTTCTAGAATTTCCGGCAGGCCAAGTGAAAGGAGGCGCTGATCCATGAGGTATGGTTCCATGAGAGGTTGTACAATTCGGGCCGGCAAATCTACGCTTCATTGGCTGCCAGTGATCAACAGGATCACTCCGGCAACGCTTATGATGGCTCCAACGAGACTGCGAAAGGGCACCGGCTGTGAATATCCGATGCGCATGATGGCCATGACGACAAAGGGCACCATTGACATGATCGTTTGGGCAACGGCAACATCAAGATTGCGTGCTGCCACGAGTGACATTGTCACGCCGATCACCGGTCCGAACACCGTTCCCATCAGCATGGCCGAGCGCGCTTCGGGTTTGGCGAAGGCATCTTTCAGGGGGCGATGAGGCGCCCGCCGGAGTACATCTACCACGTAGGTTGCACCGAAGCCTACGATCATGCGAAGAAACGTTGCATGGAAGGGAGTGATCGCAGCATTCTGCCCCGTCATGCCCAACTTGGCAAGCACCAGGCCAGCCCCCTGACAGGCGGCCCCACCGATTGCCAGCAGGATCCCGAGTGTGTACGAGCCGAAGCCTTCTGTTGCAACCTCTTGGCGTTCCTTATCAGAATTCATGGCATACATCACTCCGCCAATGCTCAGCATCATGCCTGCGGCATCGGTAAGCGTCATCTGCTCGCCCAGCAAAGCAAAACCAAACAGGGCAGAGGCCACAGGTGCGGTGGTTCCGATCACACTCTGACGTCGCGCGCCGAGAATGCGCAGCGAGGTGAATCCGAACAGATCACCGACGGTTAGCCCGATAAAACCGCTCAGTCCAAGCCAAAGCCACGACCCGGAAGTTGTCGACCCCAGCAGGGTCCACGGCATCATTCCCGTGGCAATGCATGCGATCGTGATCGTGGCCATCACAGCCAGACCCAGCCGTGCACGGTTGAGCAGTCCCGGATCCATCAGGCGCGATGCCTTTAGAAACGACAGAGTTCCGAAACTCCACGATACAAGCGTGGTTGATGCAGCGAGCAAGCCAAGAAGCATGGGCGCGAAGCTACGCGTGTTGCCGATGAAATCAATCCTTGAAAGGGGGCTTATCAGTGCGTGCCATATCTTGCCGATCATTTCTCGCTCTTCACAGAAGTGCCTTCTTGAAAAAATTGCAGGCTCGACATGCAGACCATTAGATATGATTCTTGCCGAGCGCCGATGGACAGGTCTTGCTTGCGGGGTCTTACAGTTCTTGCGGTTCTTTGTTGCACTGTCATCGGACTCTCAGCACAGAGCGCATGGAGGGAGTTCGCCCAGCTTCGGCAGGGCCGACATCACCATGCCGTTCGGTACCTGAAGGGTGACCGATTGCTCGTGATCGGTGGATACCTTTGGTCGCGCGGCATCCTGGACGGGACCACAACCAACACAACTGAGATCATCGACCTAACGACGGGGCAGGTGAGTCCGGGCCCTTCCATGCGTTATGCTCATGCCGAGTTCCCGACGATCGTACTGTCGAATGGAGACATTCTGGTGATTGGGGGATTTTCAAATGATGGAGGAAATCGGGTAATTGAGAAGCTTGACGTGACGACCATGCAGTGGTCAGTTGTAGGAACGATGAACCGCTCACGGCGCCAGCACGCTGCTGATTATCTCTCGGCCGACGAGATATTGATCTTCGGAGGTTACAATGAATCGAGCGCCGAGATCCTGGATCTCACCATGAGTCAATGCCGAATGGTTCGGGCATTGCCGTCAGCGGCCAACAGTGCCGTGTCGGTGAATCCTGATGGAAGAGGTCCGTCATACTTCGGATTCCGCACGGGCGGTGCCAATTCGGATCGAAGCAGAAAGTCGCTCCGATACGATGGTGTCAACGACGTCTGGGTAAACGATCTCGAGTTCGATGACAGTCCCGTGGCACCTGGTGTGACGGTCGTAAACGACGGATCGGTTCTCGTCGTTGGCGGGGCAGTCAAGGAAACACCGTTTATGACATCGACGGCCTCATGGATCGTCAGCCCGCTTGGGGTCGTCAGCAAAGGACCATCTCTGCAGGTTGGACGTCAGCACCTCAGCGCCGGAACATGGCGTCAGGACCTGGTCCTTATAGCCGGTGGCATAGCAGATTTCGTTACGATCACAGATGCCGTCGAATGGCTTGATCTGCAGACGATGAAGTCCACAAGCGGACCGAACCTAAACACTGCGCGCTGCTATGCACCGATGGTCATGGCGCCATCCGCCGATGGCAGGATGCGTGCATTTGTTGTTTCAGGACTGGCGGGCAGTTTCAACACCCCAAGTATAGAGATGCTTGAAGATTCCACCTGTACTCTGCGTGAGATCAGCCAAGACCTCTCCGAAATGAGGTTGGCCGGTAGCGCGAAGTACGATTCCAAGAGCATCGGCCTGACCACTGCGGGGCAGTATCTAAGCGGTGGAGCATTCCTCAGAAATCGCGTCGGGGTTCGCAACGGATTCGACCTGAAATTCTCGTTCCGACTCTCAGAAGGAAATGACAACGGCTTGGTCGACAACGGTTCACCGGGTGCCGACGGCGTTGCCGTGGTGTTTTTGCCGGACTCTCCAACGGCATTGGGACGTCCGGGAGATGGCATCGGTTATCACGAGATCACGCATGGAATCGCCGTCGAGTATGACTCCTATCTCAACGCGGCCTTCTCTGATCCGAATGGCAGTCACGTTGCAGTTCAGGTAGGCGATGGTCGCCGGTTGCGCGCCTGGCATGCTGCCCCATACTTGCGGGCACTTGCCACGAAGGATGTACCGAGCTTTAAGGCCGACGGCAGTGTGTATCACGGAAGGATCAAGTACGAAGCCGCTACACTGCAGGTATTTGTTTCGACCACTCGGAACTTTGGCACGCCTGTCATCGAGATCAAGGGCTTCGACATAGATTCTATTCTTCGTCTTGATTCAAGGGGCTCGTGTTTTGTGGGCTTCACATCATCGACCGGACTGTCGAGCGAAATCCACGAGCTGCTATCAGTTGAGCTGTCGGATTGCCAGCCCCTTACCACATCCGTCAAAGAAGGGAGATCCGACGCCCCAATCAATGGTATCATCATTGCTCCGAATCCTGCCGTGACGGACGTCGTTGTTGCGTTGCAGGCCCCATTGGCCGCATCCGCAATGCTTAGAATTCTTGATGTGAGCGGCACTGTGGTGGCATGGCAAGCTGTGCCTGCAGGCTCGACCGAAATCATGATCGACTCGATCACAGCGCTCTCATCTGGAACCTATCAGCTTCAGATCTTCACGGAATTCGGAATACACTCGGCGCCCCTGGTGCTTGTTCGATAAGGCCCGCTACGCAGCCATCGGCAGCTCTTGGGAAGGATCATCTTTCACACAAACAACACTACAGACAAAAACAGCGCCCGAGGGCGCTGTTTTTTGTTTACCTGTTCTTCTTCTTGTGGCGGTTCTTACGAAGCCGCTTCTTGCGCTTGTGCGTGGCCATTTTATGGCGCTTGCGCTTTTTACCGCATGGCATGGTGACCTCTGGATGACGTGAGAAAAATTTTGGATTTCGTTGTTGTGATCAGGATGTCTTTGACAATTGTTCGAGTGCCAGCTTTGCTCGCTCGCCGATAGGCGAGGCGGGGTCAGCCGCGCGACATCGTTCGAACCACGTCTTGGCCTGATCAAACTGCTGCATCTGCGTGTGCATAACGGCAATGTTGAAGAGGGCCGACTGGTTCTTCGGATCCTTCTTGATGATCGATTCCAGTTCCGCAAGAGCTTCCTTCTGCTGTCCCGTTTGGAACAGCGCATAGGAGTAGTCGATGCGGACCGACGTGACTGAGGCGTCGATCGAATCAAGGAAGCGTCCGTAGAACCGTGACGCTTTGTCAAATTGTCCAAGATCGTAGGCAATGTTCGCCGCCGAGATCACCAGCATACTGTCGAGCGGCCGCGCAGCGAGCGAATCCTCGATCGTTGCCAGCAGCGACGACAACTTGCGCTCTCGAGCTACCACCTCTTCGTCGGCCTGACGCTGATCGGCCCGCTTGAGAGCCTCTTCCTTCCCAGCTTCAATGTTCGACGAGATGGCCATGCGCGAAAGTGCCCATGAACCTCCTCCGACGACCACGATGATGGATGCTACAAGCCCCCAAACCATCGAAGATCTCATTGCCGTTACGCCGATGCCTGTGAATCCTGAGAGCCCGCCGAGCGAAGCTTCTCATGAACCTTTTCCTGAAACTCCGAGCTGACCTTGAAGGCCGGGATGAACCGTTCTTCAAGGGGCACAGGATCGCCAGTTCGCGGATTGCGAGCCATGCGCGGCTTGCGGCTCTTGACGCTGAACACGCCAAATCCTCTGAGTTCAATGCGCTTGCCATCGGCCAGCGCATCAATGATGCTCAGAAGGAACCCGTCAACGACGGCCTTGGTCTCGAGCTTGGTAAGCCCGGTTTCGCTGGCGATCTTATCGACGATGTCGGCTTTGGTGACGTTCAACGTGGCCTCACTGCGGACAACTCAACAATACTCCGAACCGGCGCGCGTGTCAGGAAAGCCTTCTTTCCGACCCCGTCATCGGCGGACGGCAAACATACGAAAGGCCCTTATTCTGCACAACCTTAGCCCCACGCAATGCGCCGAACTTCATATCTTTGCAGCCTGTCACGCTACGGAGGGAGAGTGAGTTGGTCTGACGAGCCAGTCTCATCGGACATAGAGCAGATTCAGAAGGTGCTTCGCGCTAGCCAGCGGCTTCCGCGTCACGTTGCCGCCATCATGGACGGTAATGGTCGCTGGGCCGAGGTGCGCTCGATGCCCCGGTTTGAGGGGCACCGTGCCGGCATGGAAAGCGTCCGCTCGGTGGTCAAGGCCTGTTCGCAGGTTGGAATCGAGTACCTGACACTGTATGCCTTCTCTATCGAGAACTGGAAGCGCCCTGCGCCGGAGGTGCGTTTTCTGATGTCACTTCTTGAGTCGTACCTGCGCAAGGAGCTCGACGAGTTGCACGCCAACAACGTGCGAATCCGCACCATCGGCAAGACCAATGCCCTTCCACGCGGCGTTGAGAAGATCCTCCAGAAGGCCATCGACCGAACTGCGGCCAATGATGGGCTGACGCTGACGCTGGCGCTCAGCTATGGCGCGCGCTGGGATATCCAGAGGGCCATGCAAGTGATCGCCCTGGATGTGCGCCGAGGCAAACTCTCGCCTGAAGACCTGACCGAGCAGACGATCTCTGAGTATCTGCAGACGTCGTACATGCCGGATCCCGATCTTATCATTCGCACCAGCGGGGAGATACGCCTGAGCAACTTCCTGCTATGGGAGGCCGCCTACGCCGAACTTTATGTGACGGACATGCTGTGGCCGGACTTTCGGGATAAGGACCTCTACAACGCTTTGCTGGAGTACACGCAGCGCGAGAGACGTTTCGGCAAGACCTCTGCACAGGTCGATCAAGGCAAACGATCCCCACAGACCACCATGGAGCGCCTTCGTAATGCTCTCAAGTAGTCGGCCAAAGCCGTGGGCCGATCTGCATGGTCTTGCGCTATCGGTTCTTTGCGTTCTATTGCTGCACATTGCTGCGGCGCCGTCATTTGGTCAGGGGGCTGCCCAGCAGCGTTTTCCGATCATTGCCGGCATCACCGTAGAGGGCCTGGCCAACGGCGCTGACATGCAGACCGTGATCGTCTACTCCGGGCTTCGCACCGGACAGGAGCTACGTCCGGATGACCTCATGACAGCCGTCAAGAATCTCTGGAACCGTCGCACCTTCAAGGACGTCAAGATCGAGCGGGAGCGGGAGACCGCCCTGGGCGTCTTTCTTGTGATCCGAGTTGCCCCGATGCCGCGCCTGCGCACGGTGACCATCACCGGCAACGATGAGGTCTCGATCGAAGACATCAATAAGGCCATCGACCGACGCAACGGAGACATCGTCTCGGCGTATGACGAGTACCTGGTGCGCGAAGCAATCCGAAAGCTGTACGTCAAGGAAGGCCTTCTCTTTGCCAAGATCGAGACTCGGCTTGTGCCGACCGATTCGCTGAACTTCTCTGACCTTGAGATCACCATCAACGAAGGCGTTGAGTTCCACGTGCGATCCATCGTCGTCGATGGCAATACGCGCTACACTGACGCCGAGATCGCTTCAGCCTTCTCCGAGACAAAGACCACCAGCTGGTATGAGTTCTGGGCCTCGTCATCCTTCGATCAGTCGAAATACGAGGAGGACAAGATCAAGCTCGCAGCCTGGTTCAGGGAAAGGGGCTTGATGGATGCGGAGATCCTCGGCGACACGGTGATCTACGATGATGCGGCCGAGGCCGTCGACATTCGCATGACCATCAAGGAGGGATCGCCTGTCTACATTCGTTCGGTAAAGTTCACCGGTAATACGATCTACCCCGAAGCGATCATGCTTCCGCGTCTGCGCGTCGAACCCGGCGAGCTCTATAACGAGACCAAGTTCTATCAGAACCTGCAAGTCAACGAAGACCAGTCGGACGTCACCTCACTGTATGCCGACAACGGATACCTGGCTTGCCGCATGGAGCCGGAGTTTACGCGCGTTTCCGATGACAGCATCGACATCGTGATCCGTGTGGTGGAAGGGGATCAGTACACGATCCGTCGCATCGAGATCAGTGGTAACACGAAGACACGAGACAAGGTCATCCAACGTGAACTCTACCTGCGTCCGGGCGACTATTTCAATCGCTCTGCGCTGATCAGAAGCGTACGTGGACTTGGCGTGTTGAACTTCTTCAATCCTGAAGCGCTCAAGCCCAACATTCAGCCGGTCGACAAGACCAAGGTCGACGTCGTTCTCAAGGTCGAGGAGCGCTCCACCGATACCTTCAACGCCTCCGTCGGCTTTGCCGGCGCATTTGGTCTGACCGGATCGATCGGCATCACACTCAACAACTTCGACATCAGCGAGCCCTTTTCAGGGGGCGCTGGGCAAGTTCTCGGATTTCAATGGGACTTCGGACAGGCATCCCGACTGCAGACGTTTCAGCTCTCCTTTACCGAACCCTGGCTCTTCGGCCAGCCCACGTCGATCGGCTTTAACCTTTACGATACGCAGCGGAACTTCAACTTCGCCATGAGGCAAACGGGCGGAACGATCAATCTCGGACGGCGCTTCCGCTGGCCCGATGATTATTTCCGAGGTGACTGGAGCTTGGGCTTTGAGCGTATCGTTTCCAACACCACTACGTTCTTCTCGCGCCAGGGTACGCAGACGGCTCTGACACTCTCGCAGACCATCTCTCGCGTGAGTTTCGACAACATCATCTTCCCGACGGCGGGCTCTCGCTTTTTACTTTCGACGCGCGCTACGGCAGGAGCTCTTGGTATTGGTTCAACCGACTTCGGTAAGGTTGGTATCAACTTCGATATGGTCAACCCACTGATGACCATCGGCGGCAACACGAGGCTTGTTCTCTTCCTCGGGTCCGAGCTTGGGTATGTGGATGGATTCCGCGCCGACACAACAATTCCGCCGGGTGAGTTGTACTACATGGGAGGTAACGGCCTTGGCGGTTTTGCCGTGACTCCATTGAGGGGTTATCGCGACAATTCATTCGTACCGGTCAATGCAGACGGTCGACGCCTTCCTCCGGGTGGACGACTTCAAGCGAGGTTTGTGACGGAGCTTCGATTCGCTCTCACGCTCAATCCCTTCCCGATCTATTTGCTTAGTTTTGCCGAGGCCGGTAACGTCTGGTCGAGTCTTCGAACAGCCGATCCCTTTGGTCTGAAACGCTCTGCCGGTTTTGGTCTTCGGATGCTTCTGCAACCAATCGGTTTGTTGGGTTTCGATGTCGGCTACGGGTTTGACGACGATCCGTCGACCCCCGGCCAACGGTCCGGGTGGCAGTTCCACTTCCAGTTCGGCCGATAAAACATTTTGTCCACCACATCATCAACGGATTAGTTTCTCATGACGATTCGCATGTTCCTTTTGCTGGCCGTTCTGGCCGTCGCAACGCCCCTTTCAGCCCAGTCTTTCAAGATCGGCGTCGTCAGCGCCGACGTCATCCTTAAAGAGCTGCCGGATGCCATCAAGGCCAGCAAGGCCATCGAAGAGGCCGGCCTGAAGATTCGTGACACGCTGCAGATGATGCAGAAGGACTTTGAAACACGCATCGAAAGTTATCGCAAGCAAGAGGCCATGATGACGGCCGAAGGCAAGCGCAAAGAAGAAGAGTCACTTGCCGCACTGCGTCAGCGATTCCTGCAGTATCAGGAAGAGAAGCTTGGTCAGACAGGCGAGATCGCCCGCATGCGCGAAGACCTTCTGATGCCCATCCGTGCCAAGGTCAGCGAGGCAATCAATGCCGTTGCCAAGGAAGAGAAGATCAACCTCGTGCTCGACAAGATGGGTGGCATCGTTCTTTACAGTGAAGACAAAGCGGACATCACCTACAAGGTGCTTGATCGCATGAAGCGCGGCAACTGATAACCGCCAGGCCCCCTACCACCGCACACCACCATTGCCAATGATCCGTTGATCCCCTCGTAAATCGGAGAACCTGCCATATGACGAAGCGGATCATTTCTTGCCTCATTGCCGCCATGATCCTTCTGCCCGCCAGCATGCTGGCGCAGAAGATCGGCTACGTGTCAACGGACTTCATACGCTCACAATACGAATCTGCGAAGATGGCCGAAGAGCGCCTCTCGTCGTACGTTGACGAGTGGAAGGCCGATATGACGCAGCGCCAGCGTGACATCGACGAGCTCGAAGTCGAGATCAGGAAGAACCGCCTGATCTGGAGCGAACAAGAGCGACAGTCCAAGGAAAAGGAGATCGAAGAGAAGCGTCGCGAACGCGATCAGTTCGCGCGCATGAAGTTCGAGCCAGGGGGCGAGTACGATCAGAACGCCGAAGAACTCATGCAGGCAGTGTGGAAGAAAATCTACACGGCCATTCAAAAGGTCGCCGCTGCGGACGGATACGACATCGTCTGGGATAAGAGCGTGCAGCCGCTGGTGTACGTCAATGCCAAGTACGACATCACTGCAAAGGTGATGAAGGAGCTCGGCATTGATGCCGGTGATCTTGAACAGAAGCAGCGTGAAGCCATTGAAGGCGATCCGCGCAACAAGCGTATAGAAGAACCGAGAAAGAAGAAGTCACGTCGGCCGACGGCCACACCGGCAGATGCTCAGCCGGCCGCGCCGGCAGCGATACCGGTGGATCCGTCCATGCAGCCGACCTCGGCGCCGGTGTTGATGCCTGACGGAACGATGCCAAACGGACTTCCGCCCACGGGCCAGGTGCCGGGCGGCGGGCCGGGCCGAAGCATGCCGATACCTCCCGACACTACAAAGCCTCGCGGTGGTGGCCGATGAATGCGTCATTCCCCATGACGGCCCGTCAGATCGGTGACCTGCTTGGCAGGACGGTAGACGGCGATGAGTCCATCATGATCACCGGCGTCAACTCCGTTGATGTGGCCGCTCCGGGAGACGTTTCCTTCGTTGGTTCAGATTCGTTCGCACGACATCTTTCGGTTACGGCTGCGTCGTGCCTGATCATTCGGCCGCAGGATGTGGCATCGGTCTCGTCTGCATCATGGATTGTCAGCCCCGCGCCGTACCAGGACATGGTCGTGCTGATGCGCCTTGTCAATCCCGAGTACAGTCTTGAGAAGGGGCTTCGGGCTTCCTCGGCCATCATTGATGCGACTGCGATCATCGATGCAACGGCTTCGATCGGGCCCGGGTGTGTGATCTCGGCCGGGTGCTCAGTAGGCCCAAACACCCAACTGCTTGCCAACGTGGTTCTGTATCCGAACGTGCGCGTTGGTGCCGACTGTGTTCTTCATGCGAACGTCACGTGCTATCAGGGAACGACCGTTGGCGATCGCTGCGTCATTCATGCCTGCAGCGTCATCGGAAGTGATGGTTTCGGGTACGTGGAGCACGACGATAAACATTTTGAGAAGATCCCCCATGTTGGAGGTGTTCGGATCGGCAATGATGTCGAGATCGGCTCCAACGTATCGATCGATCGTGCGGCCATGGGGCTGACGGTCATTGAAGACAGAGTGAAGATCGACAACCTTGTCCAGCTAGCTCATGGCGTCACGATAGGGCAGGACACGGCCATAGCCGCTCAGGTGGCCATCGCAGGCGGTACGAAGGTCGGACGTCGCAATCGTATTGCCGGACAAGCCGGAATTGTTGGTCATGTTGAAACCGCAGACGACGTCGTGGTATATGCTCAGTCGGGAGTTGCTCAGTCGATCGATCAGCCGGGATCATACTTCGGCTCGCCGGCCAAGCAACACGGTCTGGCCCTTCGGATTGATGTTGCCCTTCGGCAGTTGCCTGAGCTTCTCAGGCAGGTGCGGACACTTACTGCCCAGGTTGAAGAAATGAAACGGGAACGTGGATAATGACAATCAAACAGCATACGGTTGGTGATTCGGTTTCGATGTCGGGCGTTGGACTGCATACAGGAAGTCTTACGACGATGACATTTCATCCTGCGGCCGAGAACACGGGATATCGCTTTCGTCGCATCGATCTGCCCGGCAGTCCGGAAGTCCCGGCCATCGTCGACAACGTCGTCGAGATCGCCCGAGGCACCACGATTGCCCTCGGAGAGGCACGCGTACACACGGTGGAACATGTCCTTGCGGCGCTTGTTGGTATGGGTGTCGATAACTGTATCATCGATCTGAGCAACAATGAGCCCCCTGTCGGCGATGGCTCATCGATGCCATATGTGGAAATGATCCAGAAGGTGGGTGTTGTTGAACAGCAGGCCACGCGGCATGAGATCGTTCTCGATCAGCCGATCCGATACGTTGATGAAGCTCGTGGCACCGAGATCGCGGCTCTTCCGAATGACACATACCGAGTGACGGTAATGGTCGACTACAAGAATCCGGCGCTGGGTAGCCAGCACACGGGGCTGTTCGACCTTGATGCGGAGTTCGTGTCGGAGTTCGCGCCGGCACGTACGTTCTGCTTCCTTCACGAAGTGGAGGCGCTCTATAAGCAGGGCCTCATTCAAGGGGGCAACCTTGACAACGCCATTGTGATCGTTGACAAGGAGATGTCTGACGAAGACCTGCGTGCGACACTCTCGTCGATGGGCGTCACCGGCAATGCCGTGCTCGGAACCAATGGCATTCTGAACAACAATCAGTTGCGCTTTCCAAACGAGCCGGCGCGTCATAAGCTGCTCGACATGGTGGGTGACCTTGCTCTGGTTGGCGCGCGGATGCGGGCACAGATTCTGGCAGCCCGGCCGGGTCACGCAGCGAACATCGAATTCGCCCGTAAGGTGCGGCGCATGTACGAGAACCGTCAGCACGTCAAGCGCTACTCTCCGTCGACGATGGAGACGGTGTTCGACATCAACAAGATCCTTACGATGTTGCCTCACAGGTATCCGTTCCTGATGGTCGATAAGATCATCGAGTATGCTCCTGATGAGAATCGCATTGTTGGCGTGAAGAACGTCACATTCAACGAACCTGAGTTCATGGGGCACTTCCCCAACCGACCGATCTTTCCGGGTGTTCTGATCATGGAGGCCATGGCACAGACCGGCTGCATGCTCCTGATCTCGAAAGGTATCGATCCGGAGAAGAAGCTCGTTGTGTTCACGGGCATGAACAACGTCAAGTTCCGACGCGAAGTGATCCCGGGTGATCAGCTCGTTATGGAGCTGGAGATGACGCGCTTCCGGTTCAACATTTGTCAACTTGTGGGCAAGGCCTACGTCAACGGCCAGCTTGCGGCTGAGGCCGAACTTCAGGCTGCCGTGGTCGATCGGGGGGCCGCAAAATGAGCAGTGTTGTGATACATCCGTCGGCGATCGTCTCACCGAAAGCCCGCATTGGTGTAGATGTGGCCATTGGACCATTCTGCGTGGTGGAAGATGACGTGCAGATCGGCGATGGCACGGAGCTCATCAGCCACGTCGTGCTTGGGAACGGGTCGCGCATCGGTTCACAGGTGCGCATTCACCCAAATGCCGTCATTGGAACGGCTCCGCAGGATCTGAAGTACCGCAATGAGCCGACGACGGCTGAGATCGGAGATCGCACGGTGATCCGCGAGAGCGTCACCGTCAACCGAGGCACGGTCCACAGCAGCCGCACACGTGTCGGCAGCGATTGTCTGCTGATGGCATACGTTCACGTTGCCCACGACTGCGTTGTGGGGGATAACGTCATCATGGCCAACGGAGTTCAGCTCGGCGGCCACGTCGAAGTAGGGGACTGGGCCATCCTGGGCGGCCTGACGGGCGTGCATCAATTCTGTCGCATCGGTCCGCACACGATGATCGGCGCATGTTCGCGCGTGGTCAAAGACGTCCCTCCATTCACCCTCAGCGGCAAAGAGCCCCTTTCCGTCGAAGGCATTAATGCTGTGGGCCTGCGCCGCAGAGGTTTCGAGGATGCGACCGTGCGAGCGATCGATGACTTCTACACCGTGCTGCTTCGAAGCGGATTCAATACGTCTGACGGAATCCGTGCCTATGAATCAGCGTATCAAGAGATCGATCCGCAGGTTGCCATGTGCATTGAGTTCATCCGCAGTTCCAAGCGCGGTATCTACCGCTGATCGGACATGCATTCGCTTGTCGTAATAGTCGTCGCCCTTGCGGCAGCGATCTCCCTGCGCGGCCAAACGGCCGACCCATTTGCACAGCCCATAGCCAATCCGCTGGAAGGTCGCATCCAGGTCTTTGCCACCTCGGCTGATGCGCTGCGTTTTGATATCGGTGCTTCGCCGTCATTGTACGCGCCTGACTCGACAATTCGTATTCGAGCAGATTTCTTCACGCTCTCGCGCATGCGATCTGCCGAGGCAGTGAAGTTCCCCGTCGAGACCATTGATTACTGGTTTGGTTTGTCCGCTGCATGGAGGCCGGAGAACTTCCCTTTGTCAATGCGCCTGCGGCTGGCACATATTTCTGCCCACTTTGTAGATGGAACACCCTGGCCGTTCCGTGGTGACTCCACTGTGCCGATCTACAGCAGGGAGTTTGCCGAACTTCTCGTATCGGGCTCAATCGGCAATGTGCGCCTGTATGGGGGCCCGACCATCATCTGGTCGGGCCACAATCCCGAATTCTCACGCGTCATCCCGCAGATCGGTGCTGAGCTGCGCCAGCAGCTTGGTGCGTCGTCAGAGCTGCAGGCCGCCTATGATGGCAAACTTGTTGGCTATCGCGGCACATATCTTCCACAGCACTGCCTTCAGGTAGGCCTTGTGCACCGTCATAAGACTGACGTCGAGGGTGGGATATTTCTCTACCGTTACGACGGACGCAGCATACATGGGATGTTCGCAGGCCGTCGTGATTCATACTGGGCTCTTGGCATTCGACTTGGTATGCCCTGAATGGCGCGCCATGTGGCTATTTTCGCCCCCTGACATTTGATCATCATCGATTGAAAGACACACATTCATGGGCATTGCCTGCGGCATCGTCGGTCTGCCAAACGTCGGAAAGTCGACACTCTTTAATGCACTCACCTCGAACGAAGCTGAGGCTGCCAACTATCCCTTCTGCACAATCGATCCGAATGTGGGCATCGTGAACGTCCCTGATGGACGCCTAAAGAAGCTTTCCGAGAAGTATGAGACCGATAAGATGGTCCCGACGACCGTTGAATTCGTCGACATCGCCGGCCTTGTCAAGGGGGCTTCCAAAGGTGAAGGGTTGGGCAATCAGTTCCTTGCCAATATCCGGCAGTGCGATGCTGTGGCCCATGTGGTTCGCTGCTTTGAGGATGACAACGTCGTGCACGTCCATGGCGGCGTCGACCCATTACATGACATCGACATCATCGATACCGAGCTTATCCTCAAGGACGTCGAATCCGTCGACAAGCGCATGGAATCGGTCATGAAGAAGGTGCGTGCCAATGACAAGGAAGCACGCGAAGAGTATGACTTCCTGCAGCTTCTTCGTGATCATCTCGATGCCGGCAAGACGGCTCGAGCATATCAGGCTGATGAAAAGGGGCATGCCTGGATGCGCACGCTGCAGCTTCTGACCGACAAGCCTGTTATGTACGTTGCAAATACTGACGAGGCCGGTGTGGCCAACGGGAATCGTTATCTCGATGCCGTGCGCGCGCGCGCCGCTTCTGAGGGGGCGATCGTGGTGCCGATCTGCGCCAAGATTGAGTCAGAGATCGCCTTACTTGAAGATGATGACAGGGCGATGTTCCTGGCAGATCTTGGGATGAGTGAACCGGGTCTTGATCGTGTGATCCGCGAGGCATATCGCCTGCTTGGTCTGATCACATACTTCACAGCTGGCAAGAAGGAATGTCGCGCATGGACCGTACGCGCCGGTAGCACTGCGCCTCAGGCTGCGGGAGTCATCCACACAGACTTCGAGAAGGGCTTCATTCGTGCCGAGGTGATGGCGTATGCCGACTGGGAAAGACTCGGAAGCGAGCAATCCGTCAAGGACGCCGGGCTTTACAAGATCGAAGGCAAGGAATACGTGGTGCGCGACGGTGATGTGATGTACTTCCGCTTTAACGTATAGGGGGCGGAAATGGCACTTCTTGGACATGTGGCACGGCTTGTTGTCCATCCAGCCGATATCGATCAGGTTCTCCCAATGTTCGATGCTGTTGGCTTCGATGCAGGGGATGAGACCTCTTACGGACGTCGACTTTCCGATGGCCAGATCCTGATGCTCCTGAACGCTGATGGACCCACGGAGCCAGGCCTTCTTTATGCCGCCCCATCGCTCCAGAGTGTGGGCGACAGACTCGCGGCGGCGGGCATAGCCTTTACGGGAAATCGCACATCGGAGCTTCATCTGGAAGGACCCGGGCAACTGCGCATCCGTATCGTGGCGGCAACTGCCGACGATATTGAAGAGCGCAGCGGTCTGGACAATCCGGTGCTCGGATTCCTTGACTCGATCGTCGTGCCGGTATCAGATACCGCGCTGGCAGCGCGCTGGGCCCAGAGTTGCGGATTCTTCATTCTCGAAACATCTGATGTGGCCGCCCCGATGGTCGACGTCACCGATGGTCTGGTGAAGATATCCTTCCGGCAGCAGCAACTCAGAGCCCCCTACCTGCATTACACTGCTGATATCGACAAGGAATGGGCTGACGATCTGAAGCAGACACTTGGCCAAGCGTGCACGATTATTCCATCCGGAACCGACGTTGGACTAGTGTCTGTTGATCTCGCCGGCGCACTGCATGTGATGATCACTTCTGACGACTTCTAAAACTGCTGCGGACCTGACATGACTCCCTCACTTGTTCTTTTCGATCTTGACGGAACCCTTGTCGATTCCCGTCCCGGCATCGTGCATTCGCTACGCATGGCACTGCAGCAATCCGGACTTGACCTCCCTGAGGACCACGACTTCACATGGTGCATTGGCGCATCGCTCTGGAAGATCTTCGAAGACTACCTGGGCACGAAGGATCGTGCGAAACTCGAGGCAGCAGTTGCCCGGTACCGACATATCTATCGCGATGGTCCGATGTTCGAGTACGATGTCTATGAAGGCGTCATTGACATGCTGACGCATCTGAAGGTGCAAGGGGCTCGCGTCTGTATTGCAACGGCCAAGGTTCACGAGTATGCCCGTGAGATAATCGCAGTTTCGCCGTTCGCATCCGGTATCGACCACGTATATGGTTCCGAACTGGACGGACGCAACGTTGAGAAAAGTGATCTCATACGCATGATTCTGCACGAGGAGCGTATTGCTCCCGAGAATGTCGTCATGATCGGCGATCGTCATCACGACATCGACGGCGCACTGGCCAATGGCGTCACTGCCATCGGCGTAACATACGGGTACGGCTCGCGCGAGGAGATCGCCCATGCACACGCCTGCGTTGATCACGCTCGCGATGTTGTGTCGGCTATCACTGCCCTCGAGGTCACTCCTCGGTAAGGTCATGACGCCGACGCAGCAGGTCAAGCGGGCAGCGCTGGACATTGGCTTCGACGCCGTTGCCATTGCTCGTGCCGAGCCGCTCGTCGAGGAAATGAAGCAGTACCAAGAGTGGCTGCAACGCGGCTACCATGGATCCATGGCATACATGGAGCGCAATCCTGAAGCTCGGGGCGATGTCCGTCATATCCTGCCTGAGGCGGCAAGCGTGATCGTGGTTGCCCGCAATTACTACACCCCATTTCAACATGAGAAGGGGCAGGTTGGCAAGATCGCGCGCTACGCGTGGGGAGACGACTACCACGTGGTGATACCGCCGATGCTCGATGCGCTCTCTTCGGCGGTGGCTGAGATCGTTCCGGGGAGTACCTCTCGACGTTACATAGATACCGGCCCCGTGCTTGAGCGCCAATGGGCGGTTCGCTCGGGTCTGGGCTGGCAAGGAAAGAACGGTAACATCCTACGTCGAGACATGGGCAGCTGGTTCTTCATCGGTGTGGTGATCACCACGGCCGCCTTTGATGCCGATGAACCCATGGAGGACTTCTGTGGAACCTGCACTGCCTGCATCGACTCGTGCCCGACATCGGCGATCGTCCAACCCACAGTCGTCGATTCAACCAAGTGTATCTCGTACTGGACCATAGAGACCAAGGGCAACGTGGAGTTCCCGCTGCCGATCGCCGAACATCTCGATGGGTGGCTCTTCGGCTGCGACGTCTGCCAGGATGTCTGCCCGTGGAATCGCTTCGAGACTCCAACCACCGAGGATCGGTTTCTGCCGCGCAATGATGAAGTGGCCCTCTATCCGACAGACATCCTAACTTTGCAACCCGATCAATTCGTCGAACGCTTTCGACATAGCCCGCTGAAGCGTCCAAAGCTCGATGGATTGAAAAGAACCGCTGACTACCTCGTCACCCCGGCCAAGGTCATGCCCAGTAAGGATGATTGAGTGCTGGGCCCCGGCCTGCGCCGGGGCGACGAATCTGGGCCCCGGCCTGCGCCGGGGCGACGAATCTGTAACCCGTAATCTGTAATCTGACACATGCATACTCAGATCGCCATCATCGGATCCGGACCTGCCGGATTTACCGCAGCCCTCTATGCCAGTCGAGCCAATCTCGGAGTAACGATCTTTGAGGGGGCTCAGCCGGGTGGTCAGCTTACGATCACGACCGAGGTTGAGAACTATCCGGGATTTGAACATGGCATCATGGGCCCGGAGCTTATGGACGTGCTTCGCAAGCAGGCACATCGGTTCGGTGCCGTCTCGAGATATGAGACCATAACGGCAGTCGATTTCTCTGGTCGTCCCTTCGTGCTGACCAATGAGCGCGGCGAAGTGACGACGGCTGATTCGGTTATCATTGCCACCGGAGCTACGGCGAAGCTCCTCGGCGCGCCCGGTGAAACCGAGTACATGGGTTATGGGGTCAGCGCTTGTGCGACGTGCGACGGTTTCTTCTTCCGTGGTCTGCGCGTGTTTGTCATCGGCGGTGGAGACACGGCCATGGAAGAGGCCAACTATTTGACGCGATTCGCCGAATCCGTCACCATCGTGCACCGTCGAGAAGATTTCCGCGCATCGAAGATCATGCTCGATCGAGCACGGAACAACCCCAAGATCAACTTCCTTCTCAACAGCGTCGTTGATGAGTACGTCGGTACCACCAACGAGGCTGGGATGAAGAAGATGACGCATCTGCGCGTGCGGAACATTGTCGACGGTACCGTTACCGACGTCGAGGCAGATGGAGCGTTCGTTGCCATTGGCCATCAGCCCAACACACATCTTTTCAACGGCATGCTCGACATGGACGATGTCGGCTACATCCTCACGCTAGGAAAGTCGTCGCACACCAATATCCCGGGCGTGTTCGCCTGTGGTGATGCTCAGGACAGTGTGTACCGGCAGGCCATCACGGCCGCGGGCTCAGGCTGCATGGCAGCCATTGACGCCGAACGCTGGCTCGAAGCGCAGCACGCTCAGTAGGCAACAGGAGGCGCGCTCCTTCACTCGATGATCGAGTACGCGGGCTTGTATTTCTTGATCTCAGCAGCTGTCAACTTCGCATCGTCAAGTGATGCAAAGCCCCATAACTTGATTCTGTAGCGCGTTTGGCCGTCATCATAGACCGGTTCGAAATAGGCGTTGAGCTTTCGTTCACGCCAGTCCTTCAGGCGGATCATTGCCGTTTGCTCGTTGTCGACCTGTTCGACCGTTATCGTATGCTGAGGGGATCCGTTGGAGAACATTCGAGCCTCGACGCGGTTATTCAGCAGGCGTCGTGTTCCATCGGTCTGAAAGTAATACCTGGGCTTGCGGCTGCCGTCACTGCGAACCAGGATCTGGCGCGATAGAACTCCGTTGGCGATCAGAAAGGAGCGGACCTGATTGGCGCGCTCCAAGGCTCTGGCATCACCGTTCTTGCCAACGTCGCTGCTGACGTGGCCGGTTAGCTCAATGGTCATGGACGCATTGGCCGATAGCATCTCGCTGATGGCCAGGAGCGATTGGTAGTACTCCCGAAGATCTGTATCGGTGGTGTCGCGGAACAGAGCAACTATCGAGGGAGACGTTTCGATGGCCTGATCGATCGGTGTAAGGATGATCGAGTCTGTTATCGCAAAGGCGCTTTCCGGACTTTCCAGACGCAGGCGCAGCCATGGGCTTTGACATGCGGCAAAGTCCTGCACATCGGCCCGAACGGTAACCGACGATGCCCACTTCTGGGCGAACATGATCTCACTCACGATATCTCCGATGGAAGCCGTCTGGTCTTCATCCAGAGTATAGAGCCGTCCGCCCGTGGAGGAGGTGATATATCTCAGGGGGCGACCTGCGGCCTCGAGTCCGATTCGGATCACATAGACCGGGACCTTCGCATCGCGTGCGACGCGTGCGACGTCCTCCGTCGTACTGAAAGGTGTCGCATTGTCGGCCGTGGCAGTGACCACAACCAGCGCACGTCTGCCCGGTGCACTCGACAGAATGCGACAAGCAGATTGTGTGGCGGTGTAGAGCGACGAAAGCCCGTCAGCATCGGGCACGTCCTCAAGGCGAAGCACCTCCGTCAGACTTGAGAGTGGTCCAAGCGACAGCACGTTCGTTGAAGATTGGTTGTAAACTCCAAGGCCGATCGCGTCGGCTGATGAGCCCCCTGCAAGAGAACGCTGCAGACTTAAGATCACGTCGCGAGTAAGAGTTCCCGAAAGCATTGAGTTGTCGATCAGAACGTACAAGCTCACATCTTCCGGCGTGACATCAGTTCTGGGAGATCCGGCTGAGCTCAGCTCGTACGGTGTCGGTGCGCTGCCGCGGCAGGCAACATCGGCGAGCATCGACATCCGATCGAGTGACAACGGCAGCAGATTACCCTCGGCATCAAGCACGATAACTGAAGCGGTGATCTGACCGGGCACGGATTCGTCGACACCCATGATACGCATGCGGCTTGCGAGCACTGTCGAATCGGTCTGGATCCCACGCAAATACTCGCTGCGTGAGGACGAACGGGCAAGCATGGGACCGGTCGAAATGTCCTGTGCCATCCCTGCAGCTACCGACATCAGAAGGGACAGCAGGATGATGATGGCATTCATAGGGCTACGCTGGTGTGTTCTGGCTACTTGGCGAGAACGAGAATGTGATTTGTCCGGCCTCATCGGCATCAACGGTGACGAGGTCTCCGGCACGAACATCCGCACCAAGCACGTGTAAAGCAAGGGGGTCGGTGACATATCGCTGGATCACCCTCTTCAGGGGGCGGGCACCGAGCTGCACATCATAGCCACGTTTACCAAGCCAATCCATACACTCATCGGTCACCACGAGGTCGATACCAAGCCCCTTCATTCGACCGGCAACAGAGGCGATCTGGAGGTGAGCGATGCGGCGTACCTCGCTGGGCACGAGGGGCTTGAAGAGGATGACCTCGTCGATGCGATTCAGAAACTCCGGACGCAGCTTGCGACGGAGCAGATCTATCAGTTCACGTCTCATTTGCGAGGTGAGGTCATCACGGTTCTCTTCAGTTACTTCCAGGAGCCGATCCTGCATGATCTCGGATCCAAGGTTCGAGGTCATGATGATGATCGAGTTAGTGAAATCCACCTGACGCCCTTGTCCATCGGTAAGGCGACCGTCATCGAGCACCTGAAGCAGCACGTTGAACACGTCCGGGTGGGCCTTTTCGATCTCGTCAAGCAGCACCACACTGTAAGGGCGGCGCCGGACGGCCTCCGTCAGCTGACCTCCTTCTTCATATCCAACATAGCCGGGAGGAGCACCGATGAGCCGGGCCACGGCATGTTTTTCCATGTACTCACTCATGTCAATGCGAACAAGCGCAGCTTCATCATCGAAGAGAAACTCTGCCAGTGCGCGCGCCATTTCAGTCTTGCCGACGCCTGTCGAGCCAAGAAAGATAAACGAGCCGATCGGCCGTTTGGCATCCTGAAGTCCGGCGCGAGAACGCCTGATGGCATTCGAGACTGCCACGACTGCTTCGTGCTGGCCGATGACGCGTTCATGAAGGCGATGTTCCATTGAAAGGAGCTTTGCCCGTTCGCTCTCGAGCATGCGCCGAACGGGAATGCCTGTCCACTTGGCAACGACTTCGGCGATGTCCGTATCGTCGATCTCTTCTTTTAGAAGGGCCGACTGCTTTTGGACCTCTGTCAGTTCTTCATTCTGGCGTACAAGGGACTTTTCAAGTTCAAGGAGACGACCGTATCGCAGTTCCGCAACGGTGCCATACTCACCATCACGTTCTGCATCGGCGGCGCGTGCCTTTACTTCCTCGATCTGCGCCTTGATGGAACGTATCGATTGAATGTGCCCCTTTTCTGTTTCCCACCGTGCCTTGAGCGTGGCCTGTTCGGTGCGTAATTCAGCAAGCTCACGATCGACCTCTTCGAGGCGCTTCTTCGTGGCCTTGCGCATTTCGTCTTGCATAAGTTCTCTCTTGTAATGCGAATGCCGCCGCAAATGACGTATAACTTGTCACGCTATGATATCGCCGGTGGCAATGAATGTCGGAATCTGGTTCCGATTCCCGTGCGTATTTTCGGCCACGTAAACTCATGCAAAAGAGGAGACAATGGATCCGACGCTGCGACTTGTGATCATCATCCTGCAGAGCTATCTCATCGGGTCGATCCCGTTCGCCCTGATCATTGGGAAGAGGTTCTATGGGATCGATCCCCGTACTGTCGGCAGCGGTAATCTCGGCAGTACGAACGTCTTCAGGCATCTTGGATGGAAGGCCGGAGTAGCAGTCCAGATCCTTGATATTGCCAAGGGCCTTGCACCGGTCTTATTGGTAGCGGTCTTCTTTGATACTCGCATGCCGTTTGAGAATCACACCCCGTTTGAGGATTCGACTGTCGTGCGCTTGATTGCCGGTGTGACGGCCGTGGTGGGGCACATGTTCAGCGTATTTGCAGGCTTCCGCGGTGGCAAGGGCATAAACACATCAGTCGGCATGCTCATTGCCGTAGCACCGGTTGAGCTTGCCATTGCCGCGGGTGTTTTCCTCGTCTTCATCGGTTTGTTCGGCTACGTCTCACTTGGCTCCATGGTAGCAGCCGTGGTGATCCCCATCACCATGTTCATCCGTCGAAACGTTCTGAACGTGTCCATTGATGGGTACCTGACGCTGATCTATTTCCTGATTGCGCTGGCCCTGCTGGTCCTCTACGCGCATCGCTCGAATCTGCGCCGCCTTTTGGAAGGCACGGAGCATCGCTTCCCGAAGCTGATGTTCTTCCGTCGTAAGCATCGGCACATATGACCGTCGGCATTCTCGGGTCGGGTGCTTGGGGCACGGCGATCGCGTATATCGCTGCGCAAAATCAGGCTTCCGTTACGATGTGGGCTCGCGAGTCCGAGGTTGTTGATGAGATCAACTCGCAGCGCAGCAACGAGAGATTCCTCTCTGGTGTTGTGTTGCCTGAGTCTGTCCGCGCCACGTCTGAGGTTCTTGAACTTGCCGGTTGTGACGTGCTCGTCAATGCAACACCCACGCAGTACGTCCGATCAACGTTTCGTGATGATGTAGCTAAGGGTGCCATCGTGGTGAACCTTGCCAAGGGTATCGAGCGCGGTACTCATCTGCGGGTATCGGAGGTCATTGCACACACTGCCCCCTCGGCGAGCTCCTTCGTTGTCCTCTCGGGTCCGAGTCATGCCGAAGAGGTCGTGCGCAACATGCCAACCACGGTGGTTTGTGCCGGTCGGGATCGGCAGTCCGTATCGATCGTGCAGAAGCTGCTCATGACGCCGACCTTCCGGGTATATGCCAGCGATGACGTGGTGGGCGTTGAGATCGGTGGAGCACTGAAGAATGTTATCGCCATTGCCGCCGGCATCGTCGACGGACTGGGAATGGGCGACAATACGAAGGCGGCTCTCATCACGCGTGGACTGGCCGAGATATCCCGTCTGGGCGTTGCCCTTGGGGCCGATCCCCAGACACTGTATGGGTTGGCCGGTCTGGGTGACCTGTTTGTGACGTGTACATCGAGGCACTCTCGCAACCGAGCCGTTGGCGAGCGCATCGGTCGCGGTGAAACGCTCGATCAGATTCTCGGCTCCATGTCGGCGGTGGCCGAAGGAGTCCCAACGACGCAGGCCGCGTTGGAGTTGGCCGCAGATGTGGGCGTCGAGTTGCCGATCACTGAGCGCGTGTCTGCCATTCTCTGGCAGGGGGCCGATCCTGAAGAAGCTGTGCGCAAGCTAATGATGCGCCCTGCACGCGACGAGTAGAGAGCTGCGCGACCTACTGATTGCAACGTGGCTTGGTCAAGCGTTTGCGTCGACGTCCGGCTCGCCGCTGAGCTTGCGAACCTTGAGCTCTGCCTCATCAAGGTAGGCGCGACATCCGGCCACGAGCGTCATACCTTCTTCGAAGAGCCGCAGCTGCTCATCGATCGGAGCATCACCCCTATCGAGAGCCATGGCGATCTCCTCAAGGCGCTTGAGCTGATCCTCAAGGCGCGGTTGCGCTTCAGTCTTTTTCGCTGGCATTTCTATTCCCTTCAGAAGATTCGGTAGGTCGTACGGTCTCAACGACCGCGCTGATGACGTCTGCCTGACGACGGATCGCAATGCGGTCTCCGGCTGCGATGGATTCCGATGCGTTGATGACCTGCCCGTCGCGTTCGATGACGGCGTAGCCTCGCTGCAGTGGCGCCAGTGGATGCAGGCTTGCCAATAGAGCGGCGACATGATCAGTGCGAGTGCGCTCGCGCGTGATCCTGGCGGAAGCCGAACGCGTCATGCGCGTCAGCAGGTCGTCTACGCGCTGAGACCGCATCATTATGCGCTCTGTGACGCGGCGAGCCGCCCGTCCATCAATGAATCCGACGGCAAGCATCTGGAGGTCCGCAATATTGCGTTGCAGGTCACCGACCATCCGACGTCTCACCAGTTCAATGCCCATGAGCAGGTCTTGCCGGGTAACGGGTGTGACCAGCTCGGCCGCGGCGGTGGGCGTTGCCGCCCGCACGTCTGCTACGAAGTCCGAGATCGTCACATCGGTCTCATGTCCGACGGCTGAGATGACCGGAATTGCACTCGAGCGAATGGCGTCGGCCACGATTTGCGTGTTGAAGCACCAGAGATCTTCGAGGGAGCCACCGCCGCGACCGACAATGATCACGTCTACGTCCGCACGGTTGAGTTCCTCGATGGCCCGGGCAATATCTCGCGAGGCCTGCTCGCCCCCTTGCACGATTGCCGGCCGAAAGACCACCTCAAGGGCAGGGAAGCGACGCTCGATGGTCGTGATCATGTCACGGATCACCGCGCCTGTTGCTGACGTCGCGATGCCAACACTCCGGATCACCTTTGGCAGGGGGCGCTTGCGGGCAACGTCGAAGTACCCAAGAGCACCCAGCCGCTGTTTGAGTTCCTCGAAAGCCCGGTGAAGATCGCCCACGCCTTCCGGACGCATCGAGACGCAGTCGATCTGATACTTCCCCTGGATGGGGTAGACGCTCAAGCGCCCGCGTACGATCACTCGCATGCCATCCTGTGGCGTAAAGTTCAGCGATCGTGTCCTCCACATGACCCCGGCAATGGAAGCCTCGGCATCCTTCAGCGTGAAGTACCGATGACCGGAACTGTGGGGTTTGTAGTTTGAGATCTCGCCAACGACGAGTACGTCGCCGATCCCCGATTCGAGGAGGCGCTTGATCTCACCCGTAAGAAGCGATACGCTGATTGCCTGTTCGGTCATACCGAACAAAGATCGACATTCCACACACACCGTAGATTTGCACCATGGTAGGATTCGGATTCGACGTGCACCGGCTCGAAGAGGGTCGCCGGCTTGTTCTTGGCGGGGTAGAGATCCCGTCTCCTCACGGAACCGTTGCTCACAGCGACGGGGACGTTGTGCTGCATGCCTTGGTCGATGCGCTTCTTGGAGCGCTGGCATTGGGAGACATCGGAGAACACTTCCCGGATACCGATCCACGGTGGAAGGATGCTGCCAGCCGACGCTTTGTCGAACATGCCGTGGCCCTGGTGCATGAGCGAGGATGCGGAATTGTCAACATCGATTGTACCCTCGTGCTCGAGTCACCAAAGATCCTTCCCTACAAGCAGGCCATGCGAGAGGCGATCGCTGAGATGTGTGGCATCGGACTTGACCGGGTGTCGGTGAAGGCAACCACGAGCGAACGCATGGGCTATGTCGGACGCCGTGAGGGCGTCCATGCCTTCGTTATTTGCGAAGTCCGGGAGGCATGAGGTCACTCCCGCTGTTGGCCCTGCTCGTCCTGCAATCGTGGGTATTGTGGGCCGATGCCGGTGAGCCCCTTGGCCTTTCCGTGGCTGGCACGTGGAAGGGCCGCATCGTTGAATCACATCGTGACACTGCGGCACGGCTGATCATCTACCCACGCACGGCATGGGATGCCGCCTCGCCGACGTTTGCTGTCTTCGATGTCAATAGCAGTAGATATGTCGACAAGGCCTCTGCGCTGAACGTGCTGGATGCCGCGTTCTTCAACGGCGGCATTCTGATGGCACATCGCCAAGGCTCGAACGTCCATTTGCGCATGGTCACAAGGGACGCTGGCGCAACCGTCGTTGATGATGTTATGCTTGCCGAGGTTCCGGTAGGGGCCGACAGTTTGACGGTTCGCCTGCTAGTGAATCATGATGAGACGTCGGCATTGGTGCTGGCCGGCCAGATGCTCTACGCAGTGAAAGGCTCGCAGAGCAGTTCGGCTTCGGGATACAGCATTCGCCTACTCGAGCAGCGTGTGTTTGCCGCTGTGCCTGTGCGATCCGCCTCGGGCTCAGGTGCCGTGTTTGCCTTTCGAAGTGGCCCCTCGGCGTTTCTTGCGCTGACCGATTCGACATTGCGTATCATCTGGTCGATGCTCATACCGCTTTCCGATGTCGAGCGCATCGAGCAGGTCGGCTCGTCGGTCCTGCTCGTTTCATCACTGGAGGGGGCAGGGGGCTCGGTGGTCACCGTATTGGATCTGGCCACGAGGAACGCCACCACGAGGTCGCTACCGGTAGAAGCATCGCGGGTTACCGCACTGGAGATCGACGGTGTGCTGTCCCTGGCCTTCGTGACTACCCGATCGGGCAGGGCCGAAGTTGTGTGCGTTCCGCTCTCGATGAGCTTCGAGGGACTTCCAGCCGGTGTCATCATCCCCGGCGACTATGGCTCACCACGCTTGGTAAGGTCTTTCGGTGATACTGTGGTGATCGTCTTCTCGGCCGGTTTGTCCATGGTGACAGGGGGCGGAGACATCCTCGCCCGTGAGGCAATCCAGATACCTCTTGGGGGCGAAGCTGACATCACTCGCAGCGGCAGTGGTCTGCTGGTGAGCTCGTCGACGCAATCGACACTTGTGCGACAACGTGCACAGCGACTCTGGTTCGTTGCTCGATCATGGGAGTGGCTGCTTCGGTACGTGATTCCGCTGCTGTTCATCACGACGCTTGGAGTGCTGTATCTGGTCTATCGACGTCAACGACGATTCCTCGAGGCGATGATCGATGCGCCTGGCGCCGGCGTCGTGCTCTTTGTCGACGTCAACGGTCGACTGCTTCGGGCCAATGAACGGGGCTCGGCACTACTTCGTATCACCTCGGACGTTCCGATGGGGCGCATGTACACAACGTATATGAACCGCGCTGATCTGGCAAACCTTGCCGGATTCATCGAACGTGTGCGACACTCGCGGGAGTCGCACTCGGAGAAGATCAGTCTCAGTGTCGATGACGAGTTGCGTGAGTTGATCGTCACGTCGACCCCGATCGTGGGAACCCTCGGCTCAGCGCGCGGAATGCTCTTTACCGGAGTCGACATCACCGAAACGCTTGAACAGCGACGTCTGGTCAACTGGGCGCAGCTGGCCCATGACATGCAGACCAACTTGTCGACCATCCGACTCAACGCCGAACAGATTCACGGTAACACCGAAGGCGGTGACGATGAACGACGTCGACGCATTCTGTTCCAGGTCGGTGTGCTCATCGACAGGGTCCGCGATCTGCTCGGTGTGGCCAGGTCTGATGTCTTTCAGCGCTCGATGGTTCACAGTGCGGAACTCTGCACCGAGGTTCGGCATGAATTCGATTCTACCATGTTCCCACATGTGACGTTCTCAATGAAGCTCCGCGGTACGCTGATGATGGCCGACCGTCTGAAGCTCTCGCGTGCGGTCCGTAACGCCGTTGAGAATGCCATCAAGGCGCTGCGCAATCAGCCGGGAACCGTGGAGATCTCTACGTGGTTCGATCGCACCAACGTCTTCATCTCCGTCAGCGATACAGGTGTAGGAATGGATCCTGAAACGATGGCTAATATGATGAAACCCTACTTCAGCTCGTCGGCCGACGGCACCGGACATGGCATCGGAACAATGATCATGCATCATGTGACGAAACTGCATGGAGGCCGCATCCGCGTCACAAGCGAGCGAGGCAAGGGCACACAGGTGGTCTTTCGCATCCCTCATGGCATGGAGCCGAAGGATAAGATCCGAGCATCAACTGCGGAGCGAGCAGCGTGACGCAACAAGAGCTGGCGTCTCTGCGTGGATGCAGATTGATGGCGCTTGACTACGGTCAGCGTCGCATCGGCGTTGCCGTATGTGATGAGATGCATATCATCGTCTCGACACGTCCGGTCATCAACAACACGCCCGCCGTTATCGACGAGGTCCGGTCCCTTCTTGAACGCGAGCGCACACAGGTTCTGCTGGTGGGCGTTCCGCGTCTGCACGATGAGCGAAGCACGCCGATCATCCAAGAGATCGAACAGTTTATCGTCAACGTGCGAGCCGCCCTGGCGATTCCGGTGTTTGAGATCGACGAGGCGTTTTCCACAAAGGAGGCACGTCAGATCATGCTGCGATCAGGAATGAGGCAGAAGAAACGTCAAGCAAAGGGCGTCAAGGATCAGGTCGCCGCAGCCGTCATGCTCGAATCGGTGCTCGAAGAAGTACGCTCACTCAGGCCCGAGGAACGGCCATGATGACATGTCGGACAACCCTGCTGGTGCTCGCAACGCTGTTCGTTGGTGTGGCTAGCCCCCTTACAGCTCAGCGGGCAAATCGTGTGCAGCGCGCAACCGTTGGTGAGTATGGCGACAAGCTATACGCCGACGCGATGATGCTTCCCCGGGCAGGAATTGATTCGGCGGACATTTTCGTGAGTTTCCGCGTGGCTCATGATGCGCTCACGTTCACCCGCGTCACTGATCAGAACAACAGCAAGGGCAATTTTTCTGCCGAGTTCACTCTCAGCGTCGAGGTTCGAGACTCCATTGGAGTGATTCGCTCCCGCGTGCGATTCAAGGACACGGCATACGTCAACTCCTATGACGCTTCGATTGACCGTAGCGCAATGCATCATGGGAGCTGTCGCATTGGGATTGCGCCCGGCACCTATCGCGTCGTGCTCGAAACATTGGGTCAACGAGAGACCACAAAGCGAACAGTGACGCTCTCACAGCTGTCGTTTCTTCCTGCATCCAAGGGGCTTATGATTCCCGGATACATCGGCACAGAGCGGCGTGACGGTGAGACGTGGATGGTCGAATCACTGGTGTTCAACAGGAACGTGCCGTTTGGTGCCAAGCCATGCGTGGCCATGTTCATTGTTTCGGATACGTCAACGACGGCGTATGACTATGCCATCCATCAGTTGCCGTATGGTCCGAAGGACATCCGCTGGTGGGTCGATGCCGACTATACGGGCACCGTACGGTCGCGCTCGGACATCGCTCTTGAGGGACGATTCGAGTCCGACCGTGCTGCGCGCGCACTGCTCAAGACACGTCAGACCAGCCGATATGCCACGGTCATCGTGCCGATCGATGTGCCTCAGCTGGTACCCGGCAGTTACATTGTGCGACTGGCGAAGAAGGGAAGTAAGGACACCGTTGAGCTTCCGTTTCAGGTGCAGTGGGAGACCATGCCACAGTCGCTTCGGACACTCTCCTATGCGCTGGAATCCCTTGTCTACATCTGTCCGGAAGACCAGTTGGACTCGCTAACTGAAGGCTCCGATGCCGAGAACCGTGAGCGTCTGATGTCGTGGTGGCGCCGCTCAGATCCGACGCCAACGACGGCATTTAATGAACGACTTGCTGAGTACTATACCCGCGTTGATCACGCGGCCGTGGCCTTCAGTTCCGTCAATGAGCCCGACGGAACATTCACCGACAGAGGCAAGGTATTTATCCTCTTTGGCCGCCCAACCAAGATCGATAAGAAACTTGGCCGAGCTGGGTCCACAACGGAGTTGTGGGTCTATCGCAGTGGAGTTCGCAAGACCTTTGAATTCAGCGTCAACAGCGACGGCATCTACAAGCTGGTCTCGTCGACCGATACGAAGTAGAGCGCGGTCAATCGGCCTCGACGTACGTATCCTTGGGCTCCCATCCTTCTCCCTCGCACGGTGGCTCGGCGTGCGTCACATGCACATCCATGATAGTGCAGAGCTGATTCGTTGGGTTAAAGTATCTGCATGATCCGCAGAGGGTTCCGACGGTGATCTGCTGAACATTTTGATGGAACCTCTGGTACTGCAGCCATGCCGGGTAGACTCCGATGCCCCAGATGCTGAGCATTGCGGTCCACCATACAACGTTTGCCTCGGCCACCTGAGCCAGTGCGATGCAACCAAGTCCGAGGACTGCAACGCGCATCAGCGCAGCCGAAACGATCGAGCCGGTCGTGTAGTAGGGACGATCGTTCACGTCCTCCGGCTCCTGCATCCGAAGCAGAAAGACATCGATCCATCGGTCATTCGAAGTGCTGTCACTCACGGTGTCTCTCCTGTTCGGGCATAACTACGCCCCTTCCATTGTGATCCGCGCGAAGACAGTGCCCATCGAATGGAATTGAGGCCGATCACCACTGTCCAAAGTGCCGTTACCGGCTGCAGAAATGCATGCCATACAGGCATCCTGAAGCGTAGGCTGATCATCAATCGAATCAGTGCTGCCGCGGCAAGGGCGTAGATCGAGGCCGCCAGAACATATTCTGCGTTGGGCCATGGCAGAGCCATGACAGCCAAGGATGTCGCCACAGGACCCACATAGGTCACAAGCAAGTGTGCGAGGAACAACAACGTCACGGGAAGGTTGTACTGGGTTGCCGGAAACAGATTCTTCGAGAAGCCTTCGGTAACCTCGCGTGCATTGGTGTACATGTGACAGGCGACCGCGTCGGTTCCGTCGACCAGAGCGATGCGCAGGCCGGCGGCCTTGACGGCGCGCGCCAGAAAGACATCTTCGACCAAGGAATTCCAAACTGCTTTGTGACCGCCGATAGCTTCGTAGCCCTGACGCGAGAAGCACATGAACTGGCCGTTCGCCGCCGAGAGCGACACACGCGGATTGCTCATGATCAGGCTGTTCGGCAGGTAAGAAAAGTACAAGACGTGCACCATCGGGATCACGGCATGCTCACCGAATGTCGACAGTACCTGGTAGGGCACCATGGAGAACATCGCAAGGCGCTGCTGCCGTAAGAACGCCACCGAGCGCTCCACCGTCGTCGGCTCATGCCACGTATCGGCATCGGTGAACAAGAGCACGTCGGCCGAGGTCTGTTGCGACAGCTGATGGCAGGCCCAGGATTTGCCTACCCATCCTTTTGGGAGGGGGCTTCCCGATATCACGCGCAGATTCGAGTACTCGTCGGCCAGCCGTGACAGGATCTCGGGCGTTGCATCGGAAGAACCGTCATCGAGAACGATGACCTGCATCTTTTCATACGACTGCGAGCATAGCGAGCGAACACATCTTTCTATGCCGCGCTCCTCGTTGCGAGCCGGGATCAGCACGGCCACAGAAGGAGCCAGGTCACCGGACGGTGCCGAGGCGGCGCGCGGAAGACGGGCGAATCGGACGAGGTTGAATACGCTAATGCCGAGCAGAAGTGTCATCACCCCAGCATTCAAAAGGCTCAGGGACTGCAAGGCAGGACTTATCCAAGGCGTTATCGCTGCTGCGAAATCGAGGGCGGACACATCGGGCATTCACCAAGCTACGAACCATCGGGATTCGGTAGCTTTGCGCCCTCAAACGCCCCCTTCACCATGCACGTCCTTACCGGCATCCAGAATGATCACTGCCATCTGCTTGATGGCCCAGGCGCATACGAATGGTGGTATGCCGATGCCCTCGATGCGACCGGTCAGTGGGGTGTGGTTCTGATCCTCTTTCGCGGCATGCCGATGTCGCCCGATTATTTGGCTGACCCTCGAGCTATGAGCGGTGGATATGCAGTGAGCATCTATCACAGAGGTGTACGCCTTGCCTTCGGCTTTGGAGGTTTTCCACTCGAGTCATGTCAATTCGATGCAGACGGCGTGGGTGTGTCTATGCCATGCGGTGGTCTAAAGGTTGGAGCCGACGGGCTCACGATGTCCATCGATGCCCCCTGCGGAAGTGACGGCCGGCGCGTCAACGTTGTCCTTCGCATGCCCGAGGTGCGGCAGCCGGCATCAGCTCTTGACGAAGCATCCGATGGGCACAGCTGGGTGTTGTCGGCAGCGCGGGCCGCTGCCGAGGTCAGCCTCGAGATCAGTGAGGAGCATGGCCGTGTTGTTCATCACCAGTTCGAAGCGCTGGCATATCATGATCACAACTTGGGCACGCGTGCCATGTCGTGTGACTACCGCGATTGGTACTGGGGCAGAGTTCAGGGGGCGAAGCAGACCTACGTGTATCTGTTCACTCGCCGCTCGGCAGATAACTCAACATGGTTCGGACGTGTGCTTCCGGACGGACGTGTCGAGAGATTTGAGCAGGTAACTGTTGCACTGAATCGACCTCGGATCACAATGTTTGGACTGATGCATCACCGAACGATCCGCCTCTCGGGGGTCGACTCAACCGGACAGATTCACGAGGTGGAGTGTCACAATGATTCGGTTTGCGAGGATGGACCGTTCTATCAGCGATATGTCAGCTCGTGGCACACCGGAGATGGCGAATTGGCCTATGGAATGTCTGAGTACATGAACGCTCGGCGCCTTGCCGAGCCATGGATACGCCCCTTTCTTCGACTACCGTGGGTGGTATCTTCGTGACCATGCCAGGTAGCATCCAGATACTGCCCGAACACATCGCCAATCAGATCGCTGCTGGCGAGGTGGTGCAGCGTCCCGAGTCGGTTGTCAAAGAACTCGTTGAGAATTCAATTGATGCCGGCGCCGGCTGCGTGACGGTCGTTGTGCAGGGGGCTGGAAAGAGTCTCATCCACATCATCGATGATGGCGCCGGTATGTCCCGACCGGATCTCGAGCTCTGTCTCGTCAGACATGCCACGAGCAAGATCCGCACCGAAGAGGACCTTCATCGCATCGGCACACTCGGATTTCGTGGTGAAGCCATGGCGTCCATTGCCGCCGTTGCCGATGTGGAAGTACGCACGCGTCACCGAGCTGAGGAACTCGGATGGACACTCACCTCGCATCCTGGCAAGCCCCTTGCCATTGCGCCGGCAACGAACGACATCGGAACGCAGATCTTGGTGCGGCAGCTCTTCGGATCGGTACCCGGACGTCGCAAGTTCCTGAAGTCGGACATGACGGAGTTTCGCTATATCAGCGAAACGATGCAGACGCTTGCGCTCTCACGTCCCAACGTCCGATTTGTCTTTTATGACGGACCAACGCGTGTGTTCGATCTGGCACCAGCAGACCTAAGGACGCGCATCGCAGAGGTGCTGACCGTTGATCCTATTCGATCACTCATCGAGGTTTCGGCTTCAGATTCGGGTATAAGCCTCTCTGGATACGTATCGCCTCCGGAAGTATCGCGTCAGAATCGAAGCGGACAATTCCTGTTCCTCAACGGGCGCCCGATCAAGAGCAGGGCGCTGTCTCATGCTGTGAACCAGGCCTATGAGCATCTGGTTTCAGACAGGCAGTTTCCGCTGTTCTCGTTGTATCTGGACATCGACCCGGAGCGCGTCGACGTCAACGTCCACCCACAAAAGCACGAAGTGAAGTTCGAAGACGAGCGTGCCGTGTTCCTTCTGTTGCAGGATGCGGTGATGCGCGCGCTGGCGCGGGTGAACATCATCCCGCCGATCATGTCGAACGTTCCCATTGCCTCAAGTCCATTGCGCACGCTCGGCAGCGAGCCGATGTCAGGGGGCTTGATGGTCAACCGCATGACGGGAGAGATACTCCAATCAGGCGGCGGGTTCAGCGATCGCAACTATCAGCCCGCTCAGCCGACGCGCTTCACGGCAGCACATCAGAGGTCTCACGACATGTTGTTTGCGCCGTCTGAGGTGCCGCAAGAGACCATCTCGGTGCTGCACGCAACCGCCGAGCGGATCATCTGCGTGATCCCAGCCGGCGTCATGATCGTGCGTCCGACCTTCGCATCCGAGAGAATCTTCTTCGAGCAGATCATGGCAAAGTCCGCAGGAGATCTCAGTCCGCAGACGCTCATGTTCCCGGTGGAGATTCCGCTTGATGCTCACCGACGTGCGCAGATCGAAGAGCATCGGCAGACGATCATGGATTCGGGATTTGAATTCGATCTCGGAGAATCGTCGATGACCATTTTGGCTGTTCCCTCGATCATAGCTCCGGGGGAGGAACATCTGGTGATCGACGAGCTTATTAGTGCCATGACCGACGTCGAGAATGCCCCCTCCATTGATCGTCACGAAGCGCTCGTGGCGCAGTTGGCCCGGCAGTATGCGCGCAGGAGTGTTGTTGGCATGACTCCCGAGAGGGCGCAGATGGTTGTTCGCCAGCTTCGTGAATGCAATATCACGCACCACACGCCGTTTGGACAGCCCACTTTTACGGTG
The DNA here is from genome assembly GCA_018882895.1 of Candidatus Kapaibacterium sp. Classification (GTDB taxonomy): domain Bacteria; phylum Bacteroidota; class Ignavibacteria; order Kapaibacteriales; family Kapaibacteriaceae; genus UBA10438. The sequence goes on from VERF01000002.1 coordinate 40,616, forward strand.
ATTCCGTTTGACGAGATCGACGCGAGGTTTTCATGAGCCCCTTTACAAGACTTCTGCTGTGCCTTGGAGCAGTGTGCGTTTCGGTAACTGCCGCGGCCTCAGCGCGCACAACGTCAGCTGATGATCCCGACCTTGATACACTTGCAATGTGGCTTACCGGATCGTTCTCCAGTGAACGACATTCCAAGCTTGACACGAGCTACTACCATGTTGTTTTGAACATGCAACGCATGTGGAAGGACCGCACAGACGGCATCTGGATCGTTGTCGAGCAGGCCATGGCTGCCACGCCCGAGGCACCTTATCGGCAAAGAGTTTACCGTTTGCTGCGCGTCGAAGAGAACATGATCGAGATCGAGATCTATGCGTGGAAGGATCCGAAGCGTGTAGTAGGCGCATGGAAGAACATTGCTGCGCTCGACGAGCTGAAGCCTTCGGACCTTGCGCTTCGTCGTGGTTGCGAAGTATATCTCCAGCGTGATGATGTAAAGTTTTTTGGCAGCACGCACGGTACGGCCTGCGCCAGTGACATACGCGGCGCTTCCTATGCCACTTCAGAAGTACAGATCGCCGCGAGTGTAATCACAAGTTGGGATAGGGGGTTCACCACCAGCGGAGACCAAGCCTGGGGTGCTGTGAAGGGGCCTTACTACTTCCTGAGACAAAACCCCTAGTTTTGCAGCTCATAACAATCATTATCCCGTAAGGAAGAGAATGTCTGTGTCTCAGCAGTATGCACTGATTCTCGGTGTTTCGAGCGGATTCGGTCGCGCGGCTGCCCGTGCCATGGCCGAAGAAGGACTTCACATCATCGGCGTGCACATGGATAGGGCCGCCGGAATGCAGCAGGTTGCAGAGCTGAAGGCCGAGCTCACGGAACTCGGTGTGCGACACCTCTTCTTCAATCTCAATGCAGCCGATGCTGACCGCCGTGGCGAGATCATGGATGGTATTCGCCTGGAGTTTGAAGCCCATCCGGGATCCACAATCCGTTTGATGCTGCACTCGCTGGCCTTTGGAACCCTGAAGCCCTTTGTTGCCGATCAGCCTGCAGATGCGATCTCGCAGAAGAATCTTGAGATGACGCTTGACGTTATGGCAAACTCTCTGGTCTACTACGCTCAGGACATCGTCCGCAGGGGGCTGATGTCCCCAGGTGGCCGTATCGTCGGACTTACCAGTGCCGGAGCCTCGCGCGTTCTGCCAATGTATGGGGCCGTCTCTGCCGCAAAGGCCGCCATGGAAGCATATTGTCGGCAGCTCGCACTCGAATTGGCACCCCACGGCATCACGGCCAACACCATCCGCGCGGGCGTCACGGCCACACCTGCGCTATCGAAGATTCCCGGCAATGACGTGATCATGAACAATGCGCTTATGCGCAATCCACATCACCGTCTGACAACTCCGGATGATGTCGCCAACGTCCTGCGTCTGCTGGTTAAGGATCACGCCTACTGGATCAACGGTGAAACCCTTGGCGTAGACGGCGGAGAAGATGCCGTCGATCTGACATGGTGGAAGCCGAATAACGAGTGACGAGTGACAAGTGACAAGTGACGAGTGACGAGTGACTAGTGACAAGTGACGAGTGACAAGTGACGTCCTCCGTAATCCGTAATCCGTAATCCGTAATCCGTAATCCGTAATCCGTCACTGCCTTACAGATACTCCAGCACGTCGTGACGGGTCAGGATGCCGTTGATGCTTCCGAACTCTGTCACGGCCACGAGCGGCGCGTTGCGTAGCAGCTGGATGGCTGTTTGCACATCATTGTGAATGTCTACCGTTGGGCAGGGGGCATCCATAATCTGTGTAACGGGAGCTGTCAGCAGCTCGCGGTCATTGATGACGGCTGACATTAGGCGGGCCTCGCGTACCATGCCGGAGAGAGTGGCACCGTCGATAACTGGCACGTCGCTGACCTCGTGAGAACTCATCAGCGCCAGAGCTTCGGATACTGTTGCCGCCGGCGGGATGCTCACCACCGACGGAAGATGTCCGCGTGAACGCTTTGAGGCGACCACATCGCGAACAGTGATGCGCTCGCGCTCCAGAAGATCTTTTTCTTCGAGCCACTCGTCAGAATGATGCTTTGTCAGGTACCGTTCGCCGGTATCGCATATGATCGCCACCACAACGGCGGACTCATCGAGATTGGCCGCAACACGCAGGGCCGCGGCTACATTCATGCCCGACGAGCCTCCGCAGAAGATGCCTTCCTGACGCGCCAGCTGGCGTGCCATGGAGAAGGCTTCCTTGTCGTTGACGTTGATGATCTCGTCGACCAGGTCGAGGTCAAGGTTGTCCGGGAGCCTGTCCTGGCCAACGCCCTCGATCAGGTAGGGAAGTGATTCGATCAGCCGTCCTGTTTCCTTGTACACCTTCAGTGATGATCCTACGGGATCGCCTGCGATCACCTTGATCTTCGGGTTCATCGATTTGAGATATCGTGCCGTTCCGCTGATCGTGCCTCCCGTGCCCATGCCGGCTATGAAGTGTGTGATCTTCCCATCAGTATCACGCCAAAGCTCCGGGCCTGTTGTGCGCTCATGCGCGATGGCATTGGCCGGATTGTCGTATTGATTGAGGATCACGGCACCGGGGATCTCACCGGCCAATCGCTGAGCGGTGTTGACGTAGTACTCCGGTGAACTGGGCTTGGCTGCGCTGGGCATGATGAGGACCTCTCCGCCAAGAGCCTTAATGTATCGGACGCGTTCGACGGATGCCTTGTCGGTGGTCACCAGCAGGCATGGATAGCCCTTCAGTCGGGCAGCAATGGTCAGACCAATGCCTGTATTGCCGCTTGTCGGCTCAATGATGAGCGACCCGGGCTTGAGACGTCCGCTGCGTTCGGCATCCTCGATCATGGCAATGCCGATGCGATCCTTGATCGAACCACCCGGATTTCGTGACTCAAGTTTGACGAGGACCGTTGCCTTGATGTTGCGAGCTAACGCATTCAGGCGGATAAGGGGCGTGTTGCCGATCAGGTCGAGGACAGACGACTGGACGTTCATGTGAGCTGTTGTTCCAATTGTTGGCGTTCGTACATGTCAAAATACAGACCGCGTCGCTGAAGAAGTTCGCCGTGCGAGCCCCTTTCCACGATGCGACCATCATGGAGCACAATGATGGTTGTGCAGCGTTGGACTGTTGAGATGCGATGAGAAATCACAATGGTCGTGCGCCCGGCCATGACGCTCTCCAGGCCGCTCATGATCCGGTCTTCCGTGTTTGCATCCACGGCGGAGAGGGCATCGTCGAGGATGAGGATGCGAGGATCGCTCACGATCGCGCGCGCAAGAGAAGTGCGCTGCTTTTGTCCACCCGAGAGGGTAACGCCGCGTTCGCCAACCACAGTGTCGAATCCTCCCGGCAGAGTTGCAATGTCGGTCGGAAGCTGAGCGATCCGCGCAGCTTGGTCAACCTGCTCGTCAGTAGCGTCCGGGCGACCGAAGCGAATGTTCTCACGAATTGTTTCAGAGAACAAAAAGGACTCCTGAGGAACCATGGCAATTGCCGATCGAAGGTCACTCAGTGAATAGTCTCGCACATCATGCCCGTCGATGATCACGCTACCATCGGTAACATCATAGAGTCGGGGCAGCAGGCCAACGATCGACGATTTACCGCTGCCCACTGAGCCAACGATGCCGAGGCTTTGTCCGGGAGCGACGTTGAACGACACTCCGTCGAGCACCCGACGCGAACCATCGTAGCTGAGCGTGACGTTGCGGAATTCAATTCCGCCACCGATGTCAGAAGGCGCCAACGTTCCTGAAACGATCGTTGAGGGGGCGTCGATGATCACGCCAAGGCGTCCAATGGAGGCAGCGCCGCGTTGGATCATGCTCGTCACCCAGCCGATGGCGGCGATAGGCCACAACAGCTGATTGAGATAGATGAAGAACTGCGTCAGCTCTCCTACAGTAAGGTCATTCTGCACCACGAGCCAGCCTCCGACCCCGATGACGATGACGTAGCTGAGGTTGAAAAGAACCGTCATGCCGGGCATCATCAGGGACTGAATACGTGCCAGACGCATGTTCTTTCGGTAGTACTCGCGACTCAGATCGTCGAACCTCTCAGCCTCGTCGTCTCCCCGTGCATAGGCACGCACCACCCGAATGCCGGAGGCCGTTTCCTGGGCATGGGTGGTGATGTGTTCATAATGTTCCTGAACGATGCGATAGTTGGCGTGAATGCGGCGGCCCAGTCGGTAGGTAAGCGTTGACACGAGCGGCACCGGGATGAGGATGGCGATCGAGAGCCATCCGTTAAGGTTGATCATCCACGAGAGGGCGAAGGCAAAGGTCGTGATCGTGTTGGCCGTATACATGATGGCCGGTCCGATGAATTCACGCACCGAGCCAATGTCGTTCGAGAAGTGGGCAAGCAGAGAGCCAGTTGACCGGTCATGAAAGAATCTTGCCGGTTGGATCTTGAGGGCGTTGACGAAGTCATTGCGGAGATCTTCCTCCACGAGGCGCGACATCACGATGATCGTGCGTCGTGTGGCGAACATGAACGTGCCACTCCCGATGGTGAGAAGCAGGATCTGCGCGATGAGCCAGCCGATATCAGACTGCGTCGTGCCTGATTCCTTCAGAGCGTCAATGGTCGTGCCGACGACGTGCGGCACCGTTGTCGAGCAGATGTTCGACAGTGTGATAAAGACAAGTCCCAGCGCCGTGCGACCCTTGTAACGTCGCACATACGGCAGGAGCCGGCGTAGCTCGCTCAGTGCACCGGTGACGGGTTTTGAATCAGACATCAGGCGATCGTGACGTCCTGGCAGAGGTACACGTCCTGAATCGCATTCAGGAGCTCGACGCCTTCGTTCATTGGTCGCTGGAAGGCCTTACGTCCTGAGATCAGTCCCATTCCTCCGGCCCGCTTGTTGATCACGGCTGTGGCAACGGCCTCGGCCATGTCGTTTTGCCCCGATGCGCCACCCGAATTGATCAATCCGATGCGGCCCATGTAACAGTTAGCCACCTGATAACGGCACAGATCGATCGGGTGGTCGGACGACAGCTCGGAATACATTCGCTGGTCGAGTTTTCCATAGCTCGAGCTTCCCATGTTCAGGGACTGAAAACCGCCGTTGTTCTCCGGGAGCTTCTGCTTGATGATATCTGCACCAAGCGTTACGCCAAGGTGGTTTGCCTGACCCGTCAGGTCGGCTGCAACGTGGTAATCCTTGTCTGACTTAAAGGCGGGGTTTCTCAGATAGCACCAGAGAATGGTAGCCATACCGAGTTCGTGAGCAAGCGCGAACGCCTCGGAGATCTCTACGATCTGTCGTCCACTTTCGGGTGAGCCAAAGTAAATGGTCGCCCCGATCGCGGCAGCTCCCATATCATGCGCCTGACGAACGGTGCCGAACAGTATCTGGTCGAACTTGTTGGGATAGGTCAGTAGCTCGTTATGGTTGATCTTGACCACGAACGGTATATGGTGGGCATATTGGCGGGCAACGTTACCCAAGACACCAAAGGTGGAGGCCACGGCGTTGCAGCCCCCTTCAATGGCAAGCTCCACGATCCGAGCCGGATCGAAATAGATCGGATTCTTTGCGAACGATGCGCCGGCACTGTGTTCGATTCCCTGGTCAACGGGCAGGATCGACACATAACCGGTATTGGCCAGGCGTCCCGACGCATGGATCCACTGAAGGTTGTTCAGTACACGATTGCTGCGGTCCGAAGCGCCGAACACGTCGCTGACTGATGAGGGCGAAGGAACGTAGATCGACTCCTTGGGGATCGTCGAACACGTGTGATCAAGCAGGTAGGGGGCTTGTTGTCCAAGAAGCGACGCAATGCGGTCGTACATCAGAACCTCGAAAATTGGGTGTGAGCGCGTGCAAATCTACGAAAACGCAACGGGCGGCTCCGTTGACCGGAAGCCGCCCGCTGAGGAGTGTCGATAGATGGCGTGATCAGCGCAATACGTTGAAGCTGGTCGTGGCCGTATATGGTCCGCTGACCATTCGAACAAAGTACGTTCCGTTGGCCAGTGTGCTGACGTTCACCGTGAGCTGGTAGGCGCCTGACGGCACCACCGGGCTATGTGCCTCGATCACAACGTCTCCCATCGCATTGACGACCTGGAACGATGTCGATAGCGTCAGACCCGTTGTATAGGGGATTGTGACGATATCACGAACCGGGTTTCCAAGGGGCTGTGCAAGACCTGTTCGGTTGGAGCCGAACTTCACGAGGCGACCTTCTGTGAAACAAACCTCGGCCATTGTGACGGCATTGCGATCACCGACGGGAACCAAACAGTTCAGCGGTGTCGTGACGGTCATTTGCACCGGAAGCGATGAATCTGCGTTCAGGAAGACATCGAACGTTGGCGTAACAAACACACCCTGCTCGAGAGTGCCGCCGGTTGACTGTGCCGCAATGTCAAGACGACCAACGGCAGCCGTCGGGGTGAACGTCCATCCATTCATCTGTTGCCCACCAAATGCACGGAAACGCATGGCGTCCGGGTTGTGCGTCAGCGCAATTGCAAAGCTCTGTGGCTTTGCGCCAGCGAACTCCGCAGCATTGTAGGAGACGCTGATCGGCACCGCAACGGCTTGGCCGATGCGCCCTTCGGCTATACTGCCGAAGCTGAACTGAACCGGAGTGGTAACGCCTTCGCCGTCGATGGTGACGTTGAGTTTCAGACTCTGGTCGTTGGGAATGTTGAATGAAGCCGATGTCCGTCCAATAGCACTCGGCTGGAACGTCACGGTGATGACCTTTGACTCACCGGGCTTGAGTACAAAGCCAGTCGCCTGGTCGAGAATGAACGAGCCAACGTCTCCACTGCCTACCGGGGCTTGACATGTGAGATCGAACTGTGTGCTGTTGTTGGTGATCGTGAAGATGGCACTGCGGGTTGCGCATGTGAGTGTCTTCGGGAAACTGATCGGATCTAGTGATGATGCGTCTCGGCCGAGGCCTTCGAGCACGACGAGCGTGTCCGTGTACGGAGGCACAGGTCCGGGCCCCGTCTTAGCGTCGTGACTGATGCGCACGTTCACACGGTTGTTGCCCACTACCTGCGGTGTGAACGACACCGGAATCTCCAGAGGAGCTGAGTTTGGCTTCAGCGTGATGGGCAGGCCGGGTAGAGCGCCCGACCAAGCAAATGCGCCTGACGCCGTTTCGAAGGCGATCGTTGAGATCACAAGGTCACTGGTCGCATCGGTGTTGCGGATCACGACCTTGCCGATCTCGGGAGAGGTCGTCGATACCGTCCACGGCGCGAACTTGTAACCGGTAGCCTGAATCGCCGGAAGGAAGCCACTGCCTTGTGCTATGCCGACCAGCGGTGTGGTTTCTTTGCCCTTGATCACCACCGTGACGCCGGCACTGTGTGCCCCACGACTTTGAGGTGTGTACGTTACGGGAATCTTGATCACCTCACCGGCGGCCATGCGGCGCGGCGCTGGAAGGGTGAAGGCGAAGTTCGGATTCGTCGGATCGGTGAGAGTGATCGAGGTGATCTCGGCCTCTTCGGAGTTCAGGTTAGAGATGCTGATCGCGCCGGTGCCCGGCGTAAGTACGCGAAGGCGACCGAGGTCTACACTGTCGATGATCACGCGAGGCTCAACGATCTCAACCTTGATCGTTGCGATCTGTTCTCCGCACAGCTCTGGTGGCAGACCAAAGTTGATGGTGGTCGACTTGATTCCGGCCGTTGCAGCCAACACATCAATGTCGACATCAAAACAACCGCCATTGGGTGCAAGGGTAAAGGGGCCAGCGTTCTTCACCAAGATGTCGGCATCCGAGACCGTTACACGCATGTTACCGTTGATCGCAACAGATCCAACGTTCTTGATCATGCAGGTGATCTTCATAGTGCGTGGCTGTCCGAGAGGAACCTTACCCTGATCCACGGACGCATTGGTCTCGACATCGCATGGTGCGGTGGCAAGACCATCGACGCTCAGCTGAACCGGCGAGCCGCAGTTACCGGCCACTTCGATCAGAGCTGTACGAGTGCCAACACCCTTAGGTGCGAAAACAAGCTCGATGTTCAGTGACTTGCCGGCAGGAACGATCTGTCCAACGATGTTGCCCGTCAAGGTGAAGTCGGCTGCATTTGCCCCGGCAATCACAACGCTCTTTACCGTTACGTCGAAGTTGCCAATGTTGGTAAGCACTGCCGTCCTGGTTGTTGTCTGCCCCTGCTGGATCGTAGGGAACGTCACCCTATTTGGACGGAATTCAAGCTGCGGCGACTTCACGGAGAAGACATTGTCCGACACATCATTCGATGCCGGAGCAGAGCCGTTCTTGTAGACGTAGACGTCGTCAGATCCTGGACCGGAATTGTTCCCAAGAGTGATGTCCGGTGGCGTGAACGTGATCGGACCCCGATACGCATCGGTCTTGTACGTGAAGCCCAATCGATCGGTAGCTGTCAGACTTTGATAGGTTAGCCCCGTACCTGTGGTTGGCTTTGTACCGGCGAAGAACCTCGGATACCCCTGCGAGTCATACAGGGTGTAGAAGTCGCGATCGGTGGTATTGGGGAATGTTGCTGACCTCTCGAATGTGCCGCCACGGTTAATGCCGACTTCAACAAAGCGCTGGAACTTGCCGGCTGCGATCACCTCAACGTTGCCTGCTGCATCATAACGAAGGCCGATGTCGGTCAGCATGGCGTAACTGCTCTGTGTTGCCGTACCCTTCGATCCGGCCTGCCAGTCGAGCTTGCCTGTGGAATCGAACTTGAAGACGAAGAAGTTGCGTGTGTCCAGAGGACCGCGATTCGGCAGGTATGGACCGAATGTCACTGCCGGACTGGAGAAATAACCGGCTACGTAGTAGTTGCCCTTGTTGTCAACCACACATCCGACGATCTTTTCCTCGTTGGACGCTGTGCCGACCAGCAACATGACCTTCGAAGGATCGATGATCTTGCCGTCACTGTCGAGTTCAACGAAGTATCCGTCAAGATTGCCGGCCGCACCCGTCTGGGCAACGGCTCCGAATCTGGTGTTCCCTTCGAAGAAGCCTGTGGCGAAGACCTTCACGCCGCTCGGTATCACAGCCACCGACGTTGGTGTTTCATCGCCGAATCCACCAAGCTGCGTGGCCCAGGCGTATTGCTTGACCGGGCTGACGCTGACACGGACCTTGTAGTTCGTTCCCGACTTCGGTGGCAACCACTTGTAAACAAGACCCGTAGCCGAAGGCTCGATCGGCTTCCATGTTGTACCGCCATCTTCCGAATACTCCAGGCTGACCGGCTGCGTAGGCAACACACCTGCCCACTTAATAAGCACGGTGTCGCACGTCGAGAAGAGCTCTCCGCCGACCGGTGACTGCAACAGGACTACGCCCGTGCCTCCGACGAGTGTGATCTTTGGAGGGCAGGGGAAACCGGTGAAGGCAAGTTCTGCCTGGCGGAACGTCTGTGCTGTACCTTGTTTGAACTCAACTCGAATGACGCGCTTAGCGCCCGGAGCGAGATTGAATGGTGCAAATGTGGGCTGATTGAAAGGGAAGTTCCAGTCGACAACTCTGAAGTACGTGGAAGGATTGAGCGTCTGACCGGTTGCAGCAAACGTCGCCCCCTTAGCTGTAAGAGTCACGTTCGCAAATGACACTTGATTCGGCGCCGGGTCACCGCAGAAAAGGACCGGGTCACTGATCTCAACGCTTGCCACGCTACTGGGCGGAGTTGTGAACGCAACATTCGTCGTTGGTCTAACGCCACGTAGCATTGTTATCCCTGCAGTTCGACTGCGGCCCTGCTCAGTGCACGTGTATGAGGAGATCCAGCTGACACGGCAGATCTTCCTTACCTGCGTCTCGAGTGCCAAGAACGACATAAGGTTTACAAGCTCACCTTCATCAGTTACAATTGACTTGCCGCCCGTTGCCTTGGAGAATGCAGCCAGAGAGGCATGAGTGTCAGGCATCAGGATCGTGATGCTGTAGAAACGCGCACCAATGGAGGCTAATTTCTGAGCATTGTCTGCAATGAACTTCGACTCACTCTTGGTGATCGAAACGTCAGCAATGCCGGGATTCGGGTGTCCGTCGGTGAGAAAGAACACGTACTTCGGCAGGTTTGACGGACGCTTCTTGAACAGCTCGTAGATATTGCGCGTTGGGTGTTCAAATGGCAGGCAGTAATTAGTATTCGTCAGCGTCTTCATGAGCCGAAGTGAGTCGATGATAGGCTTGGCAGAGCTGGCCCACTCAACCGTTACTTCGACGGTGCCGGAGAATGTCACGAGTGACACCCTCGTCTCTCCGCTGAACTTCAGCTGCTCAACAAATGCTTTGATGGCGTCCTTGGCAAAATCGAAACGCTTTCGTCCATTGACGATGTCATCCATCGAATTCGATCTGTCGAGAATGATGATGATACTTGCCTCCGGATCGCTCACAAGTGAGTCACACTCATGCGTGACCGATGCCGTGACATCGATCGGGGCACCACCTTGCTGCGTTTCCGTGACGCGGAAATCAGCGGCACGCAGGTCCGTTATCGGATTGCCCGACGGATCAAGAGCGATGTAGTCGGCGGTGATCTTCGGGAAGGAGAGCGTGTTGACGCCAAAGATGTTCAGCGCCTGAGCGCCGGCAGTAGCTGAGGCGATGGCAACTACGGCGATGCAAAGCAAAACTCTGCGCATCGAGTTCATGGTCTCTCCCAAAGCATAGTTGAGGTGATTCATTCTGAGTTCCATTGTCAAAAACACTTGTCGTGAAGGTTCGGTTACATGTTGATGGGTCAGACCACAGCCTGTTCGAGCACGCGGAATGTCCGCTCTGTTGCATTCAGTTCCGCATTTACGCCGAGAGGGAGGGTCATCTTGCTCTTGACGTGTCCGAATGGGAGCCCGTAAACGACTGGAATTCCCAGTGATGCGAGCCGCTGTTCGAAGACCTGCTGGAGGCTCAACGATGGGCCGCTGATCGACGTTCCACGTGCTTCGCAGTCGCGGAAATTGCCGAGGGCAATCGCCTTAGCACTCTGGAGTTTTCCGGCCAACCACATCTGCGTCAGCATTCGGTCAACCCGGAACGGCTCCTCGTTGACCTCTTCCAAGAACAGGATCGCATCAGTAGTGTCGATCTCAAACTTTGTGCCAAGAGTACTTACCACCAAAGCGAGATTGCCGCCTGTGAGCCTTCCTTGAGCCGTCCCGCCGCTAATGACTGTCAGGCGAGGGTTGGAAAAAGACGTCAAAGGAGTTGATGTATCGGGCAGCAACACTTCTTGCAGTGACTGCACGGTGAACTGATCGAACGATGAAGACGCCACCGGTCCGTGGAATGTTACCACGCCACTAAGCTGCTGGGCAGCGATAAGCAGGGCCGTGATGTCGCTGAATCCCATGATGATCTTGCCTGCCTGGCGAATGGCCGTGAAGTCGAGCATCGGCAGGATTCGCATCACGCCATACCCGCCACGTGCACAGATCACTGCGTCGACCTCAGGATCTTCGATGAAACCCATGAATTCCGAAGCCCTGTCCTGATCGGGTGCCGACAAATAACCGTTTCGACGAGAAACGTTCTTGCCGAGCTTGACGCGTACGTCCCATTCCCGGCAAAGAGATACGAAGTCAGCGATATCGCCGCTCGAGGCGGCACTGGCAGGACAAACAATTCCCACAGTCGAACCTGCCCGAATGCCACGCGGCAGAACGCGGGCAAGGGGCTGTCCAATACCGGTCTCGGCCGATGCACTGGGGAGGGTACTTCCTGCACCCGCCGCAAGCGTCGCCGTGGCCAATGTTGTAACGAAGGAACGACGGTTCATTAGCAAATCGAACGTTTGAAAAACGCACACTCCTGCAACCGACAAATCTACGAATGTTTGTTCCGTACGGGAAAACATTCGGAAGGGGTGCGAAGGACTGCGAAGGGCTTACAAGGCCGTCATAGTTCCTGACTGCGTATATTCGCGGCTTCGGAAAGGTGCAAGAGTGGTTGAATTGGCACGCCTGGAAAGCGTGTGTGCCGGCAACGGTACCGCGGGTTCGAATCCCGCCCTTTCCGCTAACCCATCGGGACGGCATGGACTTCCGTATGGTTCGTTCCCGACTTACGAGGCCCCAGAGTAGCGCATGAACGTATTCGGACGGTCAATCCCCAAAGGCGCGACTGGCATCGCCGGGTGGATTATCGTCGGTGTTGTGGCCTTGGCCACGGTGGTACTCCTCGGGTCGCTTGTTTGGCGGATGTTGCATCCTCCGATCTCGCCCCTTGCAGACGAAGATGACCCGCGAAGTGCGATACAACTGGAAGTGGTCAACGCATCGGGTCGTAAAGGGGCCGGCAAGTCCGTACTGGACTTCTTTCGGCGTCGCGGTTTTGACGTCGTGGAGATCACCACGTCGGACGAGCGCCCGCGCCGATCGAAGGTGGTCGACCGCGTCGGCGATCGTCAATCTGCCCTGAAGGTCGCCCGGGTTCTTGGCGTTGCCGATACGATGGTGGTTGCTGAGATCGATTCCATGCGATTTTTGAAGGCCTCGGTCGTACTCGGAGGCGACATTGACAAACTTGAACCATTTGCGGAATGACCCGTAACCCGTAACCCGTAATCCGTAACCCGTAACCCGTAACCTGGAACCCGTTCGCCCGTGAAGCCCCGCAGCACCAAAGGAAGAGCCGTTCTTTGCGCACGTTTAGCGCAGGAGAAACTTGCTCATGAAATTCTGATACTCGACCTGACGGACATTGAGACGTCGCCGGCCGACTTTTTCGTCATCGCAACAGTCGACTCCGAGGCACAGATCAAGGCCGTCACGGATTCGATCGAGAGCACACTCAAGACGATGGGATTCGGATATCCGAATCACGAAGGAAAGGGAACCTCCACGTGGGTGATCCTTGACTACTTCGATGTGGTAGTGCACGTGATGCTGGGTTCGGCACGAGAATTCTACAAACTCGAACGCCTCTGGGGTGATGCAAAGGCCTACACCCTCACCCCTGCAGGTGCGGCACGCGCTACAACGATCAAACCAAAGAAGGTAGCAAAGGCATGATGCAGAGATACATCGAGGAGGAACTTCGTCGATCAGCCGAGGCCGCAGGACTCGTCATCGATGGCCCCATCCCATTTGGTGTGCCGAAGCAGGAAGGTCAGGGGCATCTGTCGACTAACATCGCCATGATGCATGCCAAACGGCTCGGCAAGCAGCCCCGCGTCCTTGCACAGGAGATCGTCGATGCACTGCCGGCGTCTGCGCTTGTCGCCGCCGTCGAGGTCGCCGGGCCCGGCTTCATCAACGTCACATTCAGTGATGCGGTGTATCATGCCATGTTGCGGGACCTTGATGCGATGGCCGACGATATCGGACGCTCCGATCTCGGCATTGGCCGCACGATGAACATTGAATACGTGAGCGCTAATCCTACCGGCCCCCTGCACGCCGGTCATGGACGCAACTGCGCAGTTGGCGACACCATCGCGAATCTGTTCGCCTGGAACGGCTATGCCGTCACGCGCGAGTACTACTTCAACAACGCCGGCAATCAGATGAACATGCTCGGGCGCAGCATCTACGTCCGGCTTCAGCATGCGCTTGGAAATCTGGACGTACCGTTCCCCGAAGACGGCTACCACGGCGAATACATCAGCCATGTCGCCGAGTCGATCGCTACCGAGCACGCCGATCAGATCCGTGCGATGTCGGAAGATGAGGCACTGGCCTTCTGCCGCAAGCAGGGAGAAACGTGGTGCTTTGCTTCCATCAGGCAGACGCTTGAGACGCTCAATATTCACCACGACGTGTACTTTAACGAGGATACGCTCTACGGTACCGGCAAGGTGGTCGCCACGGTTGAGGCTCTGCGCGACCGTGGACTGGTCTACGAAAAGGACGGAGCAACGTGGTTTGCTCTGACCCAGCTTGGGAACCCGCAGGACAAGGTCATCGTCAAGTCGACAGGAGAGCCGACGTACCGTTTGCCCGACATTGCCTATCACCGCGATAAGCTCGAAAGGGGCTATGATGTGGTCGTTGATGTCTTTGGTGCCGATCACATCGCCACGGTGCCCGACGTGCTTGCCGGCGTCAAGGCACTAGGTTTCGACACCGACCGCGTGCGGGTGGTCATCCACCAGATGGTGACGTTCGTCGAAGACGGCGAGGTTGTAAAGTTCTCAAAGCGTAGTGGTAAGTCGTTCACACTTGATGACCTTATCGATGAGGTTGGCGCCGATGTGGTGCGGTTCTTCTTCATCATGCGCGCCGTCGGCACGCACCTTGAGTTTGACCTTGGACTTGCCAAGGAAGAGGGTGACCGTAATCCGGTGTTCTATTTGCAGTATGCCCATGCTCGGATCTGTTCGATCCTGAACAAGGGGCTTGAGCGAGGAGTGACGCTGGATCATGGCGCCGATCTATCCGTGCTGATCCATCCACGCGAGATAGAGCTCGTCGCACTCCTGTCTCGCTTCCGCTCAACGGTCGAGCGTGCCTGTGAGAACCTGGAGCCGCATGTCATCGCGGAGTTCCTCCGGGACCTGGCCGGGGCATACCACAACTTCTACCACGACTGCAGAATACTTGGTGCGGAGCCGCCCCTTGAATCGGCCCGCCTGCTGCTTGCCGATGTCACACGAAGGGCAATGCGCAACGGGCTTTTGATCCTCGGCGTCGGGACGCCTGAGCGAATGTGACCATTGCCATGGTCAACCGCGAATACTATTACGAGTTGGACGCGCGCGGCGTGCTGTCGCTCGACGGTATCGTGCAGGACGATCCATGGTTTGTTGACTTCTTCTTCCGTCGCCTGGCGCCGACGGCCAATCCGGACTATCCCGAGTATCCTTTCGTGAGCCGCTGCGGCGAGGAGATGAACTACCTGCGCGTCAGTGATACGCCGATCGTTTACACTGGTTTGCGCGATGGGCGCCTCGAGTACGCCCATTCTTTGTCGACGGCGTTTGCGGCGGACCGACTGGCATACTCGGCAGACGGCGTATTGTATCACTGGGCGCCCGTGGGTGATCGTGGTCGTCTGGCACCACACGTGGCTGTTGAGGTGGCGCGCAACATTCAGCCGTGGGGTCCATACTACGCCTACAGTGTGCCGGATTCGCCCTTTCTGACGCCGCTCATGCCCCTTGCCCTGATGGAAGACTTGCAGATCATCAGGCCAAAGCCCGACAACCACTGTATCGGATGCGGTCAGGCCAATCCGAATTCTCTGAGACTGTCGTTTGTGCGAAGCCGTCAGGATCGAATCGTTCGCACGTGGATCCGACCGGATGAACGCATGCAGGGGGCGATGGGCACCGCTCACGGAGGAATGATATCTCTGCTGCTTGATGAGGCCATGGGAAAGACGCTCAGTGCAGCCGGGATCCGCGCCCCGACGGCTCGACTTCAGGTAGACTTCCGACGTCCGATGATCATTGGACGCGAGTACGAAGTGCGCGCATGGATAAGCTCGCAACAAGGACGCAAGCAGTTCGTCAATGCCGAAGTTCGCTCGGCAGACGATCAATCCTTGATCGCCGAGGCCGAGGCTTTGTTCCTCCAATTGCGCTCCGGGGCCGAGTCCGTCCAGGCAGGATGAATCAACAACCAAACATGCTTCTGTTCGGTGCCGTGCTCGGCACCTCCCTCCTTCTTCTCGATCTCTACGTCCTGTCACACTGGACGTCCTTTGCCCGAAAGCGACATTTGAACCGCTGGTGGTACCGGATCCCCTGGACCGCGGCGGCGACCATGTTCATCGTCCTTGCGGCAATGCTGCTTCGACGTCATTTCTTCCGAATGGATGGCTTCGACGTTACGCTCATGGGCTTCGTCTCGCTTTGGTACCTACCCAAGTTTGGCATCGCCGCCGTCCTGCTCGTCAGAGACCTTCTGCGAGGAGCGATGTATCTCTGGCAGCGATTCACGTCTCACAGAAGCCCCCAACCGGCGGTCATCGCCTCCGGTAGCCTCCAACCGGCGGTCATCGCGTCCGGCAGCCCCCAACCCGCGGTCATCGTAGACGCTGTCCAACCGTCACGTCGCGCCTTCCTCGGCAAGGCTGCCTGGTCGGTCTCGGCTGTGCCCTTCGTGATCGTCGGACGGGGTATGTGGAGCACACTATATGATTTCCGGACGTATCGTCAGGAGCTGGTTATTGACAGATTGCCGCGTGCGCTCGACGGGATTCGAATTGCTCAGATATCGGATGTTCATGCCGGTTCGTTTCCGGATCACAGACCCTTTGAGGAAGTGCGCCGGATCCTTGACTCGGAGCAGGCCGACCTGATCGTTATCACGGGTGACTTCGTAAACCAGAAGCCGCGGGAGCTGTCCATGATCTCGCGTGAACTCGAACGACTCTCAGCCCCCTACGGAGTGATGGCTTGCTTGGGCAATCACGACCACTACAATACGCCTCAGGAGCACGGCGATCTCAAGCGCGCTCTTGGGTCGATGGGAGTGGATCTGCTGGTGAACCGCAACCGCCGGATCGGTCCCGAAGGATCGGCACTGGTCATCGCCGGCACAGACAATACGGGATTTCGCCAGTCATTCGCTCGGCTCGACAGGGCACTCGAAGGGGTTAATCCCGATGATGCCGTCGTGCTTCTGGCTCACGATCCCACATTCTGGGATAAAGAGGTTGTCGGACAAGGCAACATCGACCTGATGCTCTCCGGTCACACGCACGGTGGACAGTTTGGCGTCCAGTTCGCCGGCTTCGAGTGGAGTCCGGCGCAGCACGTGTATCGCCAATGGGCTGGGCTTTACACGAAGGGTCGGCAGCACCTATACGTCAATCGTGGTATCGGCACCGTTGGACCGCCCATGCGTATCGGCATTCCACCGGAGGTCACGATCTTCACATTGCGCTCCGCCCCCTTCACGAAGGGGCTTGCTTAAGCGTTCTGCAGAGCTTCGAGAGCCACGCGCACCATCATGGTCGCTCCGGTTATCATGGCTTCTTCATCGGGAGCGAACCTCGGGTTGTGTAGACCGGGCATGTGATCAAGCTCAGCTGGCCGCGCGCCGAGTGTCCAGAAGCACGACGGAGCAACCTGCGTGTAGAACGCAAAGTCCTCAGCCCACATCTTGGGCTCAAAGTCCGCGGCCGTCATGGAATACTTGGCCGCAACGTTCCGTGCGAATGCGACGGCATTCTCATCGTTTACAAGCGGCGGATATCCCTTCACAATGGTCACCTCCGCCACACAGCCATGCAGTGCGCAGTAGGCCTTTGACTGTTCCTCGATGAAGCTCCACGCCTGTTCGCGCCATTGCTGATCGAACGACCTGAGCGTGCCCTTCATCTCGACCACGTCGGGTATGATGTTCGTTGCCGTGCCACCGTGGATGCTTGTTACGGTGATCACACCGGCATCGAGTGGATTCCGACGCTTGGTAATGAGCGTCTGCAGGTGATGGATCAAACCACTGGCTGCCATGATTGGATCGCGCCCCTGATGGGGCTGTGCGGCATGAGCACCGAAGCCCGTGATCGTCCAATACAGTTCATCGGCAGCCGCCATCATCGGGCCCGCAACAAATCCGAGCTCACCGACGGGTGCATCGGGATAGACGTGCTGACCGAAGACCATTGACGGTGTCGGGTTCTGTAGAGCCCCCTCGGCGATCATCATGCTGGCTCCGCCGGGCGACTTTTCTTCACCGGGCTGAAACAGAAGCTTGACGGTGCCCGAAAGCGAATGCTCTTGTTCTTTCAGCAAACGGGCTGCGGCAAGTAGCATGGTTGTGTGCATGTCGTGTCCGCACGCGTGCATCACGCCTGCACGAGTAGAGGCATACTCGAGTCCCGTTTCTTCTTCCATTGGCAGTGCGTCGATGTCTGCCCTAAGTGCTACACACGGGCTTCCAGTTCCAACATGAGCAACGATGCCCGTTGTGGCAACGCGTTTATGTTCGATGCCAAGCTCAGTCAGCTTTGCCGAGATATAGTCGGCCGTTTCGAACTCATGAAAGGAGATCTCCGGATGCCGATGAAGATGGCGACGGGTCTCGACCATCCATGAAAAAATCGATTCAACGTGCTCACGAGTTGTCATACGTTGCGTCTCCGCGAAGTTCGATGGAAGTGATCTGGCCGCCTTCGGCATTGATCGTGACGTCGAGCTGGCGTCCGCTCGGCGGGATGATCTTGTATGTGTGGACCGATGGTGTGCGCATCCACATGCTCAGTGAAGCACTTACGGCACCGGTACCGCAGGCCTGCGTTACGGTCTCTACTCCTCGCTCAAAGGTTGCGAGGTGCAATAAACCGTCGTCGCCGGATTGAAGCATATTGACGTTTGTGCCACGAGGAAAATCAGGGTGATGACGAAGCCGCGCTACAAGGGGATTGTCAGCATCATGTGCTGAGTCGATAACCACGTGGTCGCTGTTGACGTTGGCATACCAGACGGGCACGTCGATGGACTCGAGCAAGCCGGCAGGGAAGTACCGAAGCTGCGTCGGTGGTGGCAGCACTATAGATATGGTCGCATCATCGTGAACTCGGGCTGCGTATTGTGCACCGTTGAACGTCAGGGTCAGGGGGCCTTGCGCTGAAGCGCCGTTGTCGATTCCGTAGCGCACCGCGCATCGGGCGCCATTTCCGCAGAACATTCCACGACTACCATCAGGATTGTAGAACTCAGCGTTGATGCTTCGCGAGTCGATCGAACGAATACGCAGGAGTCCTTCAATCGGTCTCTGATCTGGTCGTGGATTCTGCTTCAGGAGCTCTAACACATACTCGATCGTGAGCTCACTGTCCAGCAGCGGCCGCGCACGATCGTCGATCAGGATGAATGTGTTGCCCGCACCGCTCATGTGATGCATCGTCACGGCAGGTCCTCCAATGCGCGAGTCAATTCGGCTTGGATGAGCCCATTGGTTGCAATGATAGAGTCCGTGTTCAGCACAAAGTCCCTGCCTCCGTAATGCGTTACCGCACCACCTGCCTGGCGGACCATTGCCACACCGGCTGCCATATCCCATGGCTGCAGGGCCACTTCCCAGAATCCGTCAAAACGCCCATCGGCCACGTAGGCAAGGTCGAGGGCCGCACTGCCGAGTCGGCGAACCGGAAGCCCCTTGCCAACGATCGCGGCGAACTGATCGATGCATCTACCCGGATTCTGGTCGACATCGTACGGGAAGCCCGTCACGAGAATGCTGTCACTCAGATCGGCGATGGTAGAGACCTTCATCGGGCGATCGTTGCACCATGCGCCCACGTCTGTAATGCAAGTGAACGTCTCATTTGAAAGGGGCTGATGAATGACTCCGCAAATGATGTGGCCGTTCATGACGGCGGCGATCGAAACACAGAAGATGGGGATGCCATGAGCAAAGTTCACAGTGCCATCGAGCGGATCGATCACCCAGAGAAGTTCATTCGAGCCATCGTGGTGACCGCTCTCTTCAGCCAGGAATCGTGCATCCGGCGTGTGAGCGCGCAGCACCTCGATGATACTCTGCTCGCTGCGGTGGTCGAACTCTGTTACAAGGTTATGCCGCCCCTGCTTGGAGGCTGCTGTTATTGCGGAACCGAAACCGCCTTTCAGGATGGAACCGGCCTGGCGTGCAGCTTCACATGCTGCTTCAAGTAGATGATCGTTTGACATGTCGGGCAGTTTATCCGAGCACGGTGTTGGACTCATTACGGATCAGCGTCGCAAGTGTCTGCAGGCGCACATCCGATGCCGCTTCCGCGATCGGCACATATCTCGACAGGGTTGTCGAAACGTACAGATGTGGGTTCTTTTTGAGATTGAAAGACAGACAACGAAAGTTATCCAGCCGTGCCGCGAGTTTGATCAGAAGGCAATCTTGACTGGCCTTGCGAAGGCGCTCGGCATAATAGAGGTCAACCCTTTCCGGATCAACTTTCGCGGCATCAAGATCTTTGGTGAGGGTCTCAACGACATAGGCCACGTAGGAACCAAAGTTGTAGTCGAGGACATCTCTCGTGACAGTTCGCGAGTCCTCAAGTACATCATGCAGCAGGGCCGCCACGATCATGTCCGTGTCATATATTCTCAGCTCATCCATCAGAATCATCGCGGTTCGTGCGATGTGATCGAAATATGCTGTGCCATCGTTGCGCAGTTTACCGGCGTGCACCGTCGAGGCCATCTCGTAGGCGTCAATCACCTTGTTGACGTGTATCGGATCTCCATGCATGAGGATACGCATCTGCAGATCCTCCACCGTCAGCGTTCGACGGTTGTACTGAGGTGATGATGCGTCGGGGAAGTTCTCCATCATCATCCTGCTTTCCGTGCAGTCTTCTTAGCCGGTTGTTGCATGAGCTCACGCGCGCCGCTCAATGCCGTCTCTGTCACATCCGATCCGCTTAGGAGCATGGCAACGTCGTGCTGAGCCTCAATTTTATCGATCCGCACAGCGGTGATCGTGGTGCGATCGCGTGCCGACGACTTCGTGACTCGCATGAAATTGTCTGCCAGTGAGGCGATCTGTGCCAGGTGCGTGATGCAGATCAGCTGTTGGCGCCGTGCAAGTTGCTGCATCACCAGTCCCACCGTGCGCGCCACACGTCCGCTGATTCCGGTATCGATCTCGTCGAGAACAACCGTTCCGGCGGGAATCTTCTCGAAAAGTGCACGTTTTAGTGCAAGCATAACGCGTGAAAGTTCGCCCCCTGAGGCGATCTTGGCAAGGGGGCGAAGTGGCTCCCCTGAATTGGCTGCAAAGAGGAACTCTACGTGGTCTGCACCAGTCGGGCCGACCTCGCACGAGCGAATGTCAATGCGCACCATTGCCGCCGGCATGCCCATCTCATGAAGACTGGAATTGATGCTGGACTCGAATGATTGTGCACTTGAACGACGCTGTTGAGACAGACCATCGGCCACTTCTTGAGCTTGCGCCAGCGCCTGCGAAAGGTGCTGTTCGGCCTCGGACAGAACCTCATCAAGATGTTCGACGTCGTGGAGCTCTCGAGCCACTGACTCAAGGCGCTCGACGGCGCTCTCAAGCGAGCCGTACTTGCGGATGAGTCGCTGCAGGGAGACGTGGCGCAGGCGCATGTCTTCGAGCCGTTGCGGATCTCGGTCGTCGATGTCTGCCAGCAGCGCGGCGCTGGCAGCAGCTTCCTTGCAGATGATCAGTGCCGACTCGAGATCCGAGGCAATACCTTCCATCTGGGGGTCGAACTCCCGGAGTTGAGCCACGGAATCGATCGCACCGCGGATGAGATCATAGGCCGACGGATCGCCGGAATAGAGTCGATCTCGGACGCTTTCGGCGAGCGTGACGACGTGCTCGCCGGCTTCAATTCGCCGCAGTTCCAGAGCGATGTCGGAGTCCTCTCCGGGCGTGGGGTTGATCGCAGCGATCTCATCGTGGATAAAGCGAAGTCGCGCTCTGTCGGCATCGGCATCGACTGCTCTCCTGCGCAGATCATCGATCCGGCGGCGTAGAGAAGATAGCCGTTGCCAGTGCTCGAGCATGGATGCGCGAAGAGCACCTCCGTCGTGCAGGGCAAAGGCGTCGTACGCCTCAAGGTGGGTGGTGGGCGACATCAGGCCATGCGTATCATGCTGTCCATGCACATCGATCAGAAGTGATGCAAGCTGTCGAACCTGGGTGCTCTGCATCGGCGAGTCGTTGATGAAGCAGCGAGATGCTCCCGATGCGGGAATCTCGCGTCGCAAGACCACCTCGGGGGCATCCCAGCCAAGAGCGTGTTCAGCGATGAAGGCTGCGGCAGTGGGCCGCGCGGAGATGTCGAACGTGGCCTCAATGACGGCCTTGCGAGCCCCCTGCCTGACAAGTTCAGGGGAAACGCGCTCTCCCATGGCGGCAGCCAAGGCATCAATGATGATCGACTTTCCGGCTCCGGTCTCTCCGAGCAGCACGGTCATGCCCGCGTCGAAATCCAGGTCGATCTCATCAATGAGAGTAAAGGATCTGATGGTCAGTCGTCGAAGCACGATGAATGTCGGCTTTGATGGTGGTTCACAGGCGCGTCAGACGACGCTGAAAGAGTTTGAATGCGCCGTAACCGCTGATGGCCAGCAATGCCGCACCTGCCAGGACATGCACTTCCTGGCCAACGTAGATGACCAAGATCGTGATGAAGTAGGTGGCAAGGACGAGGGTAAGGATCCACAGGGCTGCCATGTGATGCTCACAGAGGAGTGGAATGTGAAGAAAGTTCATTCGTGACAAACTGACGATATCGAGCCGTGAAGGGGGCCAGCTGATCGGCCGCCACGCGAACCGACAATAATACATCGGAATCTTCATCGCTTCGGCTGAGAACTTCAACCTCATGATAGAGACGAGAGACGATGTTCATACTCTCGTATGGTATGCGCAGCGTGCGCAGCACGGCTGATTCCTCGTGCGTTGACTGCATGACATGCAGGAGCTTCTCGATGTTGATCCCACGATGTGCGCTCACGAAAACACAACCCGGGGATTCTGCTTCCGCATCGTCGAGAAGCTCACGCTGTTCAACTCTGTCGATCTTGTTGAACACGACGATCACCGGTGTGTCTGATGCCCCAAGATCTGAAAGTGTCTGTTCCACCACGGCCATGTGTTCGCGGTAATGCGGATTCGAAATGTCGACCACGTGCAGCAGGATATCCGCTTCGAGTGTCTCGGCCAGCGTCGATCGGAAAGAAGCCACGAGCTGGGTGGGGAGCTTCCGAATGAAGCCGACCGTATCGGAGATGAGCGCCTTCTGACCCGAAGGCAACGCAAAGGTTCGAACCGTGGTGTCCAGCGTTGCGAAAAGTTGATCCTGAACGTAGACATCTGCCTGCGTCAGCACGCGCATCAGTGATGACTTACCTGCATTAGTGTATCCAACAAGGGCGAAGCGGGGAAGACCTTCGCGCCCCTTTCGCTGAACAAGACGCTGTACGTCGATCTCCTTGAGCTTCTCGCGCAGGCGCTGCATGCGGATTCGGTACATCCGGCGGTCAGTCTCGATCTGGGTCTCGCCCGGGCCTTTGGTGCCGACACCACCAAACTGCTTCGATAGGTGGGTCCACATCCTTGTCAGACGCGGAAGCAGGTATTCTAACTGGGCCAGTTCCACCTGAGTACGAGCCTCTTGCGTGCGAGCGTGGGCCGCGAAGATGTCAAGAATGACATTGCTGCGGTCCAGTACCTTCACATTGAGGGCCTCCTCGAGGTTTCGCACCTGGGCCGGTGAGAGTTCATCATCGAAGACCACGGAAGATGCTCCCGAGGATTCGATCAATTCGTGGAGCTCGGTGACCTTCCCTTTGCCAAGTGCCGTCGATAAATCCGGGCGCTCTCGTTCCTGGGTTAGTCTGCCAACGACGTCCACTCCTGCGGTGTCGAGCAGCATGGCAAGTTCTTCAAGATGCTCATCGACGATGTCCGGGTCAGCCCCCTTGCGGATGACCGCCGCGATCACGGCTCTCTCTCTTGGTCGTAAACCTATATCGTGCACGGTACCTCGTTGTGGATTCGACGACGCAAAGCTACGGCTCACAACGGGCTTCCTCGCATGTGGCGTAGATTTGGTCGGTATGAAATCGGTTTTGATCACTTTCATTGTCCTGGTTCTGCTTGTCGGGCGGCTTTGCGCCCAAGACGAAGTAGGACCGGAGATTCCTATCGTACTTGAGCATGCCGACTCTTTGATCGGCTCCGGAGCGGTTGATGCCGCCGTACGGACGTTTCAGGGTAATGTGCGTTTTTCACAGGGAAACGTGACAGGTCGATGTGATCGGGCCGTTCATGACGTGGTGAAGAACACCGTCGAACTCACCGGATCGGTGGTCATACGGCAGGTCGATCTGACGATCTCGGCTCCTCTGGTCAGGTATGATGGGCGCCAATCGGTGGCCTCGGCTCCACGAGGAATCCGAGTGGATCAGGGACGGCGAGTGATCACCTCGCGCAGTGGCCGTTACGACCTGCGCCGTCGCATCTCTTCGTTTCATCAGAACGTGCATGCCATTGATGACACGGTCAGGATGTGGTGTGATTCGCTTATCCATGACCGAACGGTCGACACTATGCGGGCCATGGGGAATGTGATCATCCAGGACTCCATCCGCCGCTCGTGGTTCAGTGCCGATCTGGCGCGGCGAGATCCCCGGCGGGGAGAATTGGCTCTCTATGGCTCTGCCAAGTCCTGGACGTGGGATGTCGATTCCACCGGTGTGATCGACACTGCGTTTATCTCATCTGATCAGATGCGCTCTGAATCCCCGTCTGATTCGGGCAGGCGAATGACGGCGCAGGGCAATGTGCGTCTTGTCCGAGGGCAGGCGGCGGCTCTCTGCGGCCGGCTCGTGTATTCGGACCTTGACAGTATCATCGATTTGAATGATTCACCGATCGTGTGGTCTGATTCGTCGGTTCTCATAGCCTCGGTGATCAGGGCACGCACCGATAATGGGAGGATTCAAACCATCACCGGTGATGGCGATGCCATTCTGATCTCGCGCTCGGATACGCTCATGCCTGAGCGGTTCGATCAGATCGTGGGCAAGCGTATCACGATCACCACCGAAGCTGATTCAGTGAAAATGCTGACTGCAGCCGGTGATGCTCAGAGCGTGACGTTTCGTCAGGAGTCCGGACAGCGAAAGGGGCTTGCCAAGGTCGCCGCCGATTCGATCGATGCGAGGATCATTCCGAGTGGCATCTCCGACGTATTCTGGATAGGGGGCATCAGCGGCGAGCATCATCCCGAGAGACTCGTCATGGGAAGAGAGGCCGACTTTGCGCTACCAGGGTTTCGCTCACCAGGTTCGCGTCCAATCGCCGAACCCGTTCCGGTGCGACGTTCATTATTGCGATAGCCCCCTAATTGTCGTAACATCGTCACGATGTGAACGCCATAAGACCGATCCTCGTCGTGATACTGCTACTTCTGGACCTGCCATTGGTGGCCCAGGTTGAGAGGGTACTGCCACGGCGCAGCACATCCTCGCTCGAAGGCACGTCCTTTGTGGTCGGCTTCATGCAGAATGAGATCCTCGATTTTGGCATCGATCCGCGACTTCAGATCTTCATCGCATCTCGATACGATGCCAATGTGCTCATTGAGTCGGCGCTGACGGGAAGCAAGAACGTCATCGTCCGCGCAAACTCCGTGCATGTCGAGACGGTTTCGCCCATCCATGCGAACGCTGCCTCGGAGATGCTTCAGCAGAAATCCATCTTCATCACGTCCGACGCGCCAGTCGTGGTCTATGTGCTGAACACGCTGATGAGATCTACCGACAGCTACGCAGCCATCCCGATTCGACATTTGGGAACGCAGTACTACAGCATCAACCGACCGACGGACCATTACCGATTCAATCGAGACGATAGATCTGCAAGGATTCCGAGGGTGGGAGAGTTCATGGTCATGGCCGTTGAGGACTCTACGGTGGTGACCATCACGCCAGCCGCAACAACTCTGCAGATGGGCATCTCGGCACGGACACCGTTCTCGGTTTCGCTCAACAAAGGGGACTGCTACTTAGTGCAGGCACGACCTACGCGCTTCGGGCGTGATGACCTGACCGGCTCGTCGATCTCCTCGACACGGCCCGTGGCTGTTCTATCCGGACATGTGCGCACGAGTGTTCCTCTGGACTCAATCGGGACGAAGGATCACCTCGTTGAACAGCTCACCCCGGTCTCAAAATGGGGTCGGGCCTACGTAACTGCACCCTTTGCCATTACCACACGTCCCGATGTATACCGGATCATGGCTTCGTTGCCGAATCAAAGGGTCACGCTGCTGACCAGCTCTGGCCAACGTGTCTTTACGCTGCCCAACGTGGGCAGTTGGGTCGACACGGCGTTGTCCGTTCCGGCAACGTGGAGCTCGGATGATCCATTCTTTCTCGTGCAGCTGATGCCAAGCCAGCAGGGAAGCCAGGTGAACTTTGATCCGGCAATGGTGATCGTACCGGCTGTGGAGCAATTCGTGGACGAATGCTTGTTCCGCTTTCCTACGCTGGAGGTGGACACAACAGATCGAACACAGACTTTCTACCACTTCATCAATCTGATGGCCACGAGTGAGTCCCTTCCGACGCTCACCATTGATGGGCAGCGCGCTACAACCCGGATTCCCACGCTATCGCAGCAGATGGTCCCCGGTACCAACATCCACTGGGCGAGTTTGAAGTTGGATGAAGGAACCCATTTCGTTTCCTGCGACCGAGGATCATTCAGCGCGATCATGTATGGGACATCGAAAAACGACTCGTACGCCAACCTGGTTGGGGTAGGATTCGATCCGATCAAGAAGCAGGACCTGACGCCCCCTGTCTACACATCAAGCATTGACTGCGGCACCATAACGGGAACGGTGCGTGATGTTTCTCTTGACACAGCGCGTTTGAAAGAAGCGCGAGTCGTCCCGGTGCAGACGTTCAACTATGCGTGGACTCTTTCGGAGCCCGTCGATTCGGCCGGTAGTATCGAGTTCTACGCCTCCGTGCGTGACAAATGGCGAGACGCCCAGCTGGTGATTCATGCCTACAATGATCGTGGAAATGGTAAGGAATGGCTGTATCGATATGATGCGCCGGACATCGAGGTCAAGCGCGACGTTGTCATCAATGCGCGACGTGGACTTGAACAATGTGACACTGTGGTGATCTATAATCGCGATACCACCCCTGTGCAGATCCGGGCCCTGACTCGAAAGGGGAATCAGCGCATCGTCGTTGTCGATCCCGCTCAGCCGTTCACCATTGCTGCTCGAGACTCGGCATTCGTGACCGTCTGCGCCACGCAGTGGGCAGATACGACGGCAATGGCTGCCTCGATCGATATTGAGTTGCCGTGTTCTCTTTTGAAGACATTCTACGTCAAGACACGTGTTTCGGCGGATCTACGGGGCGACTCGCTGGATCTTGGCGACGTCCGTGTTGGCGATACAGCCTGTGGGCGCATGGCGATCGTAAACAGTGGCGATGTGCCGATCGACGTCAAAGAGCTGATCGCAACACGCCTTGACAGCGGCTTCGTGCTGGATACCGCAGCCTTGCGACTTCCGCGATCGATCGCGCCCGGCGATACATTATGGGTAGATGTCTGCTACGTTCCGCGTCAGGTTGGAGAAAGCTCACGGGTCGACTCGGTGATCTCCTCTACCAACGTCAAAGCGTGGCTTGTCTGTCGTGCCCGAGGCGTTCGCCCAGATGTGCGGTCGATCATCATCGACTGGGGCGAGCGGCGTGTTGGGTCCATCAATGACACCACATTAGTTCTTCGGAACATCGGAGAAGGTTGGTGCGTCTCCACGATGTCAGGCAAGCCCCTTTCGCCATGGCTTACTGTCGATCCGGGTGCGCTTGGCAAGGGGGCACGTCTACGGAACCTTGATTCGGTTGTCATTCGGGCTTCGTATCGTCCGTCTGCACGCGATACGCTATCGGAGGACATTCCGGTTGCGATCGACTGGGCCCCGCATGAGGCAGTAAGCGTCTCGTTCCGAGGCTTCGGAGTGATGCCTGACGCCGGTGTGGAGGACATCAACTTCGGAACGATCGTGGTTGCTACGCGCAGGGATTCATTGGTCGACCTTCTCACCACAGGATACTCCGGTGGTAGTGCTCCTCTTGGCATCACATCGGTTCGAATCATGGGGCCGGATTCGGCGAGTTTTGACTTTCCACAGTCGCTTCTTCGTTCAGCTGGTTCGGTTCGCCCCTTGCCGTCGATCTTGCGTGACGTCGTCACCTTTGCACCTGCTAGACTTGGGTTGCACGAGTGTTTCGTTGAGTTCGAACATGATGCCGAGCCGGTCGGTAGACTTGGTCGGAGCCGTTTCCGCGTCTATGGAAGGGCCATTGATACGCCGAGAGCCGATGTGGTGATGCGCGTTGACACGCGACTTCGCGTCAGAACCTGTACCGACGAGCCGGTAACGATCGAGATAGCGAACCAAGGAATGGTTTCAACAAGGATCGACTCCGTCAGGGTAAATGTTGGTGCCGAGGTTGTAGACATCGGCACCAAGGAAGGTTCCTTCGAACTGCGTCCGGGACAGACCTGGCGCCATAGTTTTCTTCATCGCTGGGACACTACGTCCAAAGGCATGGTCGTGCTTCGTGTGGTTGATTCATCCGGTGCGCGCTATGCTGACACGTTGAACGTTGAGATCGTTCAGGCACGGGCGTCCATCTCGGCAGCGTTCCTCAACAATACCGGCTCAACGGTCGGTCCGGCCTGGCTGGGGCTGACGGCGGAACTGGAAGACGCACAGGATGTCGACGTACCAATTGGCCTGAGTATCGTCATTGACCGAAGTCGGTTTGATCTCGGGGCGCTCGATTCTTGTCTTGCATCAGTGCAGGTAGGGGGCTCATCACAACCGCTTCCGGTGACCATCGCTCAGGAGCAGGGGCGGATCACCATCCAAAGCATGGCTGCGATCCGAGGGCCATGGATCGTTTCGTGTCGGATCTTTGGTACGGTGCTCTGGAAGGACCCGGACCCCGACAGCCTCGTGGCGATGCTCGACCCAACGCCGTGCTACCGCGCGCAAGGGTCAGAACCCGTTGAGTTTGGTGTTGAACCGTGCGGCTCGCGGCGCAGGATCGTCAACATCGGGTCGCGTCCCGGCATCACGGTCACACCCCTTGGGCAGCCGTTCCGAGGCCAGATCAGCCTGGCCATTGAAAGCTCGGAACAGACCACCGGTTCGGTATGGGCGGAATCGCTCTCGGGCGAGCAATTTCTGGTGGCCGAACATTTGTCTTTGCAAAAGGGACCTCAGCATTGTAATTTCTCATGTTCGAGATGGTCATCCGGGCTCTATCGTCTGGTATTCAAGCTCGAACGAGGGGTCGAAGTCACGAACATCATCATCGTCAACTAAGGCAATCGGGTATGAGAAAGATGGGTTACGCACTCCTTGCAACGCTTCTCCTTGCGACGTTCACCACCGCATTTGCCCAGCAGGAGATCGGAGCTCGTGCCACACCGCTCCAACCGGCCAAGCGCGCTCCGAGGATCTATCTCGGACCTGTTGCCGGCTACAATCGCTCGCTGCACTCGTCGAGTTTTCAGTCGGTCGCCGGCGACGCTCTGTGCCCGACGTTCACAAGCGGTACAGAGAACGGATACTACGTTGGAATGTCTTTTGAGTACTTGCTCGGCAAGCCGCGCGAGTCCAAATCCTCGATCATCGCCCGCGCCGTTTACAACACGTTCCCCGCTTCGTTCGATCAAGGTGGTGACACGCTCCCTTCGCTCAACCCTGAGACGGGTGAAGTGTTCAGAAGTGCCATCCAGCACACAGCGGATATCCAGTACTCGACGTTCGATATCGAGCTGATCTATAAGCTGAACCTCTTCAATTCGAACTTTGGCGTTGTGGTAGGGCCAACAGCAGGTTTTGTCGTGGGATCTGATCGAGTTCAGCGCATGACGATCATCGACCCTGACAATGCGACGTTTGATCAGCTTCCTGGTGTCGAATACGAAAACTTCGGAAAGACGCAGATTACCGCTCGCGATCAAATCGAAGGTCGCGCCGGAATGCGCCTGGCCATCAAGGCGGGCGTTCAGTATGAAATCGCTGTCGGACGCATCCTGGTTGTTCCGGCCGTTGCCTACAACTTTGGTATCACGAAACTGAGTGATGCCGACAACATCCGCGTCAACGCACTCCAAGTTGGGGTCGACATTCGCTTCGCGCTGTAAGAGACGCTACTACCAGCTCGCCGATTATCCTTGATGCCCGCTCGCAGAGTGGGCATCACTATTTTTGCCCCGTCACAACACTTTGACTTCAGGGAGTACTCCTACAGATGGATCAGCTATGGGCCCCGTGGAGAGGAGAATACGTCACAAAGCCCGGTGGCCAGGGGGCCGAGTGTTTCCTGTGTGCCGCATCATCCGTGACCGAAGCCGACCCTGATCTGGGATTGGTTCATGTTGCCCGACATTCGATGATCATGCTGAATAGATATCCATACTCTGCTGGACATCTGCTCATTGCTCCGCGATCGCATGAGGGTGCCGTAGAGGAACTCAGCGATGACCTGTATAGCTGTCTCATGAGTTCAGTCCGAATGGCCATCCGTGCCGTTCGTAATGTCTATCAACCGCACGGCAT
Organism: Candidatus Kapaibacterium sp.; assembly: GCA_018882895.1. Taxonomy (GTDB): domain Bacteria; phylum Bacteroidota; class Ignavibacteria; order Kapaibacteriales; family Kapaibacteriaceae; genus UBA10438. Next base: position 70,684 of record VERF01000002.1, read on the forward strand.
GAACGTGGGCATGAATCTAGGAAGTGCGGCTGGTGCAGGCGTGCCCGACCATTGTCACGTCCATGTTGTGCCACGCTGGCATGGTGACACCAATTTTATGCCGGTGATCGGAGACGTGAAGGTACTTGCCGAAGCAATGTCGGCCACGTGGCAGAAGGTTGCCGACGAGATCCGAAGGCTTGAGTCAGGCAGATGAGTACGAACAAGGGGTTTGCTCCACAGCGACGGTTCAGCCAGAACTTCCTCACGGACGTTTCGACTGCTCGCGCCATCGTTACCGCGCTTGGTCTGCGCTCGGGTGACGCGGTGGTAGAGATTGGTCCGGGTAAGGGGGCGCTTACGACCCACCTGGCAGAGTCGTCAGCGCAGCGAATCATTGGCGTCGAACTTGACGAGCGGGCCGAGCAGTATCTTCTGCAGCAGCCATGGGTAAAATCAGGTAGAGTACAGGTCATACGTGCCGATGCCCTCACATTGCGGGTCAGGGACATTATTCCGGACATAGAACGCGAACATCGGTGCGTCATCGGCAACATTCCATATTCAATAACGAGCCCCCTGCTGTTCTGGCTGTTTGACCAACGAAGCGACGTTTCCAGGGCGGTGATCATGATGCAGCGAGAGGTGGCGCGGCGCTGTGTAGCTGGCGTTGGAAGTAAAGACTATGGCATTCTATCTGTCGCTACATGGCTCAACGGAGGCGCTCGCTCGCAGTTCCACGTCAAGCCCGGTTCGTTCTTTCCGCGGCCCGATGTGACGTCTACAGTTTTGAGATTTGACTTGAGTGAGCGACCTGCAGCGGACCTGCCGGTTGAGCAATTCATGAGCTTCGTGCGTGCGGCGTTCTCTCAGCGACGTAAGGTCATGACGAATGCCCTTGCAAGTTGGGCAGGGCAACAAGGAATTGACATTCGCAACCTTTCATCTGTCTGCGGTGTCGAACTGGCGCGCACACGAGCTGAAGAGTGCACGCCAGAGCTCTTGGGTGCGATCTTTCGTCAACTCAGTGACCACATTGGAACCAATCCGGGAAGGGAATCGAAAGGGTGAAGACGCGCATGACAGTTCGCGATGTTTGGAACATCGTACGGGAGGACGTGATTGCTGCCGACGTATACACGGCCTTCATGATGGTCCTGTACATCATCCTTTCGGTCGTCTTACATGATCACGTTCACGGTGCTATGACGGTCATCTGGACCAATGTCCTTGTGTTGGCACTTATCTCCGGGTCCATCGTTCTGGTGCGCCTAACGGGGTCGGCTGCAATCACATTCGTTCGGTACTTTTACATAGTACCTGCGATCTACATGATGTATGATCAAACGCATCTGTTTGTGGCACCCATCAACCCGCATCTGTACGATGATCTCCTGATTCGTGCAGACCGTATGTTGTTTGGCATCGATCCCACGGTGTGGCTGCAACGGCATGCTTTTCCGGCACTGACCGAGTTCTTGCAGATATGCTATTTCCTTTTCTACTTGATGCCGGTGACTCACGCCCTTGATTTATGGTTTCGAGGGGATGTCGACCGGGTGATCCACTTCGCCCGGTTGATGTCATTTGTGTTCTTCGTTTCCTACCTGCTTTACTTCGCCTTGCCAGCCATTGGGCCACGATTTACGCTCCATGACTTTTCGGCCCTGAATAATGAGCTCCCCGGCGTATGGCTAACCGAAACACTGCGAAGCATCGTGAACATTGGGGGCGGCGTGGTCTCCGGCACGGCAGACCCCGCCTCAGTTGTCAACCGAGACTGTATGCCGAGCGGACATACCATGCTGACGCTGGTGAACATCATACTGGCATTTAGGAATCGAAGCAGGTTTCGGTACTTGTTTCTTGTCCTTGGATCGGGCCTGATCTTTGCAACGGTTTATCTGCGGTATCACTATGTCATTGATCTCATCGTCGGGGCACTACTCGTAATACTCTGTATCCCCCTGGAAAGCCATGTGGATAAGTATATCCGAAAAGCGACCCAAAGATGAACTTTTACAGTTGAATCGATGTAACCTTTTGCTCGACCGCTTGTTAATTGAGGGTCATTCGGCGGACCCGAATGCGATAGCAATCATGTAGACGTGTATAACGTTCCACATTTGCAAGTTGGAAATCGCAAAAAATCGGGTATTTTATTCGACTTGGCTTGCGCGGCGATGCGTCGTGAAGTCAATTCTGACGTTGAAAACCTACCACCTTTCCTATCTCATTTTTTAGGAGAAAGTCCATGCGACTTCTTTCCACAGTTTTCTGCGGGGTACTTGCGAGCGTTCTCATTACGCTGGCGGGATTCTCCACTGCCGAGGCCTCAGACGTAAAGTCGTCCGAGCGTCGTGGAACGATGGTTCTGACCGAAGGGCGCAACTACGTGGTTGCGTTTCCGCAGGTTTGGGCCAGTACGTCTGAGAAGGCTCTCAAGCCGGCTATGCAGCTTTTCATCTCTGCAAAGCAGAAGACGAAAGTGCGCGTGCGCACGCCGGCGCTGATCAACGACAATGCGCGTCTTGATCGGGAATACACGATTGAGGCCAACAAGGTCCTCAAGATTCCGATCGCAGAAAGCTACATGCCAACTGCATCTGAGACCAAGACCGGTTATGGCATCACTGTTGATGCCAACATGCCTGTCTCGGTTTCGACGTTCCAGGCATGGATGGGAAATGGTGAGCTTGCACGTCACCTGCCAGTTGAAGCATGGGGACGTGGTTATTACACGGCCAACATGTATCAGGATCGCTATGGTAACGAGTCGGGATACAAGTATCGCCCGTCACAGATTCTGGTGATCGCTGCACGCGATAACACGGTCATCTCCTACACGCCGACGTGGGATACCGAAGGTGGTATGGAACAGCCTTCTGTCCGCAAGGGGCAAACGGCAACTGTCACCCTTGAAAAGGGCGAGACGTTCCTCATCCGCGGTAAGATCGACGAAAACATGAACAAGGAATGGTCAACAGACCTTTCCGGAACCTTCATCCGTTCAACCAAGCCATTCGGCGTTGTATCGGGCCATACGAAGGTTGCTATCCTGCGCTACCCAGACGTGCTGCCTCCAACCGGTATGTTCGCTGCTGAAGCGCATTTCGTCCGTAACAACGTTCACGATGCACAACTTCCGGTTGAAATGGCTGGAACGGAGTTCGTGACCATTCCAACGATGTACACATCTGTGCGTGCCAACCCAATTGGAACGACGGGTGCTGCAATCGGTATCGAAAACGACATCGGCGATGTCGTGCGTTTCATTGCTCTGGAAGACGACACCAAGGTTTTCAAGATGCGCAGCAACGGCGATGGCCTTGCAGCCGTCCGCACACTGCGTCGCGGCGAGTCGTTCATTGAGCCTGAAATGCGCGTTCCGACGTTCTGGAAGTCGGACAAGCCCGTGCTTGCTACTCAGTATGGTAAGTCGTATGCCAAGGTTCTGCCTCCTGCTTTTGGCAAGGACGCAGGTGACAATACTCAAGGCCACCCAACGGTGGAAGCTGGCATGCCTATGATGGAATATGTCCCATCGGCTGATCGTTGGACGAATTACGGTGTGTTCTCCTCTCCTGAGGGCATGGACAACTTCATGAACATTGTGTTCAAGACTGACGAGATCAACAAGATCAAGTTCGATGGTCGGAATCTTGGCTCAGCCCTTGGAGGCACCGCCATTAAGATTCAGGGAACGCCATATTCGGCCATCCGCGCCTCGATGGGCGTCGGCGACCACAACCTCGAATCCAGTGATCCAACGGTGCGATGGATGGCGTGGACGTACGGTTCGCTTGACGGTATGCAGATGGGCCGCGCTTACGGCACACCGATATCGTGCGATCTGTCGATCCCTTGCGATGATTCATTGTTTGTCAAGGATCAACCAGTTTGCGGTGACATCGAAGCTGAAGGCCGCATCATTCAACGTGGCGGCAACTGCGGTTCGATTTTCGCAGTGTATCCAGAGGAACTTTCGAACTATCGTCTCGAAGTCGATCCTGATTTTGTTGGCGGAGATACCGTAGTAAACTTCAAGATCATTGTCGAAGACAAGACGAAGGATGCTATGGCAGTGGTTCGCGTTGTGACGCGTTCTGGCAAGTTCGTCGAAAAGACATACACGTACACAGCCGACAAGATCTCGTGGAGTCCAGCCAAGATCAACTTTGGAACCATCGCTTTCCGTACACCGGAAGAGAAGGTCATGACGATCACGAATCTTTCGAAGGATCGTCCGGTCAACATCAAGAAGGTTTTCGTGCGCACTGCCACGCGGGTCTTCACTCTGAATCCTGCCGGTGGTTTCACCCTCGGACCAAGTGCCTCACGTGATATCACGGTAAGCGCTACGATTGAGACCGCTCCTGAGGTTGTTGACACAGTTCTTGTTGAACTCGAGTGCTACACCCAGAAGACCACTGAATTGCGTGTTCGCGGTGAGCAGCCTCAGATCTACGTCGGAGACGCTAACTGGGGTCCAATCCCAGCAAGTTCACCTGGTGTTCAGAAGAGAGTCGAGATCCTCAATGGCAGCCGCGTCGACCTCATTGTGACCGGCTTCCAAGAGTCGCTCCTCGACGGTTCCGGTAAGTTCTTCAACCCAGTCACACTCGACGGTAAGCCACTGGCCTCGGCATTCCCGATGACCATTCCTGGCAATGGCAAGTATGAGTTCATGGTATCGTATTCGCCAAAGGGCGAAGCCAACGTACCACACTCGGTTTCCGTACCGTTCTATTCCAATGCACGTGAAGTTGATTCACTGGCAGTCCTGACAGGTTCGGGCGTCACGTTCAATCTTGCCGTCATCACTGAACCATGGGTTGAGCGTGTCATCGACAATGTTCAAACCCGTCAGAACATCAACGAGTACCGTCAGACCGTAACGTTCTCGAACTACGGTGATCAGCCTATCACGTTCAATGCGCCTACGATCCGTGGCGCCGACGCAGCTTCGTTCCGCATCGTTGATAACGGAACGGCAGGTTCATTCCCGATCCAGCTTGTTGGCAAGGGTGACGGACAGAGCCGCACGGTTACGGTTGCGTTTATTCCTAAGGAACTCGCAAGGCGTGCCGCTGAGCGTAAGGATTATAAGGCAGAACTCGTCTTCTCGACGAACTCGAGCGAACAGAAGGAAATCGCTGCTGACCTCGTCGGAACAGCTTGGCAACCACATGTCAAGGGTGCTGATCTTGACTTCGGTCAGTTCAACCGCGGTGAGTCGGCAATTGTGAAGACTATTCAAATCGCCAACATCAGCAAGGATGATGAGTCGAACCCGACGACAGGCAACACGTCTGGTACCGCTAATGTCATCATCACAAACATCCGTCTGATGGATCCAAACTCACCGTTTGAGATCCTCAATGGTCCTACGCCGCAGAACCCATGGCTCATCAAGCCAGGTGAAGTGCCAACCGAAATGCAGGTTCGCTTTGATCCTACACTTTCGGGAACGTATTCGACGCCGTATGTGATCGAAACAAATGTGGGTACGAATGGTCAGGCACCATACGAGCCGCAGTACAAGATCACAGCTCAAGTTCAAGGCGGCGACTTCTACCCAACGGGTGGCACGGTCAATCAGTACGTCCACAAGGATGCTATCATCAACGTGACGGTGAAGCACGATGAGAACGTCACACGTCGATTCCTCTTCTCAGACGTGGTTGATGGTGCAGACGCAGCTCGATTCACAGTACTGCCGAACAAGACCTCAGGTACGTACTATCTCGACGTTGCTCCTGGTGAAACAGGCGTGATCGAAGTTCGCTTCACACCTGATCACGTAACGATCGTTGCTAACGGTCAGCGTGACCTCGGCACACCAAAGGCCGCAGCTCAGCAATTGATCGCTCGCAAGGATGCGTTCACAGGTACACTGAAGATCACTGATGAACTGACGAAGATCGAGAAGGAAGCTCCGGTTTCTGGTAACGGTCTGTACCTCGAGACAACCAATAAGATCGGTGATAATTACTCGGCCGCTCCTGGTGGTTCCGTTGACGTTGCTGTGGAACTTCAGGCCGATCCTGAGTCGCTCGACAAGGCCGACATGACGGAACTGCGTGTGCGTCTGTCGTATGATCCACGTATCGTCAAGCCACGTGCAAGCAAGGGCGACATCATCCTTGCAGGTACGCAGATGGAAGGCTGGACAATCGTGAACGATCCAGTGCCATTTGGTAAGCCATCGGATGATTTCAATTCGATCGAAATCGACCTTGCAGACCAGCGTGCCACGAAGTCGCCATTGCGCAACGTCGACATTCCAGCATTCAAGGTGAAGTTCGATGTCTTCTTGAACCAGACCAAGACAGGTACGTTCTCAACACCTGTTAGCGTCTACACATACTGGAATGATCATGATCGCTCAGGCAATGACGAGCGCTATGTGCTGTTCCGCGACATTCCTGGAAAGATCACGCTGACACTGCCATGTGCTAACGTTCGTCGTCTGGTCGGTATCGGTAACACGCGTTATTCGGTTCAACCAGTTCGTCCGAATCCTGTGGTCAACACTGGTGTGATCACATACGGTGTCGGTATCGCTGCTCCGACACGTGTCGACCTCTTCAACGCAATGGGCGAAAAGGTTGCCACGCTGGTTGATCAGAAGCTCGAAGTAGGCACGTACGACCTCACGGTCGATGCAAGCATGCTTTCAGCTGGAACGTATTACTTCCAGGTCATCTCAGGTCCGTTCACAAGCGAACCGCAGACTCTCACGATCGTGAAGTAAGACGACGTCAATCGAATATCAAACACCCTCGCTCGGGGAACCGAGAGAGGGTGTTTTGTTTTATGTAGTACGTTCGCAAGACATCAATTAACGTGGAGTTCCAAGGTGGTGTTTCAAACCCTCCGACAGGCATTGGCGCCTGTGTTGACCCTCGTCTTAGTTAGCATCTCATGGGCTCAAGAGCCCGGTTCTATTCCGTGGACACCGAAGGTAAGCTCACAGAATGTCGAACGCGTCAGCGTTACGGTCCCCAAGCGGTTTTCGTCGCTTACCTTTGATGAGGTTGCTAACTCGCTCACCGTCCCAAAGGGATGGACCGTTAGCGTCTTCGCTGCAGTTGGAATGAACAAGCCACGATTTATGGCTTGGGGTCCGGACTCGACGTTGTTCGTCGCCAACATGAATGGAAACAACATCCTTGCCCTGCCAGACCGAGATGGGGATGGAGTTGCAGACACAGCGATCATTGCGGCAAGGGGCTTCTCATACGGACATGACGTCCGATTCGTACGTGATACGATGTACGTCGCTCAGGAAGCATCGCTTGTTCGTCTTTGGAGAAGCGATCCAACATCACTTGTGTATGACCAGCGGCAAACCGTCATCGATAAGGCGGCGCAGGGCAATCAGATGGGCGGCAACCACCGAACAAGAACCGTTGTGCTCGATACGATTCGCCGAAAGGTCTTCTTCAGCGTCGGCTCTCGAGGAAATGCCGACAGGGAAGCAGAGCGGGCACTTATCGAAGAGTACAACTATGATGGTACCGGCCGCCGCGTCTTCGCCTCCGGTGCGCGTAATAGTGTTGGTATGACGTTGCATCCACGCACCGGGAAGCTGTGGGCAAACAACAACGGAAGTGATCTACAGGGAAACAACATTCCTCCAGAGTGGATCGACATCGTCCGTGACGGTGGATTCTATGGATATCCGTATGCCTATCACCATCAGAGGTACTTCACGTTTGGTGGTGATTATGCAGATATCCTGCCCATTACGCCTGCGGATTCCGCACGTGTGCGCTCCATGGTGCCCCCTGCCGCCCTGGTCGATGCTCATTGTGCCCCAATGGCCCTTGAGTTCACGCCCACCGGATTTGGAAGCGGGTACGACAATGGTCTGTTCATGGTGATGCGCGGTTCCTGGAATCGCACACCTCCGAGCGGAGCAAAGGTTGTGTTCCTAAGGTTCGATTCCGATACCGACACTATCGCCAATAGTGTGGAGGACTTCTGCACCGGCTTCATCCGTGATACCAACAACCAGGCAACGCGCTGGGCACGTCCGGTGGGACTTGCGCTTGCTGCCGACGGTTCGGTGTACCTCTCACTTGATGAGGGCAAGCAGTGCATCCTCAAGTTCACACCTCCATCGCCCCCTGCCTCGGTGCGTGAGCATACTTCAAATCTGCCACTTGAGCTGCAATGGTCCGGTGACCGACTGCGGCTTGAGGCGGCATTATGCCAGAGTTGTCAGCTGAGCGTCAGCGACCTTGCCGGCCGGATCGTTCACTCAGCTTCCTTTGAAGGGGGCGAAACAGCCATTGATACATCGACGTGGCCTGTGGGTACCTACCTCGTGAAGGTGCATTCTGACGCCATGCAGGGGTCGGCAGTGGTGCAGATCAACCGATGATGCCCTGACGTCGGAGTTCGTCAAGCAGCCAGCGCATATGCACCTTGGTTGAGCCCGTGTTGAGCTCGACATATGCACGGCAGTTCTGCCGAGCCTGCCGGCGGAATTCATCGTTGCCAACATCTTCAAGCCAACGGCGCGCGTCGTCCACCGTGGTGATGATCGTGATGGCCGTATGCTGTGCCAGGCCAGCTGCATCACGAGATCGTTCGATGCCGGGACCGCAGGCGATCGGCATGCCGTAACCGGCCGGTTCGGCAAGGGAGTGCACACCTGCTCCAAAGCCGCCCCCGACGTAGGCCGCATCAGCCGAGGCATATACGTGCAAGAGTTTGCCGACGCTGTCGACAACGATGTGGCACACCTCGGAAGCCTGGGCTGAGTCAGTAATGGTAGAGAGCCGCCGACATGGTACCCGCTCTTCAATCGCCACCAGTGCCGCCTCCGTAGGCTCATGTGGCACAATGACAAGTCGCCAGTCCTGCATGCGGACTCGCTTCCACGCATCAAGAATCAACGACTCATCGTGTGGCCATGAGCTCCCAAGCACAAGGGTATGCCCGATCCAGTCGGGAAGGATCGATGCGTCATGTTGGAGTGTCTGACGCTTGCGCTCCACTCGGTCGAGGCGCGTATCCGGTAGCCACTCGATCGGCCGATTGAGCAGCGTTGAGAGCTCGAGAGCATCCTCATGGGTAACAGCCGTTATTGAGTCGACCATCGCATAGAGGCGCTTGATGAAACCCTGTAGCAATGGCAGCCGCGCTGCCGAAGGCATAGTTGCGTTGACCAGCCTCATCGTCACCCCACGCCTTCTGAGCAGGCTTATCATCGTCGGCCAGAGATCATATCGGTCGATGATCACAAGTCGCGGATTGACGGTGTCGATGAAATCCCGCATCGCCCCGTATCTGTCAATGGGCAGGTACAGCGCATGATCGATCGCACTCTGACGTGAGGCGTGATCCCGGCCGGAGGGAGATGTGCACGTTGTGACGATGCAGACCTCTGATGCCGCCTGGCGAAGGTCCTCGATCATCGGCAGCAGCTGCTCAAGTTCCCCCATCGAGGCAGCGTGAAACCACACGCGAGGCCGTGGGTCGGTTGCCAGATGCTTCCGGGCGGCATCCAACGAGGATGCCTCATCGCGCCGACGTCTTGACAACTTTTTATGAAAGGGGGCGAGCACGGCAAGCCCCGCTGCCAACATAGGTGTGATGAGGCCTCGGTACAGGGCTATGAAGAGCGGCCCCATGGTGTGGCCCTATCGCCCGACGAATTCGGCCGGCCGCTTGGCCAGAAAGGCCGACGTACCCTCCTTGAAGTCAGCCGTGCCGCACGTTCTGCCGAAGATGCTCGCCTCGACGTGCATACCCTCCAAGGGTGACGTGTCGCCGGCGGCAAGCGTTGCCTCCAAGCATGCGGCAAGCGCCAACGGCGCCTTTGATGCCAGTGCGGTGGCAAAGGCCATTGTCGACTCCATCAACTCTTCCGCAGTATAGAGGCGGTTGACAAGTCCGAGCCGCAGAGCATCCTCTGCGCCAATCATGTCGCCGGATAGAATGAGCTCCACGGCCTTGGCCATGCCAACCAGGCGCGGCAGGCGCTGCGTGCCACCGTATCCGGGAATGATCCCGAGGTTGATCTCGGGCTGACCAAAGCGTGCGCCTGCAGATGCAAATCGCATGTGACATGCCATGGCTAGCTCGCAGCCCCCTCCAAGCGCAAAACCGTTTACGGCTGCGATGACGGGCTTGCCGAGCCGCTCGATCAGGTTGAACACCCGTTGTCCACGCTCAGCAAAGAGACGTCCGCTATAGGCATCCTGCGTGTTCAGTTGGGCGATGTCGGCCCCGGCGGCAAAGGCCTTCGGACCTGAACCGGTGATCACCACCACACGCAGTGACGCGTCGGCCTGGACGTGATGCAGAGTGTGCTCAAGGGCGTCCAACAAATCGGCATTCAGCGCGTTGAGTTTGTCCGGACGGTTCAGCGTGATGAGGGCAACTCCATCATGCTGTGCGAGTTGAATCGTGTCGTTGATCATCTCGCGAAACTACGATGTCCGCCTGCGATCTCTCCCGACGCTCGTGGTGCATGTGAATAACTACGCTACCTTTCCTTGGAAAGGTGCCCTAACTTTCCCTGCTATGCTTCGCCTGCTGTCTCGTTCACTGCCGACATGGTGCCGGATCCTGGTGGTCCTGCTCATGGCATTGGAATTCGGTCTGCTCGGTCTTGAAGCTGCTGCCTCTCAGAGATCAAAACGCCCCGGACAAAAGGTGCGGCAGGGAGTGCGGGCAGCCGCCGGAGCAGGTCGAAAGCAGGCCACGGCGCGTGTTCGCAAGGCCGGCAAGACGTCGGCAGTGGCCCGCGCGACCAAGAAGACCCGCGGCTCGAGCCGGCGTCGGGTGCGACGCTCGCGTCGAGCACGCCCCTTTGCCATCACCGCGCTGACCCTTGTGAGGGACTCATCGCTTGGTCAGGGGGCTCGATACGCCGAGTACCGCACCAACGGCAGGACGCCCATCGTGGTACATGCGCTCGTGCTTGATCGATCGATCCCGGGCAATGCTCTGCGCCTTGTGAAAGGTGAGGACCATACCTTCGGGTTGGAACGCCTTGCCGATATGGCGCAGAGGTTCTCATCAACATCTCGACATACCGTCTTCGGCCTTGTGAACGGCAACTTCTGGCGTGCCGTGCGTAACACACTCATCGGGCCATGCGTGATCGACGGCGAGGTCGTCGAAATGAACAGCTACAAGAAGTGGTCCAGTGCGTTCTTTGATGTGCGCAATGGCATGACCATCGACACATTCAGCATACGCGGAACGGTCAGCTTCGGCGCAACTCAGGTGCCGATCTCCACCGTGAACCACCGCGACGATCAGGGTGTGGTGGTCTATAACCAGTACGCAGGCAACACCGTGCCGTACGTCAGTCCAAAGCAGATCGAACGTGCCTTCCAGGAGGCGATCAAGGACACGGTGTTCGTCGAGCAGGATTCTACTGAGGCGGCCCTGACGCAGGACGTTTTGCGACAGGAGATTGCCCGGGCTCGGCGCGAGCGCGATGCCGAGTATCCGATGCTGAAGATCCGTGTGCGCTACCTGAGATCGCCCAGCGTCAATGTGCCGCTGCCGTGCGAAGTCTTGAGTGCCGATACCGGAACGGTAACCATGCCCATTCGCGGCGCCGTGATCTCAGTACCTCGGTCAACATTCACCAGCGGCCAGATTCCGGTCATAGGCGATACGGTGCGCATCCTGTACAGCACGAATGTTGCCCCACAGACGCCCTTCATGAATGCGCTATGCGGCACACCAAGACTGGTGAGGCGCGGCGTGGCAAAGCATGAGGCTCTTAGTGAAGGCAGTACCGGACAGAGATTCATATCCCATGCGCTTGCCCGTTGTGCCGTGGGGGCTGATTCGTCTGGCAGCAAGCTCATGCTCGTGGCTGTGCCGGCAGATCGACCCGAGAGACAAACCGTCGGGGCGACCCTTCAGCAAATGGCGCAGATCATGGCACTGATGGGATGCAGAGAGGCGCTCAACCTCGATGGAGGGGGCTCGGCAGGAATGGTCGTTGGTGCAGACCATGTGTTCTTTGATGGCCAAGATCCGCTGACGCGACGCGTCGGTCTGGGCGTGGGCGTGGTGAAACTCTCAAAGATCCTGCGCGGCGGCACTCGCTAGGTACCGCGATGTGGTCACTTGTCGTACAGCAGGTACTTCTTGCGGACGGCCAGGAATTCGTCGTGTCCACGCCGAAACAACGCATCAACTTTGGCAAGGGGCGCCCCCTGACAGAGGGCAGTGATGATGTCGCTACGACCAAGAGCCTTTGCGAGCGTCTTTCCGTTGTTGGTCTTTATGAGCGTGTCGGGAAAGGACTCCGGATACTGACGTCGAGCTTCCCACAGTAGTAGCGAGAGTGCTTCCATTGGTCGCCAGTTGGGCCGCGCAAACAGGTAATACCCATCGCAGACTTCGGCCGAAAACTTGCCTCCGCGCGGCTTAAAGCGGGCTCGCACGCAATTGAGTCCACGTTCATATAACGCGGCGATGATCGCCGTGTCAATGGTTAGCCCCGGAGCACCGATGATCTGAAACGGCGTGTTTGTTCCCATGCCGATGCTCCACAGGCCAAGTTCGCCGACGACGCCGGCAATGGCGTATCCGCGGATGGCATCGACCGATGGGATGTTGGGGCTGGTCGGATACCACGGACGATCGATCCGTTCCCATGCATCCGAGCGCAGCCACTGTTTGCAGCGAACCACGGTGAGTGAACACCGCTGCTTGCGCCGCGTGGGAACGGGCGTGAGCCAGTGTTCCTCGTTGGCCATTGTAGCAAGTTCGCCCAGAGTGCAGCCATGTACGTAGGGGATCGGCAGGCGGCCGATGAATGATCGGAGCGTATCGTCGACCGTGCCACCGCTAACGATCAGTCCTCCCAGAGGATTGGGACGGTCCAGCACGATGCACTCCTTGCCATACTGGGCGCAGGCATCGATGACCTCGATCATGGTCGACATAAAGGTGTACGAGCGCACGCCGATGTCCTGCAGATCGACCACCACCACGTCGGCATCGGCAAGCATCGTTGAGTCCGGCCGGCGCGCCGAGCCATACAGTGAGCGAGCAGGAACTCCGAAAAGGGATTCGTCTTCAACGCTCTTGCCGGCTTCGATGACTCCGAAAAAACCATGCTCTGGCGTGAGCAGCCGAACCAGATTGATCTTGTTTGTTTTGGCAAACTCTTCTGCCGTGGACCTTCCACGATACGTTTGTGCGGCTGCATGTGAGACGAGTGCCACGCGCTTGCCGCGAATGAGGGCATAATCTGATTCGATCAGGATGTCCACGCCGAAGCGCACCTGTGCAAAGGTTGCGGCGGCGCTCATCAACATGATCGGCAGGATCAGAATGGCGAATCTCATGGAATACCTTTTGAAGGGGGCTTTTACGCCCCGAATGTTGATCGCGGATGGAACAAGGTGTGAACCTCTTTGACGTAGTCTCGGTCGATATGCGTGTAGATCTGTGTGGTTGCAATATCGGCATGACCCAGCATCTCCTGAACGGCTCGCAGATCGGCACCACCCTCAAGAAGATGGGTGGCAAAGGAGTGCCGAAATAGGTGTGGGTGCAGATGCTTCTCGATGCCGGCCTGCAGAGCCCCTTGCTGGATGATCTTCCAGACGGCCATGCGCGAGAGGCGCTTACCACGTGAGCTGAGAAACAAGACGTCATCGGTGTCTGCCGTTGTCATGAGCCGTCCGCGTGAGTCTGACTGGTAACGCTCGATCCAGCTACGTGCTTCGGCTCCGATCGGTACCATGCGTTCTTTTGATCCTTTGCCGAAGACCCTGACGAGTTCGACGTCCTTCAGCAGGTCGGCCTGTCGAAGTCCGATCGTCTCGCTCACACGCAGACCGCATGCATACATCGTCTCGAACATTGCCCGATTACGCAGACTGTAGCGGTCAGAACCATCGAATGCTTCGAGGAAGGCGATCATCTCGACCACCGATAGGCACTCCGGCAGATGTCGCCGTGGACGTGGCATGTCGATGGCCTCGGTCACATCTCGATCCAGCCTGCCGTTGCCCACAAGGAACTGTTGCAGATGTCGAATTGAGGCAAGGTATCGTGCTCTGCTGGTGGCCGACAGGCCGAGTGTTGCGAGTTGTTCAAAGAAGCCGCGAGCATTCACAAGGTTTGCCTCGGAGTATGAGCCCAAACCCTGTTCGTGCAAGTAACGAGCATACTGCGTGACGTCATGACGGTAGGCCTCGACCGTTGTGGTGGCCAGACCACGTTCGAGACGGGCGTAGTGTATGAACTGACGAATGTCCCGTTCGAAGGCCGTCGGAAGCTCAGCTGTCATGAAGATGCATCTTCGCTGGGGCGAACCTCTGCATAGCGCACCCGCTGGTGAGACGATCCGATAAGGGAGTTCACGAATGATTCTCTGATGACGTTCAGGTCACTGAGCGTCAGCGGCGTATCGTCGAGCTGTCCATCAATGAACCGGTCCATGAAGATCTGGTCAATTGCCTTCTCGATCTCCTCGCGGTCTCCCGAGTCGACAAGGCGCGACAGGGCCTCGGCCGCATCAGCAAGCATCACAATGGCAGTTTCCTTGGAGTCGGGTCTCGGGCCGGGGTATCGGAACTCCGACGCGTCGACGGGCCCGTCTGCCGCCTCTTCGATGGCCTTTGCATAGAAGTGCTTGATCAGGATGGTGCCGTGATGCATCGGGATGAACTTCCAAATGCGATCCGGCAGGCGGTACTCCTTGGCAAGATCAATGCCGTCGGTCACATGCTGACGAATGATCTCTGCGCTGCGGCGTGGTGTGAGCCGATCGTGCTTGTTGTCGATGTCGATCTGATTCTCGATGAAGTACTCACTCTTGGTGATCTTGCCGATGTCATGATACAACGCACCAACCCTTGCCAGCAATGGATTCGCGCCAATGGCCGATGCGGCCGTTTCGCTCAAGTGCACCACTGCCATCGTGTGCTGGTAGGTGCCGGGTGCTACCTGATTGAGCTGATGGATCAGCGGATGGTTGATATCATCGAAGTCCTCCAGTCGAAGGTCGGTGGCAACATTCAACGTGCGCTCCATCAAGAGAATTGCGGCCACGGCCAGCAGGGGAGAGATGATGGAGTTGACCAGTGCACCGCCAAGCTTGGTGGCGAGATTGATAAGGGGCGTCCCGTTCTCCAGTTCGATCGAAAGCGTAACGATGACAAGGCCGGCCAGAATGGCAAGGATCGACGTGAAGATCTGCGTCCGACTTCGAAGGTTCGTCGCAGAATAGGCAGCCATAGCGCCCCCTGCGATCAGGACGACGGCGATGACGTGATCGTTGCCACGTGCAGCGGCCACCGACAGGGCGCACGAGAGGGTGACGACGATCGAGGTGCGCACGTCATACAGGATCGAGACCAGCATCGCAAAGCCCGGCACGATGATCGTGTATTCCAGAGGAAGGGCAGACGGAAGAGCGATCGAAAGCCAGCCCAGCCCCGCCGAAGCAACGGGCATTGCCAGAAGCGTGGCCAGCTGCCCGTTACGCACGAAGGATGACCTGCGCACGAAATACAGGTAAAGGCAGACGATCGCGATCAGAACCAGGGCATGACCGGCAGACCCGACAGCCACGAGGAAGGAGAACTGCGATGTCGAGCGGATATATTCTGCATACCGATACGAAGCCAGACGGCTCAGGAAATGCTCGTCGATGCGATCACCCTTACGAATGATCACGTCACCCTTGCGGACGATCTCCTGTGTGGTGGTTACACCCTGCTCGGCCAGCTGCTGCTCATGCTGCCACGTCGGCCGGTCGAGTCGAAGGGTCGGCACCACGGAGGCATGAAGTCGTGATCTGAGAGACTGACGGATCTTCGTTGGCACATTGACGAGAAGGTTGTCCAACCCCTCGGCAACAGAGGCAGAGTCACGCAATCGCTCATGCCGGCACACCACGAATTCGCTTCCATCGGCATCACGCGTCATTACGTCAGCCTTCGGAATCGTCCGCAGATCAGCATCGATGATCTCTGCTGCATCCGGAGCATAGAGTTGCCGAAGCGCCGGCTCACCGAGATCAGTCAGTGCCCGCCGAAGTTCATCATCGGTCGCCGCTGTGACGGCAACCGAGAGACGCTGCAGGGCACGTGCCAGAGGCTCTGGGGTGCGCCGCACGTACGCCGGCACGGAGCCTCGGGCCGCCGCCCGGTCCTGTGAGACCGAGTCTGCATTGCGCTGAACGGGGAACGGATAGTCCGCCACAAGTGACTCCTCGGTCCACGTCGTGCCCATTCGCGAGCGGTCAAATGCCGCCTGACGGATCTCTCCGAGGCGGCCCGGAAGGAACGCCATCATCAGCAGCGTTGCCATGGTGATGATGACCACGCGCAGGGCAACGGACCGGTTCATGCCGCCCTGCGATTCGGTCTCACGACCGTCGTCGCGTATCTGCTCAAACAATGTCGGTCGTGAACGTGCCATCGGAGTGCTGTTGGTCGGTAGGTAAGGGGCTTATCGGCCCGTAAAATTCGGACGTCGCTTTTCGAGAAACGCTTGCACGCCCTCGCGATAGTCCGCAGAATCACCGGCCTTCTGCTGGTACTCGGCTTCCAGCTCCAACATATCATCGAGTGAATGGGTGAGCCCCTTTTGCAGAAGCATCTTCACAAAGCCGTAGGACTGCGTTGGACCCTGCGCATACTGCGAGGCCAGCGATTGCAGAGCGGAAGCAAAGGCTTTTGGATGCGCCACGCTGTTGACCATACCCATCTCGAGTGCCTGCTCGGCGCTGATCGGCGCATTGAGCGTTGCAAACTCAAAGGCCTTGGCATAGCCCATCATGCGCGGATAGAACCACGTGGCGCCGGAGTCGGGGATTAGGGCGATGCCGATGAAGGCCTCGACGAGTTTGGCCGAAGCACTCATCACACGGACGTCCGCCGCAAGGGCAAGGGAGAGTCCGGCACCCGCAGCCACACCGTTGATGCCGGCAATGATGGGCTTGGGCATCTGGCGCATCAGGCGGATGATGGGGTTGTACCGGCGGTTGAGCGAGTCGCGCAGGTCGCGCTTGTCTCCTGACTTTGGAGCATCCTTCAGATCCTGTCCGCTGCAGAAGGCCTTGCCGGCACCGGTGAGCACAACACAGCGCACGTCATCGGTATCGCGCGCATAGGCAAGCGCATGCTGCAGATCTGTCGTGAGTTGCTCGTTGGCGGCATTGTACGAATCGGGACGATTGAGCGTGATCGTGTAGACGCCGCCGTCGAGGCTCGTGAGAAGTGTTTCGTAGCTGGTCATCACTTGCCCTTCCATTCTGGTTTGCGCTTTTCAACGAATGCGGCCATGCCTTCTTTCTGATCCTCGGTTGCAAAGAGCATGTAGAAATTCTTCCGTTCGAATTCGAGTCCACCCTCGAGCGTTGTGCTATGCGCCTTGAGCACGGCCTCCTTGGCCAGACGTGCGGCGATGGGTGCTTTGCTTGCCACATCGCCGGCCAGGGCAAATGCCTCTTGCAGGTAGAACGCCACCGGCACCACGCGGTTGACGAGTCCGGCGGCCTGGGCTTGCGTTGCCGAGATCATGCGTCCGGTCAGCACGATTTCCATCGCCAGCGCCTTACCCACGGCGCGCGTTAGACGCTGCGTACCGCCGGCGCCCGGCATCACGCCGATGTTGATCTCTGGCTGACCAAACTGCGCCGTGTCGCTGGCAATGATCATGTCGGCATGCATCGCAAGCTCGCAGCCCCCTCCCAACGCAAAGCCGCTCACGGCCGCGATGATGGGCGTCTTGACCTGGCGGATGCGCTCCCAACGGGCGAACTGATCACGGGCAAGCATCGTGGTGAGCGTTGCATCGGACATCTCCGTGATGTCGGCCCCGGCAGCAAAGGCCTTGTCGCTGCCGTGAATCACGATGCAGCGAATAGCGTCATCCGCATCGTAGGCTTCAAAGGCCTCAACAAGCTCGATCATGGTCTGCAGGCTGAGTGCATTGAGCACGGCCGGACGGTTGAGTTGGATCGCTCCTACGCCCGATTGAGGGACGTAGGTGCGAATGCACGTAAATTCAGTGTTCATACGCTTTGTGTTGGTGAAGGTCGAGGCCAAAAATACCACATGGACAACCTCTATTGCGCCGCGCTCAATGACGATTCTTTGACGGTTCCCGTCGAGGGCGA
>VERF01000030.1 GCA_018882895.1 Candidatus Kapaibacterium sp.
CGACGTGAGGCCGCGTACGATGTGGTTGATTCGTGCGCCGTCGATGGGATCTGCGGCACTGTCTGCCCGGTGGGAATAGATACGGGGGCGATGGTCAAGAAACGTCGACCGCATGGACGCACCAGCACGCTCGTGGCCAACATTGCCGCTCGCAACATGCACACGGTGCGCAGCGCTGCACGCTCGATGCTGCGCCTTGCCAGATTCATCGGTGCTGCCGGCTCGCATCGTCTGCCCGGCGTTGTTGCATCTGGACCAGTAGCGGCATCACGTGGTGATACATGCGATCTTCTCTACGTGCCGACATGCATAAGCGCAACATTTCGGCATGAGTCGGCTGTGCGATCGTTGCACGACACCATCCTGATGCTGGCACAAGGTGCGGGACTTCGCCTTCGTGTACTCTCCAAGACCGATGGTTGCTGTGGTCAGCCCCTTTCATCACAGGGATATGAAGGTGCGGCAGCGAGCACGTCAAGCATACTCCTGAAGGACATACAACGAGTGCTTGCCGGACGAGCCGTTCCTGTCATGCTCGACGCATCAACATGCGCTTCAGCCCTTGCCTCTGCTGCACGCACTGAGGGCGTAACGGTCATCGATCAGATCGGATTCGCCGAATTGATACTCCCTTATCTCTCGATCGAAAAATCAACGCGTCCTCTGGTGATACATCCCGGATGCGGCGTCGCCAAGCAGGGTAATACTGATCGACTCATTGCCATCGCTAGTCAGCTCTCATCCAACGTCATTGTTCCTCCTTCAGCTGCTTGCTGCGGAATGGGTGGCATGCACGGAATCAAACATCCGGAAGTGGTCAAGGCCGCCACAGCAGACGAGCGCACCGAGATACTTACTCATCATGCATATGACGTATCTGCCATTGGCATCAGCGTGAACACGATCTGCGAGTCAGCACTGTCACAACACATTGGCATTCCGTTCAAGGGGCCAGTAGAGGTGATTGCTGAATTACTGAAGTACTGAATTACTGAAGTACTGAATTACTGAAGTACTGAATTACTGAAGTACTGAATTACTGAATGACTGAAGCAGTGGAGGACTGGTTACAATCATCATTCCCGCGAAGGCGGGAATCCATGCCGTCATTCCCGCGAAGGCGGGAATCCATATAACGGCAGACTACTGATACAGCCAACTATGCCTTCTGCGTGAGGTAGAAATACTACCTGTGATAGAAAAAAAATTCTAAAGACAATGCCGTTGCTTGTCATACTGGATGTTGAAATACTATATTGCCGGCCGCACCAATTGACAACTCATTTCTCAACCCCATCCTAAACGGAGGAAGACTATGAAGCAGCGCAGCCGCGTGCTTTCTAGTGTATTTGGTGCTGTATTTTTCCTTTCTCTTTTGTCTCTTGGTTCGTGTTCGTCAAACGTCGAGCCTGTGCGTGCTGTCGGTGATCTTCACGCCGGCGGTGTGGTCATAGACGTATGGGTAGAAAACGGTAAGCAACATGGTATTGTTCTTGCCATCACCGATCAGAGTTTCGGTAGCACATGGAGCAACGTCGTCGAGCGCGAAGTTGGTAGTGTTGCTCGAAGCAAGACCGATGGGCTTCCTAATAGTCTTGCGATCATTGCGCAGCAGGGGCATGCAGCGAGTGCTGCACAGACCTGTCTTGACTATGCTGCCGATGGCTACAACGACTGGTATCTGCCGGCCATCGAAGAGCTTGAGAAGGTCTATGAGAACCTCGACGTCATTAACAAGACCCTCAGTGAGGTTCCGGGAGCCACACCTGTTACAAAGGCTGCCGGTTACTGGAGCAGCACAGAGAACGGGGCCATCCTTGCATGGAATTACAATTTCAATTTCGGTATTGCCAGCAACTACAGCACAAAGAGCCTAAGAAACTTCCGCGTGCGTGCAGTCCGCGAGTTCTGATCATCTGGTCATGGATGGAAAGCCGCGAGCTAGCGCATGGCGCAAGCTCGCGGTTTCTTTTAAGTATTGCCAAAGTTGCGGCTTCCCATTGAAGAAAGACCGTCAAGGAGGAGGAACTGAAGCGGACGGGTCGATCAGTATCAAATACTGCTCGATGTGCTACAAGCAGGGAAAGTTCCTCACGCCGTCATCAATCGATTCGCCACAAAAGATGCAGGCATTTTGCATCGATCAGATGAAAAGCGCCGGCTACAACGGCCTCATTGCATGGCTCGCCACGCGCAGTATACCTCGGCTTGAAAGGTGGCGAAATCACTGAAAGGCCTGACCCTTCCAACGCACTGTGCGCTGCATGACAAGCAGCGGCAGCAGAAGTTCGAGCAAGAGAAGCAGAACCAGAACGGGGCCACCGGCCCATAAGTGATACCACCGACGCAAACGTATTGCAGAGGTCGCAACCAGGACGCCGTCTCCGAGCATGCGCAGCGCCAGAAATGTTCCCACCCACCACCAGCTGCCGGTGAGGATGGAAGCCACCAATCCGATCCAGTAGATGACGCTTGAAGCGATGAAGGTGAAGCCCCTCCATCCAAGGCCCAGTCCACCACGCACCCAGCGCTGCTTTTGGCGCAGATAGTCGCCAATAGTGATGCATGGCTCCGTCTCTACACGTCCGGTTGGCTCACAAAGGAAGATGATTCCGCCACCGCGAGCGTCGATGGCCTGCATCAGCGCAAGATCCTCGGTCACACTGAACGGGATGCCACGATATCCGCCCACCTCTTCGAAAGCCGATCTGCGAATGGCAAGGTTGTTACCGTAGCAGCCAAGTGGGTGACCATGGCAGTTTGCCGCCTGCGCCATGCTGGCGGTGTAGATCCACTCGATGTCCTGAATCCGGGCAAAGATCCCCCGAGGCCGCACTGCAGTGAAGCCGGCAGTCAATTCGACATGTGCGCTGCTAAAGGGGCTTACCATGGTACGGATCCACTGCGGGTGCACACGGCAGTCGGCGTCGGTGATGAGGATGATTTCACCGTTGGAATGATCGACACCGAACTGCAAAGCGCCGGGCTTGCCACGCAAATTATCCCGCGCATCAGACTCGGTGCGGTGAAGCGCACTTACCTGCGGATGTGCTGATGCAAGCCTGTCGATGATCTCGGTCGTTCTGTCCGTGCTGCGATCATCTACAATTATGATCTCCAGAAGTTCAGTAGGGTAATCACTGACTACAAGTGACTCGATGCTTGAGGCGATGTTCTCCTCCTCATTGCGGGCCGGTACAATGACCGATACCATGGGAAGAGAAGAATCCTTGGTCGGACGAAAACGCTGACTGCGCAACTGACCAAGCCAGAAGTAGCTCAGCCGTGTCAGGTATGCCAGTGCAGATAGGAGGAGGATCGGAGTCATGTCAGAAAACAGTCTGACAAATTACCTCGTCGTAGCTTTGCACTCGATTACGAAATGTTCATCGACGTTGGCGGTTGGTTTGCACTGCCTACGTCGCTATCAAGGAGCCTTGTGAGTTCAGCCATTGGCAGTCGGAGAGTAGACCTGATTAATGATCCGGTTGGACGATCGCTTCGGTTGTTCTCAATCCCGATCGCACTCAGCTTCATCATCAACATGATCTATTCGCTGGTCGATCGGTATTACGTGTCGCGTCTTGGTGATGCTGCTATCGCTGCCATTGGGTCGACCGATCAGATCGTCTTCTTCCTCTTCACATTGGTCAGCGGCATAGCCGTGGGTGCAGGGATCATTGTTGCCCGCCGCTTTGGCGAAGGAGACGCCCATGGAGCGCAGCGCACGGCCACGCAGTCCCTTGTTGGAATGGCCATCATGGCCGGATCTGCCAACGTGCTCTTCTATGTGTTCTTACCTCTGATCCCCGAGGTGATGCGCATGCCACCAGATGTGGCCACCTTCGGACGTGATTATCTGCAGACGCTACTGTTGGGCTTCACGTTCAACCTTTTGAACTTCCACATCTTTTCGCTTTCGCGCTCAAGCGGAAACGCGATGTTTCCCACAACTGTGCTCGTCACAACTGTCATCCTTAATGCCATGATCGCCCCTTTCCTGATCTTCGGCATCGGACCTTTTCCGGAGATGGGCATGAAGGGGGCAGGACTTGCCACCGCACTTTCCCAGATCAGCGGAACGGTGATCTCTCTGGTGGCCATCGCCAAGGGGAAGACGAATCTGCGACTTGATTTTTCACAGTTTCGTCTCGATGCCGATCTGTTGCTGCGCGTTGTTAAACAAGGCTTGCCGGCTTCGCTGCAGATGCTCTCGGTCAGCATTAACCGTGCCTTCATCTTTTCCATGGTCGGGGCATTCGGTACCAGCGCCACGGCCGCTTATACCCTTGGTCTTAACGTTGACATGATGGTGTTCATGACGGTGTTCGCCGTCGGGATCGCCGTTCAGACAGCAGCCGGACAGAACCTGGGTGCCGGCAAACCGGCCCGGGTCTGGGAGTATTTCCGAAGTGCGGCACTTCAGTTGACGGTGCTGATGATCTCCCTTGCCGCAGTGGTGTGGCTGCTGGGCAGGGAATTTGTCTCGGCGTATACAAACTCCGGCGCAACGATCGAAGCGGCCACACAATACTTGCATATCACGGTTTTTGGATACGTCTTCTTCGCTGTAGGCCTGGTGGCCGTTCGTGTGATCTCAGGGGCTGGTGCCTCAATGCTGGCCATGACAATTACAGCTGGAACACTCATCGGCGTCCAGCTGCCACTCTGCTACATACTCTCACACGCCACTGATCTTGGGCCTACGGGAATTTGGATCGGTCTGGTAGTCGGCTACGGGATCTTCTGCAGTATTGCATACGTGGTACTTCGTCGCGGCCGTTGGATGCGAGCCGCCATCTGAGCGTGACGAGGCCCCGCTCTCGTTAAACCGAATCGAAATGGGCGACGTCTACACCGGCCGTTGTTCAACGCCGGGGCGCATGCTTCAATGTCGTTGGAACCACAACCCTACGCTATGTTGCATGCCGTGACCATCCACATGACCGATTCAGAGGGTATCGAAGCTGAGATCCTGCAGGCGCTGCGTGCAGGAGAACGCGATCGCGCCATTACGACGCTTGTGCGACGGTACCAGCGCTTCGTCTACTCCATCGCACTGCGCCAGATGAATCACGTTGAAGACGCCCAGGACATAACGCAGGAGGTGCTTCTGCGTGCCGCACGCTTTATCGATGGCTTTGGGCAGCAAAGCTCCCTGCAGACGTGGCTGTACCGAATCACCATCAATCAGTGTCGAAGCGAGTTTCGCCGTCGACGTATCAAGAGCTTTTTCGGAATCGGCAACGACGAGGATCAGATCGATGTGGCATCAAGTGGCCCCCTTCCAAGCCAGCATGCCGAGGGTCGAGACTTCGATGACTACATGCAACGGGTCCTTGCCAAACTCCCACCAAAACAGCGAGAGACATTTTGCCTGCGCTTTTACGACGAGCTCTCCTACGAGCAGATCAGCGCCATCACCGGAACCAGTCAGGGGGCCCTCAAGGCCAACTATCACTGGGCGGTGAAGAAGATCGCCGAACACCTCAAGCAATCTGAATTCTATGCCCACTGGAGCACATCACATGACGCCGAATGAAACTCAGAACGAGCTCCGTGACCAGCTCTCGCAGAGCCAGGCAGAAGCCGATGCTGTTGCCTCATTGCTGGCATCACACAAGTCTCGCCGAGACGCATCGATCGATTCCGCCACCATGTCGATGAGCACACGGGTCCACCACGCACTGACGCAGCAAACCGTGTCACGTCCGCGGTTTGGCTTCGTTCCGGTAGCCTCCGCGCTGAGCCTCGCCACGGCTGCTGTTGTGTTGTTCTTATCCTTCGGGCCTACTGAACGTCCGCTGACGCATGCAGCCGACACGCTTGTTGACGCGCGTGTGGACGTTTCTTCGGCGCCGAGTGACGTCGACGGTCTGGCAGATGAGCTCGTCAGGCGCAACTCTGCGGGCTCTGACGCATGGACCATCACTGAGGCTGACGTTGACCGGTTGCTTGGCGAGGTCGATCTGGAGTTGTAGTCGATTTTAAATGAACAGCCCCACGAGGCAGGCCGTCATTAGATTCGCTAGCGCGCCGATGCACATTGCCTTGAAACCAAAACGTGCCACATCTGCTCGTCTGCCGGGGGCCATCATACCATATCCGCCGATCTGGATGCCAATGGACATCACATTGGCGAATCCGCACAGGGCAATGGTCGCCAGACGCACAGTTCGCTCGCTCAAAGCCCCCTGAGAAACAAGCTCGGCAAGTCGATCATAGGCGATGAACTCCGTCAGTGAGATCTTCGTGCCGAGGAGCGACGCGAAGGTCTGCGCCTCATGCTGCGGAATGCCCGTAAGCCAGGCAAAGGGCAGAAAGATCACGCCCAGTAGTTCCTCGATCGATCTCGGGGCCCATGGCAAGCCCCATGACATTGCCGATGTGGCACCTATGCCCATCATCGCATCGAGCGCAGCCACCAGGGCCTTGAAGGCAATGAGCACAACGATGACGTTCAGGGCCAGCTTGGCTCCATCAAGGGCTCCGCGGGCAATGGCATCGAGCACATTTCCGGCTCCGATCACCGGATCGAGGTCCACCACAGCCGCATTGGAAGCTTCCTTATCATCTGGCAAGGGGGCTTCCGGCTCCGCCACCTTGGCCAGCACAAGCGCAGCCGGAGCGGCAAGAATGGAGGCGATCATCAGATCTGTGGCCGAGATTCCGCGCGCGATATACACGCCCATGGTCGACCCGGCGATTGTGGCAAAACCGCCCACCATCATGGCAAAGAGTTCCGAGGCTGATATGTGCGGAATGTAATGCCGCACAAGAAGCGGTGACTCGGTCTGCCCTAAAAAGATCTCGCCGACGGCATTGATCGACTCGATTGGAGATGTGCGCATGGTGCGCTGCAGAAGGCCTGCGGCAGAGCGCACCACTCGTTGCATGATCCCATAGTGGTAGAGGATGGCCATGAACGACGAGAAGAACACGATCACAGAGGTGATCGTCAGGGCAAACTGAAAGCCCACCACGGCCTGCCCCTTGGGCAAGGGAAGGTCACCGAACAAGAACGACGCGCCCTCGGTGGCGAATCCGAGAAACCATGTGATAGCGTCACCGAGCTGACGAAATGCTTCCACTCCCGGGGGGAAGACGATCACCAGAAGGCACAGGAATACTTGCAGCACTAGACCCCAGACGACGGTGCGCCAGGGGATGCGACGCCGGCCGGATGACCACGCAACGGCGATCAGCATGATCACCACGATGCCGATGGCTGATTGAATGGTGAGCATCACGAGACAGTTGGTTAGCGCTCAGTATCGAGCAGAACGTTTGAATCGCCAAAAGTGCGGCACAGATACCGCGTCATCTCCGACGAAGAGGCGATGCGTGCCATCGACAGGTACTGCCGATTTCCTTCAGGATGAACCACGACAAAGCTCAGCGAATGCGTCGCGTCAGACGTGTTACAGCGCTGCTTCAGGTCGGAGAGAGTCTCAGGACGAACCTTCTCCGGATCCACACGAAGGATGTATCCGCGAGCGAACTTCTTTTCGGCCTGCTCGGGAGTAAGCACCTCGTCGACAGTGATCTTGGCGGTCTCACCGCTGATCTCGCACTTCCCAAGCATCACCAGGACAGCCCCCTGACGAAGGACCGATGAGAACTGCTTGTACCGGTCGCTCCAGAAGATCGCGTCGACCGAGCCGTTGAACTGTTCGAGTTTGACGAAGGCGATCGTGTTCTCTTTGCGGTCCATTCGCGTGCGCACGTCTCCGACCATGCCGCAGATGCGCACGGTTTTGCCATGAAGATCGGGATCGAGCTTTGCGGCGTTGATGGTGCTGAACGAGTATACCGCCAGTGAATGGTCCTGCAAGGGGTGACCCGAGACGTAGAAGCTCAGCACGTCGCGCTCCTTCGACAATCGGTCCTGATCGCTCCATGGCGCGGTGGGCGGAAGCGCGGGCTCCTTGGGACGTTCAATCTCCTCGGCACCGAAGAGTCCGCCGCTAGACGAAAGCGCATCGTCCTGCACCTGCGCACCGAAGTGCACAGCCGCATCGATAGCATCAAACAACTGCGCACGATGACCATGTCCGAGCGAATCGAATGCACCTGCGCACACCAAAGATTCGAGAAGCCGTCGGTTCAGCACCTTCTTCTCGACACGGGCTACAAAGTCGTAGTATGATTTGAAGGGGCCATCCGAGCGCGCTGCAACCATCGCATCCACCGCGGTGACTCCCACGCCTTTGATGCCGGCCAAACCGAAGTAGATCGTTTTACCCTCGGCAACAAAGGTCGCCATTGACCGGTTGACGTCGGGAGGCAGCACGGTGATGCCGAATCGTTTCGCCTCGTCGATCAATGACACGATCTTCGTCTGGTCGTTGAGTTCGGCCGTCATGTTGGCCGCAAGGAACTCGGCCGGATAGTGTGCCTTTAGCCAGGCCGTCTGGTATGCGAGGTAGGCGTATGCCGCCGAGTGTGACTTGTTAAAGCCGTAGGAAGCGAACTTCTGAATGAGGTCGAATATCTCACCGGCCAGGTCAGCATCGATGTTTGCATTCTGCCAAGCCCCCTCAATGAACTTGGAGCGCTGCTCGGCCATGGACTTTTCGTCCTTCTTACCCATGGCGCGGCGCATCACGTCGGACTGAGCCAGCGTGAATCCTGCGAGCGTCTGCACCAGCTGCATCACCTGTTCCTGATACACGATGACGCCATAGGTGCGCTCGAGAATCGACTCCATGAGAGGGTGCAAGTAGGTGATGGGCTTGCGTCCCTGTTTGCGCTCGATGAACTCCGGGATGTTGTCCATCGGACCCGGCCGGTAGAGGGCGTTCATGGCGATGAGGTCTTCGAGGCTACTCGGCTGCAGCTCACGAAGTGCCTTCTGCATCGGATCGGATTCAAACTGGAAGATGGCCGTGGTGTAGCCCTTGCAGAACAGCTGATAGGTGGCCTCGTCGGCGAAGTCGATCGTGTCGAGATCGATCTCAAGGCCATGATTGCGCCTCACCTGCTCGATCGTCGAGTCAATGATGCTCAGCGTTCGAAGCCCCAGGAAGTCCATCTTCAGTAGTCCGGCTTCCTCCAGATCCTTCATGTTATACTGCGTGGCCGGCTCGGTCGATGGGGTCTTATAGACCGGAACGAAGTCTGATATCGGCCCCGGAGCGATCACAACTCCGGCAGCATGCAGTGAGGCATTGCGGGCAAAGCCCTCGAGAACCTTTGCGTAATCGATAAGATCCTTCAGCCGCTGATCGTCAGTGGTCTTGAGCCACTTGAGCTCGGGCAGCTCCATGGCCTCCGAGATCGAATGCACCTTGCCGAGGATCACCGGAATCTTATCGGTGATTGAGTTGATGGTACTCAGGTCGATGCCGAGCACACGGCCAACGTCTTTGAGAACGGCGCGTGAGGAGAGGGTACCGAAGGTGATGATCTGCGCCACCGAGTCGGCGCCGTACTTGTCCTTGACGTATTCGATGACGCGGCTACGCTTGTCGTCCGAGAAGTCAACGTCGATATCGGGCATCGAAACCCGATCGGGATTGAGAAACCTCTCAAAGAGCAGATCATACTTCAGCGGGTCGATGTCCGTGATGCGCAGTGCATACGCAACAAGAGATCCGGCAGCCGAACCACGGCCTGGCCCCACGCGCACGCCCATCTGGCGGGCGGCACGAATGAAGTCGGCAACGATCAGGAAGTACCCGGCATATCCCATGCGCTTTATGACGCTGAGCTCGAAGCTCACACGATCGAGTATCTCACTGGTCAGCGTCGGATAGCGCTCGTCGAGACCACGCATGGTGAGCTCTTCGAGGTAGTCTTCCAGTGTGGTGGCGTCGCTCTCCGGCGGTATCGGAAACTGCGGCATCTGCAGTGACGTCGGGATGGTCAGGTCTACCTTTTCGGCGATCTCCAGAGTACTGTCGATCGCTTCGGGGAATTCCTTGAACAGATCCTTCATCTGTTGCTGCGTCTTGAGATACATCTCCGGCACGCGATATCGCAGGTTGGTCTTGACGTCAAAGGTCGACCGATCAAACGACGCGTCTTTCTGAATATGCAGCAGCACGTTGTGCGCCACGGCATGGTCCTTGGTCACGTAGTGCGTGTCGTTGGAGACAACGAGCTTGATACCGAGTTCACGGGCCAGCTTCGGCGCGAACTCCATCACGTGACGATCTTCCGGCAGCCCGTGATCCTGCAGCTCGATGTAGAAATCATCACCGAAGATCTCCTTCAGCGCGATCGCGTTTCGACGCGCCGTCTCGTCATCACCGGCCAGCATCGGCGCATTGATCGGGCCCGCCAAACAGGCCGACGTGGCAATGAGTCCCTCGTGGTACTGCCGTAGCAGCTCCATGTCGATACGGGGCTTGTAGTAAAAGCCATCCGTGTGTCCGATGGAGGTGAGCTTGATGAGATTACGATATCCGATCTCATTCTTGGCCAGCAGCACCAGGTGGTAATAGTTGCGCTTCTTGCCGGCGTCGACCACACGCTCCCGGTCGGTATGACGCTTGACGGCGATGTAGACCTCACAGCCAACGATAGGCTTGATGCCCGACTTTTTGGCACGCTTGTAGAACTCGAAACACCCGAACATCACACCATGGTCGGTGATGGCCAGTGCCGTCTGCCCGTCGGCCTTGGCCGCATCGATAAGCGTCTGCGGACTGGCCGCCGCATCAAGCAGCGAAAAGTGCGTGTGGTTGTGAAGGTGGACGAAGGACATTTAGGCGACAGGTGACAGGTGACGGGTGACAGGTG
Source organism: Candidatus Kapaibacterium sp. (assembly GCA_018882895.1). Lineage (GTDB taxonomy): Bacteria > Bacteroidota > Ignavibacteria > Kapaibacteriales > Kapaibacteriaceae > UBA10438. Next base: position 10,747 of record VERF01000030.1, read on the forward strand.
GCAATGAGCCTACTTCAGCATCTTGATCTTTTCGGTAAGGGTCTGTTCGATCGCACCCTTGGCGGCAGCACCGAACATGCTGAGTTCAATGTCGATCGTCACGAGGTTGTCCGCTACCGTGATGGTTCCGTGACCCAGCTTACCGCGGGCGTGCAGAACGTTGCCTTCCCAACGGTGTTCGGTCAAAAGCAGAGCCACCTCCGGACGATTGAGCACCTTGCCGTCGATCAAAAGGCGCATTTCCAGAGCTGACTTCGAGGACTCAATTGTCTGATGTATACGTGCCATGGGGGCGAATTTACATGCCTGCGGGACGCGGTTGGTCGCCTATTGTCTCAACAATGATCGTTGTGCAAAACAAGTGCCGGAACGTGACATCAGACGCATCACATACCAGCCCGATGGGAGGTCTCTGACGTCAAGCTGAATTGGGCCGGAAAGGGTCTGGGGAGCATTTTTCGCCAGAATTGTTCGCCCGAAAAGGTCAACCAACTCGATCAGCATGCCGCCCTCGCCCCCTTCAGGAAGGCGCACATGCAATGCGTCGCCAACTGACGGATGAGGACTTACATCGATGCCGCTGGCGACCGACCGATCGGCCTCGACGCTGACAAGATCGAAACGAATGGGGCGGTTGACCGAGACGTTCTCCGGGTGCTTGGCATCACGCTGTCCGCACGGAAGGAGCTCATTTCGGTAGTACTGCGTCAGCACATGGTACTCGCCGGTGTTGCACTCGCCCTGGTCGTTGTAGACCACCAGATCACCATCGATGACCACGTTGCCACCGAGCTTGTAGTTCTGAACGATGGAGCATCCGCCCAGCACGGCTCGACCAGTAAGGGTGTTGTTCTCGGCCAGGCACTGATCGCGGACGATGGGCGAATCAACCATCGTGCCGCCGCGCACCATGGCGTTATCGAGTACTTGCGCAAATCCGCCGATGGTGGCATTCTCCACCACGGCACAGCCGTCGATGCGTGCCATGCCAGTCACGACAGACGTGCCGAGGACCATGGCGTGCGGACCGACCCACACCGATGCGTCGACCTTTGAGCGGTTGTCCACCCAGCCCCCTCCATTGGGATGGTATGTGCCCGGCGCGCTGCGCAGCTGAGGGCGCAGCATCTTCGGATCCTGAAATCCCTCGGGCATGGCGTTTGCAAGCCGGATCTCGTACGGGTAGTGAAACCTCTTCGGATTGCCGTTCCATGTATTGTGCACCTCCGGATCGGCATGCATACTGTCGACGGGGGCGCCGAGCACCACCAGGAACAGTCGCTTTTCGTCGGCGTTGAGCGTCAGCTCGATGCGCCGACGGTCATCGCGATACATCTGTCCGAAGCGCCCCGGCGTGCCGTCGGCTTTCTCGGTCACGAAGCCGTATCGCCATCCGGCATGGTCGTTCACCTCGGTGTGACCAATGAAGTCGACCACGACCGGTTTGGAGGCATCATCAGGATAAAGTGGCACAACGTTGTAGCCATAATCCTGAGGCGCGTTGTAAGGGGCGGAGTAGAACCTGCGCGCAGCCGTGTCGATGGCGCGCAGTACGTCGAAGGTGCGTTGCGCCCAGATGCGCCCCCAGTCGGCGCTCATTCGCAGGCGGCGCGACTCGCGCAGATACTGACCCCAGTTGTTCTTTGGGTAGTTCCACGAGGCGGCCCGCCGTGCATAGTCGAACATGTAGTCGTTGAAGTCCGCCTGCGACATGCCGTTGAGACGCCGCAGAGTCTGCAGTGGATACTCCAGCGGACGCCACTCGGTCCAGAGTCGACTGACCATATCCAGTCCAAGCGTGGAATGCACATAGAGCAGGAAGTGGTAGCCTTCGTAGTTGAATTTCCAGTCCGGCTCGAGCATCAGGTAGTGGTGTGCATCGATGTCCGAGGTCACGGCCTGCGGATAGATCGCATTCCGGACGAAGTTGGCGTGCGTCTCATAGAACAGACCGTCATTATCATAGATGGCCTTGTCGCCCCGAGCCGAGTTCTGATTATCGATATGAAACATCGCCTGAAGCGAATGCGTGAACTCATGGGCGATCACACCCCCGTCTCGGGTGGCTGAAGGGTGCACCCAGAAGGCGCCGATCGAATCATCCACTGCCCAGCCATTTGCCCACCCTTGTGGACCCTTGCTTCCGTAGGTGTTATACATCACGATGACGTACTTGTAGAGGTTGGCCTTTGAGTCGGGCGAGCGGTTGATCATGCCCATCTCGTCGCACCGGGCATAGATGTACTCCATGGTATCGAGCACCTGTTTGGGATCGAAGCGCAGATCTTCGGCTGTGAACTTCGACGGATCGGTGCCGACCGAGTCGCCCCATATCATGAAGAAGTTCCTGCTCTGAGCGGTCTTGTCCCAGCTGAACTGGCGCCCCTCAACGGTCGACGTATCTCGGATGTAAGCCGGCACGTAGGCTCGCTTTTGCGCCGAGACTGTGGCCGATGCACCAAGCAGGATCAATGCAAGCAGGCAACTGATGGACAGGGCTTTCATGGGGCTGATGAGAAGTGTGAAGTGAAGATGTCCCCGCACGGGCTATGTGCGAGGTTTAACGCGATCAATGGCGAACTTGACGGCGATTACTGCAGCCAGCAGGAGCAATCCGGACAGGGCCGCCATCGGATCGTCGAGATAGATACTTGAAGCAATGAAAAGGTAGGCGGCAATGAACACTGATGCTGTTGCGACGATGCCTCGGGAGAGTGCCTGAGGCGAGCCGAGCAGGAAAAGCGCTCCGGCCGCAGTGGCCATACCGATACAGTCGAGAAAGATCGTGTAATTCAAGATCGTCTCAAACGAGCGGCCGAAGAAGACGCACAACATCATCAGCGCGGTGTAGAGCGTCAGCGTCATGACGTTTACGCCGCGCCCCTTGGACGAGTCATGACCCACCAGTCGCTTCGAGACCATGCCGTCTTCGGCCATGGCCGAGACCACGCGAGGGTTGGAGAGCATGGACACGTTGACGTAGCCGAAGACCGAGATCAGCATTGCCACCGAAACAACGCGCTCCCCGGTGGACCCCATGAGGCGCTCCATGACAAGTGACGCGATGGCTGATGAGCCGGCCAGTGTTGAGAAACCCAACACATGAACGTAGGCCCATGTAGCCAGCAAGTAGATGCCCGTGATGCAGACCACGCCCATCAGGATTGCCCTTGACACGTGAGCATTGCCCGACGAGGAGGCCTCACCACCGAAGTTGATGGTCTGCTGATAGCCGCCATAGGTGAAAGCAACGGCGATAAGCGAGACTCCCAACGCTGTTATCCAACTACCCTCGACCGACGCGGCAGGTGCCGCAATGGACGCAGCAGCGGGCTCCACAATCAGCGGGGTGCCGATGATGGTGGCAAGCAGCAGCAGCTTGACGCCGATAAGAATGTTCTGCATCGTGACGCTGGTGCGGAGGCCGACGAGGTTGACGCCATAGAGCAGTGCGATGAATCCGCATGCCACAGCGATCACGTTTAGGTCAGGCCAGATCCGTCCGAGATACTCCGCACCGATGATCGACACACCTGCCGCTGAGGCAGCGTTGGACACTACGATGATAATGTTCACCCCAAAGGCCAGAAGCGGATGATATGCCTTGGCAAAGACCCTGTAATAAGCGCCTGTGACCGGCATTCTGCGGCCGATTTCCGCAAACGTCAACGCCCCGCAGAGAGCAATCACGCCCCCTGCCAGCCATGCTAGGTAGAAGATGGTCTCCGAGCCCGATTTGGCCGCCACGGTGGCCGGAGTTCGAAATATGCCCATACCGATGACCAGGCTGATCACCAGCATCACAAGGTCGAACATGCCGAGGCGGTAGGTCTGACGCATGCTTCAGCTCGCCGTCGGCGCAATTCTCATCGTAAGGCCTCGCGCACGCGGGCACTGATGACGTCCAGCATCCACACCACCAGCGTGATGAGGATCACCAGCGTGCCGACCTCGTTGTACTTGGCAAGTCCCTGGTACTGCGTCAGCAGCGTACCAATGCCGCCACCACCCACAAATCCGATGATCGTGGCCATGCGGACGTTGATGTCCCAACGGTATATGGTGAATGACAGAAACGGAATGACGCACTGAGGAACGATCGCAAACCATAGTACTTGCAAGCGCTTGGCGCCAGTAGCTGAGACTGCCTCAAGGGGGCCGTGGTTGACGTCTTCAATCTGCTCGCTGTACTGTTTCGTAAGCGAGGCGATGGTATGTACCACCAGAGCAAGCATACCGGCAAAGGGGCCAATGCCGACCCATACCGAGAAGATGATGGCCCAGATGATCGGTTCCATCGACCTCATGATGTTCAGTAGGGCACGAAGCAGCACGTAGAAGACACGTTCATGGGTTCCGCCGGTCATAACGTTGCGGGCAGCGGCGAAGCTCAGGACGAAGCTCATCGGAACGGCCACAATGGTAGCCATGAGGGCCGTGAACACCGTTACCACCATCGCATCAAGGGCCGCCCCCAGTACGTCAAACTCAGGTGTGAAAAGAGCGCCGAAGATCCGGCCCGCCCCCTTCAGACCCTCGCCGGAGAAGAACTCAATGGGGGAGATGTCCGTGACGATCCAGCCGGCAACGATGCTCGAGCAGAAGGCGATCCAGCCCATGTGCGAGCGCAGGCCGTTCGGCAGGGGGCGTTCGGTCTTGCTGCTGACGAAGAGCTGTCCGATCGATGCTCCGCCAAAGGTGGCTGCGGCGATCCATGCGATCGTGGCGGGGATCACCAGCAGGGGCGCAACAGAAAGTCCGGTCAGCTCCGGAACAATGATCAGCAGGATCATGGACGTTACGGCACTGCCGAGAATGGCATCGAGAATGATCGCAAAGAGGCGTTTCATCGGATCTCCACCTCCATGGCCTCTTCACCGTAGATCGTACGAAACCACGCATCGGTGATCTCAATGGGCTGACCATCGAAGACCATGCGACCACCCTTGAGGGCGATCACGCGAGTGGCATAGCGTCGCACCAGCGACAGGAAATGCAGGTTACAGATCACCGTCGTACCCAGATCCTTGTTGATCCGCTCAAGGTAGTCCATCACCGAGTGGGATGTTGCCGGGTCGAGCGATGCCACCGGCTCATCAGCCAGCAGCAGATTGGGATTCTGCATGAGTGCTCGGGCGATGGCTACCCGCTGCTGCTGTCCTCCGGACAGGGCATCGGCGCGGACGTCGGCCTTTTCGGCGATGCCGACCACGTCGAGGGCTTCCATGGCCCGTTGGTGCTGTTCCGAAGAGAACCTGCCGAGGATCGATGCCAGCGTAGGGGTCGAACCGAGTGTTCCATAGAGCACGTTCTTGACCACGCTGTGACGCGGGATGAGATTGAAATGCTGAAAGATCATCCCGATGCCGGCACGGTGCGATCGCAGTGCGGCATCGGAGACATGCGTCACGTCCTGCCCGTTCATCGTGATCGTACCATGTGTTGGCTCAATGAGCCTGTTCAGACATCTCAGGAGCGTGCTCTTTCCAGAACCCGACAATCCGATGATGACCAGGAACTCCCCCGGTTCGACGCTGAAGGAAATGTCATCCAGCGCCTTGTAACCGTTAGGATACGTGTGGGAAAGATTGCGGACAGAGAGTAAGGACATTCGCAAAGTTAGCGCATCAGCATCGATCAATTCGTCACCGTGACAATGAGCATGGAGTCGATGATAGACTCAGAGTTGGTGGCAACTTATGACGTGATTCTTCATCATTCTGAAGCACTTAGCAAACTCGTACTATAGGTCTAATGGCCACTTTCCGAATATCGGTAGTATCTGCCATGCGCAGTCATAGCATGATCGTCGGAATGAACATTCGACGAGTTCGGAAATCAGCTGGTTGGACACAGGAAAAGTTGGCTGTCAACACTCAACTCAGCTCAGATTACATTTCACGTCTCGAACTTGGCAAGGAGAATCCAACTTTGGATGTACTTGTCAGGATTTCTGCGTGTCTACACTTTGAAATTGGCGAGTTGTTTCGTCCTCTTGAGACAAACTCTAAGGGTTGAGATATTTGATCTGCAGGATTGACGGTCTTGCTCTATCGCTTCAGTTTGTTATGTTGGTAGACCCAAAGGTCTAAGAATGCACAACTTCGAGTGTCCGACTGGCGGCAGAACACAGTTCTGCATGAGCTCTGTGCATGGATAAACCCTCGACTCGTAGTGATTAACACCTAGGCTAAAATCATGTCCATTTCGGCAAATAACCGCAAGCCAGGACGCCCGGTGAAGGAAGCAGATGCTCGCAAGCGCCATCGGGTTCAGGTCGCCATGACGGATCAAGAAGTACAGACCGCAAAAGAGCTGGCAAAAATGAATGGAACATCCGTCTCTGGGGCCGTCGTCGAGGCCGTCAAAGCACGACTTCGGCTGCAGAGCGAAGGTTTGGAATCCGAGTTGCAGCAGCTCCGGGAACAGAATCAAGTACTCGTGGTTCAGAACCTCAATCTCAGAAGCGCGGTTCTGATGACCCGGCTGCTGTGCCGGACACTACTGGTTGAAGACGAACATACACGTCAAAAGGCCGGCTGTCCGATGCTTGACAGCGAGCTCAGGATGTCGATTGAACTTGCGTTCAAGGAAACCTCAGCCCTGACAGGATAGAGACTTCGCGCCGCGACCATTTGCAGACCGCGGTCAATGAGCGCTGTCAGCGCTCCATCTGCCAGACGCCGAGTCCAAAGATCGCGGCACCGGCAGCGACCCACGTCAGGGTGCTATTGGCAAGGGATGACCATGGGATCGACTGCAGAAGCTCGAGGTAATTGGTCTGAGATGCAGCAACGTTGCCGGAAATGAAGCCGAGGGTGAACAGGCCGACCACCAGGCCGATCATTGGCGTTCTGCTCCAGAGTCGTTTCAAAAGGGATGGTTTGCGACTCTCCTGCATGACAGCACGCATGACGTCGATGGTGAAGATCGGGTCATCGTGGGTTTCGACACTGCGCCGGATGTGATCGCGCAGCAGGATCTCGGATTCAAAGAACTCGTCAGGTGGATTCGAGTTCTGCCGGTTGTTGAGTGGTGTGTTCATGATGGGACCTCTAGGTCAGGACAACGTTTCAAAAGAGCCTTGCGCAACAGATTCCGACCTCGATTCAGACGGGTCTTGACCGTGCCAAGGGGCATTCCGGTGATGGTGACGATCTCTTCGTACGAACGATCGTCAACGTAAAACAATTCCAACACCGTGGAGTACATTGAGTTCATGTTTTTCATCTCATCGGCGATGACCTCATCGACCATCGATGCTTCCATGGACTTGAACACCGTTGGTTCGATCCATGCCTCCGAGGTTTCCTCGTCGAGCTCATCGTGGCGAGGAAGGCGCTTGCGCTTTTCGAGGACGTTCAGACACGTCGTGTACACGATGCGGTAGAACCACGTCGAAAAGCTCGAGTCGCGATTGAACTTCGCAAGCGATCGGTAGGCCTTTACAAAGGCATCCTGCACGGCATCACGTGCCTCCTCGACGTCTTGGAGCATGCGTTCGGCAAGAGACAGTGCCCGACGCTGATGCTGCCCAACGAGGATGGCAAAAGCCTCGGTCTCGCCGGCAATGATGCGGTCTATGATCTCCGTCTCGGTCAAATCTTCTCGAGGCTTGTTGCGATGATATGATAGATGGTCAGGGCAAGGCCAGCCGAAAACGTCACCGACGACCACACAACCAGTGGCCGGTATTCATCGGGAACGTTCCAAACGCCAAACACGATCAAAGATGCAGCAAGACCAAGGCCGATACCAAGTAGCAGGATGCCGAAGCGCAGGGCTCGAAACTTACGCGTTGAGTCCTCCTGCTCTTTCTCACCGCGGGGGGTGAGCCCCTTCTCGATCATGGCCAACTCGACGGCTTTGCGAGCCTCGATACGCTTCCAGAGAATGAACGCAGCAGCAACCGCAAAGGCCACGGGAATGAGTGTTGAGAAGATATCTGAGATGATGCTGAGGCCATCATGACCATGCATTGGAGTGCTGACAAACGACACTGCACCCCCTGCCTGAGGTAGCTCTTTGAGAGAATCTGCTCCTCGGGCAATGGCGGCCTCGACTGAGTCCGCACCCGGCGTCGTAAACGCGACCCTTGGGATTACGAGGTTGATGATCCCGACGAGGTACTGCTCGATCTCGGCGGCTGCGCTGAGGAATATGTTCATGTGCTTTCCTTCGAAATACTTCGTCGTTGCCGGCTTTGACCGAGCCACCTGCCGGAGGGTTTCAGTAAATTCGCCGAAATGTCTGCAAAACCTCTCATCATAGCCATCGACGGACCGGCCGGTGCCGGAAAGAGCACGACTGCCCGTCGTGTGGCCGAAGTCCTTGGATACATCTATATCGACACCGGAGCCATGTATCGGGCCGTCTCACTGTCGGCTCTTCGGTCGAGCTGCGCACTGACCAACGAAGCGCTTGGCCTACTGGCAGAGGCGTCGGACATACGACTCGAGCCCTCCGATGGTGCCCAGAAGGTGCTGCTCAATGGGGAAGACGTCTCATTGGCCATCCGCCAGGCCGACGTCACGGCGATCGTCAGCCAGGTGAGCGCCTTTTCATCGGTTCGCAAAGCACTTGTCAAACGTCAGCGTCAGATCGGCGAAGGGGGCGGCGTGGTCATGGACGGACGTGACATCGGCTCCGTTGTCTTTCCGCATGCTGAGGTAAAGGTGTTCCTGGTAGCGGACACCGATGAACGCGTGCGCCGACGTCTGCTCGAAGCACAGACACGTGGCGAGCAGATCACCGAGGATGATGTTCGACAGCAGATCATCAGTCGGGACGAGTACGACAGCAACCGCGCCGAAAGCCCCCTCATCAAGGCATCCGGGGCCGTGGAGATCGATACCACAACGTGTACCATCGACGAGCAGGTACAAACGATTCTCGACCTGGTGCGGTCATACCAAACAACGCATTCGATCGTCTCGGCGCACCTGGGTTTTTGAACTGGCTGGCAAAGGAATGATGTCATGAACGTATCCATCGACAAGTTCAGCGGATTCTGCTGGGGCGTGGTTCGCACGGTGCAGATCGCCGAGGACCAGTTGGCGCATAAGGACGCCGCCACAAATCGCAATGTGTATGTGCTCGGCCACATCATCCATAACCCGAAAGAAATTCAGCGCCTTGCCGACAAAGGGCTTGAGACCATCACGGTCGACGACTTCCCGCGTCTTGCCCACAGTGGCGCAAAGGTCATCATCCGCGCGCATGGAGAGCCCCCTGAGACCTACCGGAAAGCATGGGACAACGGCATCGAGATCGTTGATGCAACGTGTCCGGTGGTGACCAAGCTGCAGGAACGCGTGCGGAAGTTCTGGGACCAGGGCTACCAGATCGTGATCTTCGGCAAGAAGGACCACGCCGAAGTGCTCGGTGTGCGCGGCGTTGTGCGTGATCAGTGCGTGGTCGTCAAATCCGTCGAGGATGCTCTCGAAAATGTGCTTCTCGACCGAAAGACGGTACTTTTTTCGCAGACCACCATGGACAGGCCGACGTTTCTTGAGATTCGCAATGCACTCAAGGGGCGCATCAGCGAGCTGATCGTCGACACCATGGAGGAGATCGCAACGGAGTTCCACGTCAAGGACACCATCTGTGGCCAGGTCAGCGGCCGCGAAGCTCAGCTTGCCAACTTTGCCCGCGCAAACGACGTGATCATCTTCGTGGCCGGCCGCGCCTCCTCCAATGGCAAGGTGCTGTTCGATGTGGCCCATGCAGCCAACCCCCGCACCTACTTCGTTGAAACCATCGACGAGATCGACCCCGCCTGGCTCGACGGCGCCAATAATGTTGGCATATCCGGTGCCACCAGCACCCCCCAGTGGTATATGGAGGAGGTGAGGGAGTGGGTGGAAAGACGGGGACTCGTTACTAGTTAACAGGTACGAATTACACGCTTTTCTGTCGTTCTGCGTCAAAGCGCTAGATTTGTGCCTTCTGACAAGCTCACTAGTCACTCGTCACTAGTAACTAACTAGTAACTAGTAACTAGTAACTAGTAACTAGTAACTAGTAACTAGTAACTAGTCACTCGTCTCTGGGGATGTAACGGTCTCGACGGGGTGAAGCGTTTACGAAGATGCGTGTCGAGCTACGCTGGTGGAGCTCGTTAATACAACCGGCGAACAAGAACTGGCGATAACTTCGGTTATCGCATGGCCGCCTAAACTTAGGCCGCTATGCCATCGAACGGACGGATGCCTGTTTCCCTCCGACTCGGTGTTGCCCCCTAACAGGCTGGCGTGAAGTCGTGCACCAGGACCTAACGTAAGAAAACACTGATGCTGGCTGTTTCGGACCTGTCGATCGGTTACCGAAGCAGCGAGACCCTGTAGATCGAAGACACACGTGGTAGGCTTCGATTCGTTCACTTCGGACCCGGGTTCGACTCCCGGCATCTCCACAAGTAGGTTGTAGGTTTTGGGTTGTAGGTTTTGGGTTGTAGGTTTTGGGTTTTGGGTTTTGGGTGAGCGAAGCACCAACAACGGGCGCTCACCCTGCAACCAGTAGTTGCAACCAAAACCTAAAACCCAAAACCCAAAACCCAAAACCCAAAACCTAAAACCCAAAACCTAAAACCCCACCGCAGAGAACCCGTAGCGGTTCATGGTTGTGAGAAGCGTAGATTTCGATATGCGAATCTGCTTCCTCTGGCATCAGCACCAGCCCGAATACCGGCTCGACGGCCGATTTGTCCTCCCTTGGGTGCGCCTGCATGCCGTCAAGGACTACCTTGATCTTCCGGGTGTTCTGGCAGAGTATCCCGTGCGGCACACGATCAATCTTGTGCCTTCAATGCTGGAGCAGCTCGATGCCTACTCCGCGGGCATTCGTGATCCGCTGGAAGAACTTGCCCTGATCAATACGGCAGCATTGACCGAGCGTCAGCATCTTGAGCTAGCGCGTTGGATGCTGACGTTGCGTGACCCGATGATCGAGCAGTTGCCGCGCCTTGCGTCGATCATGACGCGTCTTCGCACACACGAACGCCCACTGCTTTCCGAGCAGGAATGGCGCGATGCGATGGTGCTGTTCCACCTGGCATGGTGCGGTCCGTTGCAACGTCGCACAAATCCGCTGATCCAGCGCCTGATCGATCAGCAGGAGGCGTACTCGGAAGTTCAGAAGCTGGAGCTCATGGAAGAACTCCGACGCATAGTCGCCATGACAGCACATCGTATGGTCGAACTGCAGCAAAGCGGTCACTTTGAGATCAGCCTCACACCATACCATCACCCGATCCTTCCGCTGGTCATCAACAGCGATGTTGCCCGCGAATCGATGCCCGGTGCGGAACTTCCGGATCCACCCTACAAAGCCCCCTTCCACGCAGAGCGCCACGTTCAGCGTGCCATCGACGATTGGAAGCGTCGAAGTGGGACGGCACCAAAAGGAATGTGGCCGGCAGAGGGTTCGCTTTCAATGGAGGCGCTCGAGATCCTTGCACGAAAAGGCATGCGCTGGACCGCAACGGATGAACAGGTACTGAGGGCGTCGGCAGATGGGCTGTTTGTGCGAAGCGATGTGTTCTTCCCCTATGAGGTCATGACCTCGTCGGGACCGATCACAATTCTGTTTCGTGACCACGGGCTGAGCGATGCTATCGGTTTTGAGTACGCATCTTGGGATGCTTCGAGTGCCGCGGCCGACTTCATGCGACGCCTCGAAGAGCGACGTCAATTGATCATCCACGAGCAGGGGGCTGAGGCGCTTCAAAGTGCCGTCATCCCTGTGATGCTCGACGGAGAAAACTGCTGGGAGTTCTACCGTCACAACGGCGAAGAGTTCCTGCGTGCGCTCATGCAGCGGTTGGCCGACGATGATCGATTCACCACGGTCACGTGTTCACAGGTGGCTGAATCGGGCCACGCTCGACGTCTGGAACGTCTACGTGCCGGTTCCTGGATCAATGGTGACTTTGGTGTCTGGATCGGCTCTGCCACAAAGAACCTTGCCTGGAGCCTGCTTGGGCGGGCACGTCAGGCCCTGCTCAACAGCGGCGCGAGCCAGGAATCCGTCGCGCAACAACTTGAGGTTCTCGAAGCATCTGACTGGTTCTGGTGGTATGACGATCGGCATCAGGCACCGCACAGGGAAGAGTTCGATGCGACCTTTCGGGCGCACCTGCGAGCCGTCTTCGAACGGTGTGGCCGTAGCGTGCCGCCGGAGCTGAATCGCCCCCTTACGGAGCATGAAGGGGGCACGCTGGAGCGTCAGGCAGTTGCCTTCGGCACAACATCCATGCATCGAAGTGATGCGATCGTGCGCGACGTTGCCATGGAGACATCTGACTCGTGGCAGCGCCTGCGCGTTCGCCTCGAGCGCCGTCCAATGGGTCAGGAAGAACTGGTGATCCAGGCCCTGGGTGATGACGGTATCGAGCGAGCATGCCTTGTGGCCGAAGATGAAGTGCTCTGGAGATCACCACTGCACGACGAGAACACCGAATGGATCGGCGATAACGAGATCGCCCTCTATGTGCATTCGGGCGCACGATGGGTGATCCACTTTATCGAAGATGTCGATGGCAACAAGCGCCGCACCACGAGCGTTGAACTTCGTGGCGACGGCACGACGCATTACAGTGGAGCAACGTAGACGTCAACTCGCCGACTCTCCGGCGCATCGGAATCGACGGGTTTGCCGTTGATGATCTCAACGCCATAAGCACGAGTCTTGATGCGGCTCGGATCTGCATCGACAACGAACATCGTGCACTGCTCGGCAACTACGAGTGCGCGCTCACGAGAAAGAGCTTCGTTGATGGCACGAGAGCCGCTTGCATCCGTGTAGGCTCGCAGGTTTAGAAGCGGCAGATTGGTCGACCCGATCCTTTTGCGAAGTGATTCGAGTGCCTCGAAAGATGCCGGCGTTAGCGAGGCCTGCCCCTTTTCGAAGTAGATGCTCACGATCGGCTTGTTGGTAGGCAACGCCAAAAGGTCAACGCTGATCGGCGATGCCGCACTTCCGAATTGCCTCGGCATGACAAGCAGCGAGTCCGCACTCTGAGGCGACGCAAAGGCCCAAAACGTTGAATCAACAGCTACCAGTAAGCGTGCCACTCCATCGGCAGCGCTGGTGTTGGTGAACTGAGCATTTGCCGGACATGGGCCATAGACGCCGGCGCCGTCGGCAGTGATGCCCACCCTAGTCTTGGCGATCATCAGGGGCCTGCCGTCGACATCTTGTAAGCGCACCGTAAGCTCATTCATCGGCTGGGGAAGCAGGTGCTTTGGCAGATCTGCGGTATAGACGCCGGATCGGTCCGTTTCAGCATCCCATGAAGTAACGAAGGCACGTGACACTCCGCACGGTAGGGAGATCGTGGTCTCGTCGCCGGTGGTGTTGACGCAGGATCCGAGATTCACCGGTTCACTCCATGACGTCCATGAGGAATCGAGCCGACGTGTCATATACAGATCCGCTTTGCCGAGTCGATCTTCACGACCGGCCGAGGCATAGTAGAGCGTCCGGTTGTCACAGGCGATCCAGGGCGATCCTTCGAAACCCGCCGTGTTGATGCGCCTGCCCAATGCAACGGGCTTGCCGAACTGCATCCTGCAGAGGTCGATCCTCATGACGTACAGATCAAGGTCGCCCATCCCGTCCGGCCGATCAAGGGCCAGAATGATGGCCTGTCTATCCTCTGACATTGTTGCAAAGAAATTCCTCCCCAGGTCTGCAACCAGCACGATGACCCTCGTGTATGGACCATCTCGACGGTCACGCATGAAGAGAGCAAGCGACATGACGTCGGTACGGGCTCCAAATGCTCCGGCCACAAGGGCCTGCAGGCCGTCATGACTCATGCCAAACATCACTTCGGCCCGCATCACGCGCCGTTGCACAGAGTCAAACGCCGTGATCTGCGCTGGGCGTGCTGCCAACCATTGATTGCCCCTGAGGCGCGTGACCCACACCTCGTCCGGATCATCCGTACCACCTTGGTTGTCGGGATGGTTCTTACGGTCGAGAAACAGCTCTCCGTCGGCACCGAGGACTGGCAGCGTTGTGGGCTGAAACTGATTGATCGCATCACCCAGGCGAATCTTACCGCATGCCGTGTCGCCCCCTGCCTGCATGTCAGCCGTGAGCAGCATCACCCATATGAGCGCTAGCAGGCCTCCAGCCTTCCACTCGGAAAGCACGGCCCTGATCACATCCCAGGTGTAGCCACGATACTGCAGAAACCGCACGAGTTTACTCTCTACGTCTTTGGCATCGGTCGACGTGATCATGCGAAGTTTCTTGCGAGCAACGCGCCGTGCGGCATCTGTGGGGTCAAACTGATCTTCCTGTGCATGAAACACCTCGTCGACTATGGCCTCCGGAACACCCTTGGTAAGCAGTGCTCTGCGGGCCATGACCGGGGAAAGGGGCTTACGTTCCCGCGAAGCGATAAGGAATCTCTCAGCATACGACCTGTCGTCGATGAGTCGAAACTCCGAAAGCCATGACAACACGTCGCCGGCCTCCTCGGCCGTGGCCTCGAGCCGCTCAAGCTGCCGCTCAACGTCGCGCCGCGTGCGTGGCTTGTACGTGGCAAAGCGGTAGGCCTTCTGCCGCAGGACCATGCGACGATCCTCGCGACGCAGTCGCAAGGCAAGCTCATCGGTCATGATGAGCCCCTTGGCAAGACCCAGCGCAAGCGCCACGTCGATCGGACACGCGGCAAAGAACTCGTCGTCGACAAAGACCGAACAGCGTCCGGTATTCTTCACATTTCGGCGGATGGACGTGATCACGCCCATGCGTTACTTCTTGCCGTTGGTAGGAGCTGCTGTATCGGGAAGCTTCAGGGCCTGACGCACGGCAGCATCCAATGCCGCATAAAGAGGGGCGTTTTCCGTCAGCAGCTTGCGCATACCGTCGCGACCCTGCACGCGCTCCTCATTGAAGGAGAACCATGAGCCGGACTTTGCGATGATTCCGGTTTCTACGGCAACGTCGATCATGTCGCCAAGACGAGAGATACCCTCGTTGTACATGATGTCAAACTCGGCCTCACGGAATGGGGGAGCCACCTTGTTCTTCACCACCTTGGCCCGTACGCGGTTGCCGACGATGTCCTGACCGTCCTTGATCACGTCCTTGCGTCTAACGTCGATTCGCACCGACGCATAGTACTTCAGGGCGTTTCCGCCCGTTGTGGTCTCAGGATTGCCATAGATCACACCAATCTTCGAGCGGAGCTGGTTGGTGAAGATCACCGTGGTGTTGGAGCGTCCGATAGCGGCATTGAGCTTGCGCATTGCCTGACTCATCAGGCGCGCCTGCGATCCCATCTGGGCATCTCCCATATCGCCCTCGATCTCCACGCGAGGCGTCAGGGCCGCTACGGAGTCGACCACGACAACGTCGATCGCACCGGAACGTACCAGCGTCTCGACGATCTCCAGGGCCTGCTCACCAAACTCCGGCTGCGAAAGCAGCAGGTTGTTGAGGTCGACACCGAGTCGCTGCGCGTACTTCACATCAAGGGCGTGCTCGGTATCGACAAATGCTGCCAAGCCCCCTGCCTTCTGAGCTTCGGCGATCACCTGCAGACAGACCGTCGTCTTACCGGAGGACTCCGGACCGTAGATCTCCACGATACGTCCGCGTGGCACGCCACCGATACCGATGGCCGCGTCGAGAGACAGGCAGCCCGTCGAGATCGCGTCGATCTCCACCGAGGACGTGTCGCTCAGGCGCATGATCGAGCCCTTGCCGTATTGCTTTTCGATCTGCTCCATTGCCAACGTTGCGGCCTTCAGCTTAGCATCGGCCGGCTTGGCTGCCGCCGATGAAGTTTCCTTTGCATCCTTGGATGCTTTTGTCTCTGTGCTCATGATGATTTCCGTTGATGATTCGTGGATAGAATGCGTCGTTGTCGTCTATGTGCGGCATGGCACGTAAAACGTGACATTGCAAGCCACTCCCGAACTGCCGACGCATTGGGGAGGGCGCAAATTACGGGCGGTCACGACCCTGAGGGAGCCGAGTTATCAACACCGACACGTCACGTTCCGACGCCCAATCGGCACGAAGAACGAGTTGTATGCAACGCTTTCCACTGACCATGCCTGCCGCGCTGACATTGAGCTCCACGTGGCTCATTTTGTCGCTCGGCTTTGAGGGGGCGATCACGCTGCCCTTGAGCTGCGCTTTGCTTCTGGCAGGCCTTTTGGCCATGCGTCTGAGGTTGTACGCGGTATCGATGCTGTGCTCTTCTCTGGCCGTAGGAACCTGCGCCGCC
Source organism: Candidatus Kapaibacterium sp. (assembly GCA_018882895.1). Lineage (GTDB taxonomy): Bacteria > Bacteroidota > Ignavibacteria > Kapaibacteriales > Kapaibacteriaceae > UBA10438. Next base: position 26,996 of record VERF01000030.1, read on the forward strand.
GGGGCAATTACTGCCGAGCTGGGAGTATCTGCCGGTAACATATCGACACCCTGTGCACGCGTGACTGTAAGCCCGGCGCGCTGCAGCGGAGTGATTGAACAGGTGATCAGGCGAGCTCCACACCGTATACGGTATGTCCTCAGAGCCGAAGTCGATGCTCGGTATGCTCCGTGCACATGGGCGCGTGTTATCGTCACGGAACAACGTGCCGACAGTTCGATCAGCGTCGGCCGTCGGCGCATCGTGACGGGGCTGCTGCGACGTCCGCGACGTCCGACGTTGGACGGAGAGTTCTCCGAGCCCGACTACTTGCGATCCATTGGTGTATCCTTGATTCTTGATCGCGGCAGGGGACACGATGCCGGACCGGGCGCTCTGCCCTTGCGATGGCTTGCCGATATGCGGCAAATGATGATCCGACGACTTGAGACACGGCTGGCGTCTGACGTATCGGCCATCGTCATCGCTCTGGTGATCGGTGACCGATCGCGCATCGACGTCGAGTCGGTGCGTGCCTACCGACTCAGCGGCACGGCTCACATTTTTTCGGTAAGCGGCTCTCATGTGGCGATCGTTACCTGGCTGGTGATGCTCCTGATCGGCGCGCGGCCCAATGCTGTACTCATGATCGTGGGTATCGGCGTTGTTCTGACGTACACCTTGCTCAGTGGTGCTGAGCCCCCTGCCGTCAGGAGCGCCATCATGGGCATTGGCGCTATGCTGGGACTTCGAGCAGAACGCGATGTCCATCCGATAAATATGTTGATGTTCAGCGTTCTTGTGATCATCGGTCTCGACCCTATGGCAGGCATGAGCGGCGGATTTTTTCTATCGGTGACCTCCACGCTGGCGATGATCCTGGTCGTGCCGCCCTGCCGACGTATCCTTCAGATGTTACTCATACGCAGACGCCCCTCTGCGAACATTCTTCTCGACGCCGTAGCCGTCTCCTGGGGGGCGACCGTGGGTGTGACGGCTCCGGCAGCTGTCCTGTTTGGTTCGATCAGTCTGATGGCACCATTGGCCAACCTCATCGTTGTGCCGATCCTTAGCGGCTCGCTGGTATTGGGTCTGGGTCTGGCCTTGATACCACTGCCAGTCATAGAAGAAGCCCTTGGATGGTGGCTTACGGTATTGGTCCGCTGTGCAGATGCGGTGGCCACGACGGCCGCACTGGATCTGACATCTGGCATCGATACAATCCGCATGGTCTGGCTCAGCATCGTGGTTACCCTTGGTCTCAGCTGGCCCCTTGCATCGCGAACGTGGACCGGTTTTCTCATCCGCTGCGTGGCGACGGTTCTGCTGGTATGTGTCGCGGTGCTTGCCGCAAGGAATAGCAAGCGCAACGAGAAGCCCCTTTGCATCATCGAGCGGCAGGCAGGACTTGTCGTTTTCAGCCGAACCGATCGTCGCACCATCGTTGCATTTATCGGAGCCGATGCGGGGCCTGTCGATCATGCTGCGTGCAGATGGACTCGGCAGGAACGTCCGGACGCTGTCGTAGGTTTGGGCCTCTGGGGCCGCCGCATGAAGGGGGCTCTTGTGGCTCCATCTGACACCGCCCGACCATGATCGCAACGCGAGCAGCTTTTGATAGTCCCAACCTGATCTCCGGTATGAGCATCGTCGATACGTCGGCTCTTGCCTGGCCGGGAACAACATTTTCGATTTCCGATTCGGCAGGTGCCGCTCAGGTTGAGAGCTCATACAAGCTACTTGCCGGCAGCATCGGGTGCGATCGACACCTGATTGCAACGGTCCGGCAGGTGCATGGTTCGAACATCGTACGGGTCAGCGATACCACCGCCATCGATCAGGTCCGCAACAGTTGCGCCGACGGCCTGCTTACAACCGTTCCCGGTATCCTGCTGGGAGTGAAATTGGCCGACTGCTGCGGTGTGTTGCTGCACGACCCGGTGCGTGGGGTGGTCGCGGCCGTGCACAGCGGCTGGCGGGGCACGGCGGCCAACATCACCGGTGCGATGATCGATCGGCTTGTCGGCGAGGTCGGGTGCGACGTCAGCAACATTCATGCGTGGCTTTCTCCTTGCGCCTCCGGCCAGGCCTACGAGGTTGGCGCCGACGTTGCAGATGTCCTGAGTGAGTTCTGCACACCGACGTCCGATGCTCTGCGAAGCGACTCGCCGCCGATCGCGCCGCCGATCGAGCCGAAATGGTACTTCGACAATCACAGGGCGATCGTTCATCAGCTCGTTGCACGGGGCGTTCCGGAGGATAACATATCGGTCGATCGAGCGTGCACCATCGGCGATGTGCGGTATCATTCGTTCAGGCGTGATGCTGGCCGCTCCGGCAGGATGCTGGCCTTCATCGGGATGCGTGAAAAACCGTAGTTTTGCAACACATTTTCCACCTTGAAAGTCATTCGACCATGATGTCGATGAACAGCGCATACGTTGACGAACTGTACTTCGAGTACCTTCGAGACCCCTCGTCCGTATCGCCCGAGTGGCAAAACTTCTTTGCCAGCTATACCCCCGAAACACCTGTCCAGGCACCTGCCTTCAATGGAACACCAACTCCGAAGGCACCTGCACCGCCAGCACCTGCGGTCGTGATTCCGGCAACACCTGCCATTTCGGCCAACGGTACGCGTATTCCGGCAATGTCTGCCGGCGATGCCATCGTGCCTCTGTCGTCCATCGGGGGGAAGATCGCCCAGAACATGGAGGCCTCGCTGAACGTGCCTACGGCCACCAGCGTGCGCAACATTCCCGTCAAAGCTCTCGAAGAGAATCGTCGCATCGCCAACACCTTCCTTGCTCGCAGGCGTCGCAACAAGCTCTCCTTCACGCACATTCTTGGCTGGGCCATCGTTCGTGCTGCCGAGAAGTATCCGAACATGAAGAACTCGTATGGGCTTCAGGACGGAACACCGGTGCGCATTGAGCGTGGTGGCATCAACCTCGGACTTGCCGTTGACACAACGCGCAAGGATGGTTCGCGGATCTTGCTTGTACCGAGCATCAAGAATGCAGAGCGACTGAGCTTCGAAGAGTATGCTGCGGCCTATGATGACGTTATAAGGCGCGCACGCACAAACAAGCTCACACCCGAGGAGCTCTCTGGTGCCAACATCACGCTGACCAATCCGGGAGGCATTGGCACGGTGATGTCCGTGCCTCGTCTCATGGAGGGTCAGGGCACGATCGTCGCCGCCGGTGCCATCGAGTACCCGGCCGAGTTCCAGGCAATGATGCCTGACGTGCTCTCGACGCTTGCGATCTCAAAGGTCGTGACCATCACATCCACATACGACCACCGCGTTATCCAGGGCGCCGAGTCGGGCGAGTTCCTGCAGTACATCCACCAGCTGCTGCTTGGAGAGCACCGTTTCTACGAGCAGATCTTCGCCGCCATCAAGATCCCGTTCGAGCCGATGCGCTGGATGCATGAGAAGGGGGCTAGCCCCTTTGCCCAGCCCGACACTCCGGAGGAGATCGACAAGGAAGGTCGAGTTGTTCAGCTCATCAACGCCTACCGCGTGCGGGGTCACCTGCTGGCTGATGTCAATCCTCTCGGACTCGAGGCCTACTACTATCCGGAGCTCGATCCCGGGTACTACAACTTCACGATCTGGGATCTCGACCGTGAGTTTGACACCGGTGGGCTAGGGGGCGTTAAGCGCGCCACGCTTCGCGATATCATCGACATGCTGCGTGATACATACTGCGATCACATCGGCATCGAGTACATGTACATTCAGGATCCCGATCAAAAGAACTGGATTCGCGAATA